>SCSV01000393.1 GCA_004297555.1 Salinibacterium sp.
CTCTGCCCTCAAATGCGAGCTTGTTGTTTTCCGCGCAATGTAGCGTCGGCTCGCACACCATCACCCTGGTTGGAGTGGTGCTGGGCGGTCCCAACCACCCGACGGTCGACGGCAAGGTGCGCTCGCTTATCGCGCAGGCCACGGCCGGTTTCCACGAGCTAGCTCTAGCCAAGGCGGGTGAGTCCTTCGCGAGCTATTCCACGCCGTGGGGCGACAAGTCCGCGGCAGTTGCCGCTCGGGACGTCTCTGCCGTCGTCTGGGGGTCGACCCCCATCTCGCTCACCGTGCGTGCGAAGGCCATGCCCCTCGCATCCGCAGGCACCGCTGCGGGACAGGCTGAATTCCGCATCGGCGGCCAAAGGGTGCGGGTGCCGCTCCAACTCTCCGAGTCAATCGACGATCCCGGCCCGTGGTGGCGGCTGACGAATCCCGGCGAACTGTTCTAGAGCGGTATATTCCTCAGACTGAATGCAATGCGGCCCGCTCGCGGATTGCCATTCCATTCCCAGTAATCGCCGGTAGACTCATGCCCATCTGGGCAACTGCCCGCACGGTCGGTGACTGCGAAGTCATTTCTAGGTCTTGAGGTCATGTGACTAGCTCGATCGCCGAACCCGCATCGAGTCAAGCCGGGCCCATCATCAAGACTGGTCAGCGCGGTTTGCCCCATCCGATGAGCGAGTTCTCGGCTCTGCTCAACACGGTTCGGGATGCCGGACTCCTGCACCGCCGCAAGCGCTTCTACTTCCTGACCTTCGGCGTGATCACTCTCGCGATGGTCGGCGCCTGGTTCGGCTTCGCTCTGCTGCACGAGACCTGGTACACGCTGCTCATCGCAGCAGCGATGGGCATCCTGTTCACGCAATATGCGTTCATCACCCACGAGCTCGCCCACCGTCAAGTCTTCGCCTCCGGAAAGCTCAACGAGTTCTCTGGTCGAGTGCTCGCCGACCTGGTCGTCGGCATCAGCTACTCGTGGTGGATGAACAAGCACTCGCGCCACCACGCGAACCCGAACACGGTCGACAAAGACCCCGACATCGAGCCCGACTTCATCGTCTTCCAACAGGAGCACGCGCGCGAGCTCACGGGCATCTCGCGGTTCATGGCCAAGCGGCAGGGTTGGCTGTTCTTCCCCGCGCTCCTGCTTGAGGGCTTCAACCTCCATGCGCACGCCTTCCGCACGGTATTCTCGCGAGGCAAGGTCGACAAGCGCGCGCTTGAGATCGTGCTGCTCGCCATCCGCAATATTGGCTATGTTGCCGTCATCTTCACCTTCCTCCCGCTCGGTATGGCGTTCGCCTTCCTCGGTGTGCAACTTGCCATCTTCGGTCTTTACATGGGCGCGTCCTTCGCCCCCAACCACAAGGGGATGCCCATCCTGCCGCGTGGCGCCAAGGTCGACTTCCTCCGCCGGCAGGTGCTCACGAGCCGCAACATCAAGAGCGGCACCTTCATGAACCACTTCATGGGCGGGCTCAACTACCAGATTGAGCACCACCTCTTTCCGAGCATGCCGCGACCGCATTTGCGCCGTGCTGGCGAGATCGTGCGTGAGTACTGCATAAGCCGCGGCATTCTCTACACCGAAGTCGGACTGTTCACCTCGTACGGCATCGTGATCCGCCATCTCAACAAGGTCGGACTGGGTGCTGACGGCGACCCGTTTGACTGCCCGGCCGCGGGCCGCACCGGATACACGGGCTAGATCGCAGCGGCCTCGGCCGCTGTTTAGCCGCGATTCCGGCGGGGTCGAGCCTGTACCCCGAATTCACCGCCCTTGTCCCCTAATGGGGCGAGTGGGAGAATTGGAGGTGGCCCTGAGACCCAGGGTCGAGCAGGTGATCGACTGGGAGGTCGATGATGGGAATCATTGCTTGGATCGTACTTGGCTTAATAGCGGGTGCTATCGCAAAGGCTGTTCTCCCTGGCAGGCAAGGCGGCGGCTTGTTCATGACTCTGCTGCTTGGCGTGGTTGGCGCGGTGGTCGGGGGATTCCTCGGCAGCGTGCTGTTCCATGTCGGGCTTCAGGGCTTCTTCAACATCACGACCTGGCTTCTCGCCATTGGCGGAGCGGTAGTCGTGTTGCTGTTGTACAGCGTCTTCGCTCGCGGAGCACGACGGGCCTAACCGGGCCCTCGGCAGGGCGATGTGCTTCGGCACGTCGCCCTTTTGGCGTCTTAAGGCACAGTGCAGGCAGCGGTCGGTCGTCGCTGCGAGGATTGGGGCATGGGCAAGCAAGACGGGCGCGACCGCCAGGTCACGACTGAAGGGATCGACGACAGTTCCGCGACGATCCTGCACGTCGATATGGACGCCTTCTTCGCCTCGGTGGAACTGCTCGACCACCTCGAATTGCGCGGTGCGCCTGTGATCGTCGGACACCGGTCATCCCGATCCGTTGTTACCGCGGCAACCTATGAAGCGAGGGCTTTCGGCGTCAACTCGGCAATGCCGATGTCAATCGCCTTGCGGCGCTGCCCGCAGGCCGTCGTGCTCGAGCCGCACTTCGAACGTTACGTGCACTTCTCCCGACAGGTGATGGCTATTTGTGACCAGCTGACCCCGCTCGTCGAGCGCGTGGGCATCGATGAGGCTTTCCTCGACGTCGCGGGTGCCCGGAAGGTGTTGGGATCGCCGATGACGATTGCGACACTTCTGCGCTCGCGCGTTCGCGAGGAGACCGGGTTGACCTGCTCTGTAGGCGCCGCTTCGACAAAGTTCGTCGCCAAGCTCGCCTCCGGCAGGTCCAAGCCAGACGGGATGCTCGTTGTGCCCGCTGCCGATACGATCGCCTTCCTGCACCCGCTGCCGATCTCGGCGCTGTGGGGCGTGGGCGGCAAGACCGAGGAGGTACTGAGGGCCCGGGGCATCGATACGGTGGGTGCTCTGGCGCAGACCCCGCTTGAGCAACTCATCCTCGTGCTCGGCGAGAGCATGGGTCGGCGGCTGCACGAGTTGGCCTGGGGGAGGGATGACCGCACCGTGCAAGCACGGGCCGAGGAGAAGAGTGTCGGGCACGAGTTGACGTTCGAAACCGACGTCAGTGACTCGGTAGTCATCCGACGCGAGCTGCTGCGCCTCTCCAATCGCGTGGCGGTGCGCCTGCGCGCTGGCGGCAACGTTGCGCGCACCGTCGTGCTCAAGCTGCGGTTCGCCGACTTCAGCACAATCACCAGATCCCGCACGCTCAAGGAGCCGACCGATCTCGGCCGCACGATCTATGACGAGGTCACCGCGATCTACGCCGGGCTCGGTCGACCCGATGCGAGCATCCGCCTGGTCGGCGTTCGCACCGAACAACTGCTGCCGACGTCGAGTTCGCGAATGGGTCTGTGGGACGACTCTGGCGGCTGGCGCGAGGCCGAAGGAGTGATGGATGCCGCGAGCCTGCGTTTCGGCCAGGGCTCCGTTACCCCGGCTCGACTGATCGGGTATGCCGAGCGCGATCGTCCACGGCTCGGGCAGCGCGATTAGCGACGCGCCGCGCGGAGCTTGCCGTAAAGGCGCATGAGCTGCGGCACGACAAAGTACACGGCGAGGGGAACCACCACGGCAGTGAGCACAAAGGCCCGCAAGACCGGACTCCAGCCGGTCGAGAATGGCGCGATCACATAGAGCCCGATGGTGACTAGAGGGAAGATCGCCATCCAGGTAATGACGGCGCGCACATGCACGGAGGGAGGAGCCATCGCGGGGTCGGGTTCGGTCATTGGATGACGGTACCATTTCGTCAAGTGACTACTCCAGGCCCCGGGCGCGGCTTCGCTGCTCCGCAACTCGGCACCTTCGCCGCCGAGCACCTGTCACCGGCCTACCCGGAGCGAGCCGCTCGCGGAACCGCCGACAAGTTGCGCGCCTGGCAAGCCGAGGCACTCGATGCGTATTTCGGGCGTGAGCCCCGAGACTTTCTCGCCGCGGCCACTCCCGGTGCCGGTAAGACCACGTTCGCGCTCAGGCTCGCGGTCGAGCTGATCGCTCGCCGCACGATCGACCGCGTGACGGTCGTCGCCCCGACCGACCACCTCAAGCGACAGTGGGCGGATGCCGCGCACCGCGTCGGGCTGCGACTCAACCCGGCGTTCTCCAACGGAGACGGCTTTGGCGGGCGCCGCTTCCACGGACTCGCCGTCACCTATGCCCAGGTCGCAATGCGCGCGAGCCTGCACCGCGAGATCACCGAGTCCGGCCGCACCCTCGTGATTCTCGACGAGGTGCACCACGGCGGCGACGCGCTCAGCTGGGGCGACGCCATTCGGGAGGCCTTCGAGCCCGCGACCCGCCGGCTCTCGCTCACCGGCACCCCGTTCCGCAGCGACACCGCGCCGATCCCGTTCGTCAGCTACCTCGCCGACGAGCGCGGCATCCGCACCTCGCTCACCGACTACTCCTACGGCTATGGCCGCGCCCTCGCCGACGGCGTCGTGCGGCCGGTGATCTTCATGGCCTACGCCGGCAAGATGCGCTGGCGCACCCGCATGGGCGACGAGATGGAGGCCCGGCTCGGCGAGGCCGACACACAAGACGTCACCGCGCAAGCCTGGCGCACCGCACTCGATGCCGAAGGCGAATGGATGCCCGCTGTGCTACGCGCGGCCGACCGCCGTCTGGGCGAGGTGCGGCACTCGATACCGGATGCCGCCGGTCTCGTGATCGCCACCGATCAGCAGGCGGCCCGCGCTTACGCCGCGCTGCTTGCGGAGATCACGGGGGAGAAGCCGACGGTCGTGCTGTCGGACGAACGGGCATCCTCGACTCGCATCGAAGCGTTCACGAATGGCGACTCGCGGTGGATGGTCGCCGTGCGCATGGTGTCCGAGGGCGTGGATGTGCCGCGACTCGCGGTGGGCGTCTATGCGACGTCAGCGGCGACCCCGCTCTACTTCGCGCAAGCGGTCGGCCGGTTCGTACGTGCCCGCCGGCGCGGGGAGACGGCATCCATCTTCCTGCCGAGCGTGCCCTCGCTGCTGTCGCTCGCCACCCAACTCGAGCTCGAACGCGACCACGCGCTCGACCGGGAGCGCGAGGACGAGTTGCTCGACGATGAACTGCTCGAGCGCGAGAATCGCGAGGTCGCGACCGCTGACGAGCTGACTGCCGAGTTCGTATGGCAGGCGATCGAGTCGGATGCCAACTTCGACCGCGTGCTCTTCGACGGTGACGAGTTCGGTTCTGCCGCCCTGCCGGGCAGCGCCGAGGAGCTCGACTTCATCGGCATCCCGGGAATCCTCGACGCCGACCAAGTGCGCGAGCTGCTACGCCAGCGGCAGGCGCGCCAGGGGCGGCGGCGCAGGGCGAGCCCGGCCTCGGCGCCGGCAGCGAGCATCCCGATGTATCGAAACCTACGCGAGCAGCGCAGCCTGTTGAACTCGCTCGTCGGGATGCGCGCGAAACTCTCGGGTGAGCCGCACGCGCTCATCCATGCTGAGTTGCGGCGCGTCTGCGGCGGGCCGCCGGTTGCGCAAGCCACGGTCACGCAGTTGCAGGCGCGCATTGATCACGTGCGGAAGGCCATGCGCGGCTGACTTGCTCGTGACGAATAGCTGCACAAAGAGAATCGCCCCGGCATTGAGCCGGGGCGATTCTGTTACTGAGCTATCAAGTTCAGAGGGGGCGGATGTTCTCCGCCTGGGGACCCTTCGGTCCCTGTGTGATGTCGAACTCGACCTTCTGGTTCTCATCGAGTGACTTGTAACCGCTCGTCGCGATTGCCGAGTAGTGGGCGAACACGTCAGGACTTCCGTCCTCAGGGGCGATGAAACCAAAGCCCTTTTCCGCGTTGAACCACTTGACGGTGCCTAATGCCATTTAAAACTCCTTCTTCTGGCCCCGACAGTCGAGGCCACATCGACATGCAATGAGTACATGCCGAATACCGCCAAGGGTATATCAGGTGGTGCAGCCGGCGGCAGAAATTCTTGAAAAGGTTTTTATTGTTAACGTGTTGGCAATTTAGCGAAAATCCCGGGATTTCAGCCGCGCAGCCATCGAGAGCGACTCGAACCGATCGGCGAGCACGTTCGTCACGCCCTCGGGGGAGCGCTCCAGAATGCCCCGCACGATGAGCGCCGGTGCCCCGCGCGCGATGCGCCGGTAGCGCTGCCAGACCCCCACGCTGCAGATCACGTTGACGAAGCCGGTCTCATCCTCAATGTTGATGAAGGTCACGCCGCTCGCGGTCGAGGGGCGCTGGCGGTGCGTCACGATTCCACCGATTTCGATGCGGCGACCCGGCTCGGCGGTGGCGAGTTGGGCCGCGCTGAGCACCCCGCGGCTGGCCAGCAGGCCACGCACATGCTGCACCGGATGACTGTCAGTCGAGATACCGGTGGCCCAGACATCCGACATCAACTCGTCGAACGCGGTGGGCAGGGCGAAGAGCGGCGGCTGCACCGCCACGATCGTTCCGGGCAGGTACTCGGCTCTGTCTTGAGCAGCATTGCCCGCGTTCCACATCGCCTCCCGCCGGCTCAGCCCCAGGGTGTCGAAGGCTCCCGCCGCGGCAAGCGGTTCGAGTTGCGCGGTCGTGAGTCCCACCCGGCGCACGAGCTCGTTCATGTCGCGGTACTCGCCCGCACGCTCGCGCTCGGCAACGATTCTCTCCGCGAGCGGGATGCCGATCCCCGTGATCTCGTCGAAGCCGAGTCGCACCGCGAACGCGCCATCGCGCCGGTGCGCGGTCGAGTCGAACCCGGCTGCCCGGTCGAAGGGGCCGATCGGGGCTTGCTCGCGGGCGAGGCAGCGGTCGTCGCCGGTTGGGGTGCCTGCTTCGTCGCCATCGGAACTTTCGAGCGTCGCGTACACCCCGGAACGCTGGATGTCAGGGCGCCGCACCTCGACACCGTGGCGACGGGCATCCGCCACCAGGCTTTGCGGCGAGTAGAAGCCCATCGGCTGCGCGCGCAGCAGGGCGGCGAGGAAGGCCGCCGGGTAGTGCAGTCGCATCCAGGCGCTCGCATAGACGAGCAGGGCGAAGCTGAGCGCGTGGCTCTCGGCGAAACCGAAGCCGGCGAAAGCTTGGATGCTCGCGTAGATGCTGTCGGCCGCCGCCCCGACCAGGCCGTTCTCGGCCATGCCCGCATAGAGCTTCTCGCGCAGGGTCTCGATGCGCTCGATGCCGCGCTTGGAGCCCATGGCGCGACGCAGAAGGTCGGCGTCGTCTGGTGTGCAGCCGCCGACCGCGACCGCGATCTGCATGAGCTGCTCCTGAAAGATCGGGATGCCCAGGGTGCGGCTCAGCGGTTCGCGCAGGTTCTCGTGCAGGTAGGTCTCCTCCTCGCGCCCGAGTTTGCGGCGCACATAAGGATGCACGGCGCCACCCTGAATCGGACCGGGCCGGATGAGCGCGATCTCGATCACGAGGTCGTAGAACTCGCGCGGCTGCAGCCGGGGGAGCAGCCCCATTTGTGCGCGGCTCTCCACCTGGAACACGCCAACCGCATCGGCGAAACATAGTTGGTCGTAGACGCCCTGCTCCTCCTTCGGAATCGTGTCGAGATCCCAGCTCTCGCCGAGCGCGGCGCGCACCAGGTCGAAGCTGTACTGCAGGGCCGCGAGCATCCCGAGTCCGAGCAGATCGAACTTGACCAGGCCCATCCAGGCGCAATCGTCTTTGTCCCACTGCACGACCGTGCGCTTCTCCATGCGCGCGTGCTCGATCGGCACGACCTCGCCGACCGGCCGCTTGGTGAGCACCATGCCGCCGGAGTGGATGCCGAGGTGCCGTGGAAACTTCATCACCTCGCGCGCCAGCTCAACGACGCTCGCGAGCACGTCGCTATCGGGGCCGGGATCGAGGGTGTTCCATCCGTCGATCTGTTTCGACCAGGCGTCTTGCTGGCCCGGACTGTGCCCGAGCGCCTTGGCCATGTCACGCACCGCGAACTTCGGCCGGTACTGGATCACGTTCGACACTTGCGCCGCATTCTCGCGCCCGTACTTCTCGAAGACGTACTGGATGACCTCCTCGCGCCGCCCGGAATCGAAATCGACATCGATGTCGGGCTCCTCTTCGCGCATCGTCGAGATGAACCGCTCGAAGGGCAGCTTGTAGCGGATCGGGTCGACCGCGGTGATCTTCAGCAGGTAACAGACGACCGAGCTCGCCGCCGATCCGCGACCTTGACACAGGATGCCCCGGCTGCGGGCGAAATCGACGATGTCGTGCACGATCAAGAAGTAGCCGGCGAAGTGCTTCTCCTCGATCGCGCGCAGCTCGCGCTCGATGCGCTGCCGGTTCTCCTCGGTCAGTTCGATTCGCCGATCGGGCACGCCCCGCCAGACCAACTCGCGCAGATAGCTCATCGGGGTGTGGCCCTCGGGCACCTCGGTCTCCGGCAGCTCGGGCTTAGCCTTGCGCAACTCGAAGCTCAACTCGTCGGCGATCGCCACCGTGTTCTCGATCGCGCCGGGGTAGCGGGCGAAGCGCTCGGCCATCTCGGCGCCCGACCTGAGGTGGGCCGAACCGGATGCCGGCAGCCATCCATCCATCTCATCCAGACTCCGGCGGGCACGTACCGCGGCCAGAGCCGTGTGCAGATGGTGCTGGGCGGGGGTCGCGTAATGCACGTTGCCGGTGGCGACGACGCGCAAGCTGCGCGCTCGGGCCAGATCGAAGAGCACATCGTTGTCGGCGCTGTCGAGGGGGTTGCCGTGGTCGAACAGCTCGACGACGACGTTCGCAGCGCCGAAGCGGGCGACAAGTTGGTCGAGCTCGGCACCGGCTGCCTCTTTTCCCGCGCGGAGGGCTTGCCGCACTGCTCCTTTGCGGCATCCGGTCAGAATCAGCCAGTGCCCGTCGGCTCGGCGCGCCAGATCGTCGAGGTTGTAGACCGGGCGCCCCTTCTCGCCACCGGCCAGCTGGGCAGCCGTGATCGCGGCCGCGAGCCGGTGGTAGCCCTCCTCCTGGCGGGCCAGCACGAGCAGATGGCTGCCCTCGGGATCGGGCACGCCGTTCTGCGGGCCGCCGAGTCCGAGCGAGAGTTCGGCACCGAGAATCGTCGGCAACCCGAGGGTGGCGGCCGCTTCGGCCATGCGCACGATTCCGTAGAGGCCGTCGTGGTCGGTGAGGGCGAGGGCGCTGAGACCGAGGCGGGCGGCTTCCTCGGCGAGCGTCTCGGGCATGCTCGCGCCGTCGAGAAAGCTGAAGGCGGAGTGGGCGTGCAGCTCTGCGTATCGGGTCGCATCGCTTCTCGCGATCGCATCCGCGGGCGCCTGGTAGGGATGCCGTTTGCGCGACGAGGTGCCCTCCGGGCTTGAAGCAGGATGCGGTCTCGACGGAAGAGGCTGGCCATGGCCGGAGAGGGTGTGCTCGAGGTGCGACCAGGGCATCGGCGGGTTGTTCCAGCCCATCAGTCGTACCTTGCTTCCGCCCACCAGCCGGCATCGTCGAGCACGAGCAGCCAGCCGCAGCCACTCGAGTCGACGGCCTGAAAGCGGTACGCGCGCCGGGCATCCGCCGACCACCAGCGTTCGTCGAGCGGCCAGGGTCCGGCCCAGGCGGTGATCGCGAGCATGGTGCGCCCGGCCGCGAATCGGGCCGGGGGAGCCGAGACGCGGCCCCGGGCATCCACCGTTATTGATTCGCCATTTGCGGCGAACACGTGCACCGCCCGTCGTGGACTGAAGACTGTGCCGGGCAGCGGGCTAGGCACCTGACCCGGCCAGGGTTCGCTCGGGCGGCGGGTCACGAGAGCCCGGTCGCCCCAGGCGACGAGGTGCTGCCGGTCGGCGAGGGTGCGGCCACCGCCGACGCTCGGCACGAGCACGGCTTCGTGGCCGAGCATGCTCTGCACGCGCGAGAGCCCGTGGTGGATGCGCTCGTCGGGGCCGCTGCCCCAGAGGCCGGTCTCGTGATGGCCGATCGCGTCGACGGCCTCGGGGGCGATGCGCACCCGGATGATGCCCGCGCTCAGCCCCGCGTCGATGACTGCCGAACTCTGTAACTGCCAGCGCACCCGATCGACGACCTCGGCGGGAGTGAAGGACCGCGGATGCAACCACACCCGTTCCGAGAGCCCGTCGCGATCGGAGTCCGATTCGAGCTCCACGCGAATCGCCGTGCAGACCAACCGTGCCGCGGTGAGCGCCTCGATGAAGCGATCGGCGGATGCCCGCACCGCGAAAGCGACCTGATCGACGCGGTCGAGCGCCGGCTCGAACACGACCTCGACATCGAGATCGGCGGGCGGGGTGCGCGGAGTGACCGGCCAACTGTCCCGACCGCTCGCCAGAGCGTGCAGCCGCCCGCCGGCACTGCCGAACCGGGTGAACACGTCGTCGGCTGCCAACGCAGCGAATTCTCCAAGAGTGCGGATGCCCAACCGCCGTAACAGCGTCACGATCTCTGCCTGCAGCACCCCGACATCGAGCGGTGCTAGGAAGGCGGCGGATTCTCCCGCGGGCACGATGCGCACACGCTGCTGGCCGGTGCGATGCGCTGCTTGCTCCGCGGTGAAGATGCCGTCGGCAATTCCGGCGCGCACCCGGTTTTCTGCGCTCAATTCGTCCATGCGCCCGGCGAGAGCGAGGGCAGCGGCCTTCTCGCCGCCGTAATACCGGGATACGCCGCGCGCCTTGAGCGCACACATCCCGGGGCGCAGCACTTGCACGCCGAGTGTCAGCTGCTCGAGGCCGGCGATGACGGGTTCGAAGGCGCGGTTGTCGAGGTCGGGGTCGTAGTCGAGCACGACGAGACCGGGGGAGCGGGCCTGGGCTTCGCGCTGGCGCTGTCCCCGCTTGACTCCCTCGGCCCGGGCCGCCGCCGAGGACGCGAACACGAGCCCTTTCGTGATGAGGGCGATCGGGGCATCCGCCGCCAACCGGTGTGCTTGGCTCGCGGCAGTGATCGGCCAGTCCGAGCACCACAACACCATGACCCGGGGAACCGTGACCGGCAGCGCGTTCATGCCGTGGCTGCTCATACTCTGGCCGGTGCTCACGCCGTGGCTCCGTGGAGCTCCGGCACCTCCAGCGGTGCTGCGGAAATGTAGTCTGCACGCCGCAATTGCGCCGAGGCATCCGGTAGCCAGAGCCGGGCACTGCGCGGGCGACCGGTCACCCGGTTGGTCACCGTCACTGTGACTTCGCGCGAGGTGAGGTGCCCGTGACCGGCGCCGATGCCGTGCCATTCGCTGTGCGAGAGACTGAGCATCGCCTCGCTCTGCGGCCAGGTGCCGAGCACGAGCAGGGTCGTGCCGCGCTGCCGGAGCCGGGCGGCGAGCCGCGCCACACTCGCGTCGCTCGCCCGTTGCGGCGGACGCGCGACCACGACGCCCATGACGTCGGCGATGGCGGAGGTGACCGCGAGCCATTGGTCGCCGGGATGCGGCACGAGTACGAGTCGCTCCAGGTCGATGCCGAAGTGCTGTGCCGCCTCCACCCCGAACTCGGGCACCCCGACGACCGCGCACCAGGATCCCGCGGCAGAGGGCGGCGCGAGCAGTGCCATCATCAGCAGTGCCGATCGCTCGACTGAGTACACGGCACCCGGTTTGAGCCCGCCACCGGGCAGCAGTTCGGCGATCGCCGGGTGCGTCGGGATGCGCCGCGTGTCCAACTTGGTCGCCTGCATCTGGCGGATGCGCGACTGCAATTGCTGCACTGCTCCACCCGGTTCAGGCAACGCGCGTTCAGGCATCGCGCCCACCCCGGAAGTCACTAGTGCGGCGTTTAGAGACACTTCTCTAGTCTCGAACATATGTTCGATTGTGTCAATTGCCGCCGACATCCTCCCGGCGTGTTCGCACATGTCCGCGGTCTCCGATAGCGTCGCATCCGTGACCTATATCGAAGCCGTGGGCCTGCGC
>SCSV01000394.1 GCA_004297555.1 Salinibacterium sp.
CTCGCGAGCTGGCTGCGGGAAGCTTGCTAATGGGCATCCGGCTAAACTAGGGTGCAGCCCCGCACTCGAAGGGGCCCTACGCCCTAGGAAAAAGTGGGCGTACTTCTTCTCTCTTTATCCGACAGGGCATTCACACTTGACATTCGCAGAACTCAATATCGATCAAGACATGGTCGATGCGCTCGCCACCAAGGGAATCGTCGAACCTTTCCCCATCCAGTCGCAGACCATCCCCATGGGTCTCGCTGGCCAAGACATCATCGGGCAGGCGAAGACCGGAACGGGCAAGACGCTCGGGTTCGGCCTGCCGCTGTTGCAGTCGCTCGGTGCCAACCCCGAGCCGGGCGTGAAAGCGCTCGTCGTCGTGCCGACGCGCGAACTGTGCGTGCAGGTGGCCGAAGACCTCGTGCTCGCGGCATCCAATCGCTCCACCAAGATCGCGGCCATCTACGGCGGCAAGGCCTACGAAGGCCAGGTCGAGCAGCTCAAGGCCGGCGCCCAGGTCGTTGTCGGCACCCCCGGCCGCCTGCTCGACCTCGCGAGCCAGCGCATGCTCTCGCTCAAAGACGTCAAGGTCATGGTGCTCGACGAGGCAGACAAGATGCTCGATCTCGGGTTCCTCTCCGACATCGAGAAACTCTTCTCGCAAACACCGCCGAGCCGTCACACCATGCTGTTCTCGGCCACCATGCCCGGGCCGATCGTCGCCCTCGCGCGCCGGTTCATGAACCGGCCCATCCACATCCGTGCCACCGATCCTGATGAAGGCCTCACCCAGGCCAATATCAAGCACGTCGTCTACCGCGCGCACAACCTCGACAAAGACGAGGTCATCGCGCGCATCCTTCAGGCCGAAGGCCGCGGCAAGACCGTGGTCTTCACCCGCACCAAGCGCGCCGCCGCCAAGCTCGTCGAAGAGCTCAACGACCGGGGGTTCAACGCCGCTGCCGTGCACGGCGACCTCAACCAGGAGCAACGCGAGCGTGCCATGGCCGCGTTCAAGGCGGGCAAGAAAGACATTCTGATCGCTACGGATGTCGCGGCTCGCGGCATCGACGTCAACGACGTCACGCATGTGATCAACCACACGATCCCAGAGGATCACGACACTTATCTGCACCGTGCCGGCCGGACGGGGCGCGCGGGCAAGACCGGCGTCGCGGTGACCTTCGTGGACTGGGATGATCTTCACAAGTGGGCACTTATCAACCGTGCTCTCGACATGGGCCAGCCCGAACCGGTCGAGACCTACTCCTCGTCACCGCACCTCTACACCGACCTCGACATTCCCGAAGGATCGAAAGGTCGCTTGAAGTCCGCGGGCCCGCCGCACATCAAGGAGACCCCAGCCCAGGGTGATCGTGCGAAGTCGCAGCGTGGCCCGCGCACCGCCGCCACGGCAGAGCCGAAGGCCGAGGGCGCCCCCCGCAGAAATCGCCAGCGCACGCGTACCCGCCGTAGCACGCCGCCTGCCGCCTAGTTCTCCTCCTGCACAGCGCCGCACTACTCACAGTCCGTTAAGCGGCCCGTTTGACGTGCCGTCGCTGAGCTAGCGTTTGTCTCCCACGGGATGCACACTGAGAGGGTGGCTATGTTGACGGAACCGCAAGTATGGACGATCATCGGCCTGCTCTTCGCGACCTTGATGGCGTTCCTCACCGCGACCCTCACGCTCACGACGCGCACGATTAGCGCCCAAATCGGGGGGCTGCGAAACGAGATGGGTGGGCTGCGCGGCGAGATGGAAGCGCAGATCGGCGGGCTGCGCAGAGAAATGGAGAGCCAGATCGGTGGTCTCCGCGCTGAAATGAACGGCCGATTCGACACAGTCAACACGCAAATCGCCACTCTCGATCGTGACGTTCAGGCGCTCACGAACGAGGTCTTCGGCCGCGGGCAGGGCTAGCTGAAATACGGCTTCGAGCCCGTGCCGCGAGCGACTAGCTTGTCCAGCACGTCCTGAGTCGTGGTGTTCTCGCCCAGCTGGTTGGGCTTGCCGACACCGTGATAGTCGCTCGCGCCGGTGATCTCGAGGCCAAACTTTTTGGCCAGGGCGATGAGCCGCTTCTTGCCCGCCTCGGTGTTGTCTCGGTGGTGCACCTCAAGGCCGAAGAGACCCGCCTCGGCGAGTTTGCCGATGAAGGCATCATCCATCTGCCGGTACTTACCGCGAGTGGCCGGGTGGGCGAGCACGGGCGCTCCCCCGGCCGCGACAATCAGTTGCACGCCCTCCAGCGGCGAGGGCGCGTAGTACTTCTCGTAGTAGCCGCCCCGCCAGTGCAGGATGCTCTCGAACGCCGCACTGCGATTGGGCGCATGTCCCTTGCGTACGAGGGCATCGGCGATGTGCGGGCGCCCGAGCGTGGTGCCGTCGGAGGACTCGGCGAGAACGTCCTCCCAGCTCAAGTCGTAGTCCGCGGCGATCTTCTTCACGATGCGTTCCGCACGCTGCAGTCGGCCTTCGCGAATGCGGGCCGTCTCTGCCACGATCGCCGCGTTCAAGGGGTCGAACAGGTACGCGAGCATATGCACACTCGCCGCACCGTAGTTCGTGCTCAACTCCATTCCCGGGATCACGGTGAGACCGGTTCCGGATGCCGCCGCGAATGCTTCCTGCCAGCCCGCGGTTGAGTCGTGGTCGGTGAGCGCCATCGCGCCGAGACCGGCGGCGACGGCATCCCGAATCAATTGGGTCGGAGTTTGGGTGCCGTCTGACACGGCGCTGTGCGTGTGCAGATCGATCGCTCCCGGCATCCTGCAAGACTATTTGGTCTAGGCTCGGCAGGTGTTTCGACGAACGCTTGCCGCCGCACTAATCGTGGCTGTGGGCGCCGTGCTGCTGATCTCGTCATGGCCGCAGCTTTTCGGTCTCGGGCGCTCGACGTTCATCGCGCAAGTCGTCTCCATGCGCGCCCTTGCCGTTACCGTCGGGCTGATCATCGTCGTGGCGCTCACCCTTATCGCTCTGATCTCCCGATCGACGCGCCGTTTCGCAGCGTCTATCGCTCTGATCGCGTTGATCTTCTGCGGCGTGAGCGCGGCAGTTCTCGCCACACGCGGCTTTGGCGGCTCCGGCTTCGACACGGAAGGTCCCAACGACATCAGGGTGCTCAGTTGGAACACTCTCGGCGAGGCCATTCCGCCGGAGGCGATCGCCGCGCTTGCCCAGGAGTCCGACGCCGACATCGTGACCCTGCCAGAAACCACGAACGAGGCGGGGCTCACGATCGCCGCGGCCATGAAAGCGCGTGGCCGGCCGATGTGGGTGTACACCGTGGCATACGACCACATCTCGAAAGCGCGATCGACAACCCTGCTGATCAGCGCAGCGCTCGGCGAGTACCAAGTGAACACGTCACGCGTCACCACTGCAGTACTGCCGAGTGTCGTCGCAACACCGCGCGATGGCAGTGGACCGACCATCATCGCGGTGCACGCGGTCTCGCCGATCGTCGGCGAAATGGCGCACTGGCGCGCAGATCTGTCATGGCTGAAGTCCGCATGCGCCGGGAGCAACGTGATCATGGCGGGAGACTTCAATTCGACGGTCGACCATTACGCAGGCCTCGCAAACTCCTCCGGACGCACGCTCGGAGACTGCGCGGACGCCGGTCTGGCAAGCGGCAACGGCAGCGTCGGTACTTGGCCGACCATGCTGCCCGCACTGCTGGGAACCCCGATCGATCATGTGATGACCACACAGAACTGGCGAGTAACCGGGATGCGCGTGGTGCAGTCGCGCGATAACTATGGCAGCGACCACCGGCCTATATTGGTGCAGCTCACACCGGCTGGCTAACCGATCTGTGGCACCCCTCGGGGCAGAATGGGGGGATGGCCAAGTCCCGCGTCTCTGATTCGGCGGCCGCTGGCGAACCCGCCCCCGAGACTGAGCCCGACGTAAACGCGAACCGCTCGACACTGCCCGGCTCAAGTGCGTTCGCCGAGTACATCTCCGAACACTGGGCCGAGCGCGATGAGCCGTTACCGACGGAACGACCGGATGCCCGGTTCGCTGCCGCGCGACGTGAGCGCATCTCGAAGCTGCACCCGAACCGGAGGCTCATCGTCCCAGCAGGGGACGTGGGCACGCGCTCGAACGACACCGACTACCCCTACCGCGCGCACTCGGCCTTCGCCTACCTCACCGGCTGGGGAGCGGGCACCGTGCCGGGGAGCGTGCTCGTCATGGAGCCGAGCGCCGACTGCCACAACGCCACGCTCTACTTTCGCGAAAGCGCGAAGCGCGGCACCAACGAGTTCTATGCCAACTCGCTCATCGGCGAATTCTGGCAAGGGCCGCGACCCTCGCTCGAGCAGGTCGCCGCAGCGCTCGGTATCGCCACCGCGGGCTTGAGCACCCTGCACGAGGTGATCGACGGGACTGATGCGGCCACGACGATCGTGCGCGACGCGGATCGGGAGATCACCGACCAGGTCGACGCGCTGCGCTTGCTCCTGGCCGATTCCGAGCTGCTCGACACAACGGCTGACGAAGAACTAGCACGCGATCTCAGCGAAATGCGACTCGTGAAAGACGCCTTCGAGACCGAACAACTGCGCGGGGCGATCGCCGCCACCAAGCAGGGCTTCGACGATGTCATCGCGCACCTGCCCGAGGCCCTCGGTCACCGCCGCGGCGAGCGCCTCGTCGAGGGCAGCTTCAACCGGCGGGCCCGCGCCGAGGGCAACACGGTGGGCTATGACACGATCGCAGCGAGCGGAGCGCACGCCTGCATCCTGCACTGGACCCGCAACGACGGCCCAGTCGTGCCAGGCGATCTCATCCTGATCGACGCCGGCGTCGAACTCGACAGCTACTACACCGCCGACATCACGCGCACCCTTCCGGTGAGCGGCACGTTCAGCCCGGTGCAGCGGCGCGTGTACGAAGCGGTTCGGGATGCCGCCGATGCTGCCTTCGCCGTCGTTCGGCCGGGCATCCGGTTCCGCGAAGTCCACGCCGCTGCAATGGACGTCATCGCAGTCAAACTCGGCGAATGGGGTTTGCTGCCGGTGTCGGCCGAAGAGTCCCTGAAGCCGGATGCCCAATACCATCGCCGCTACATGGTGCACGGAACGAGCCACCACCTCGGGATCGATGTGCATGACTGCTCGCTCGCGAGGCGCGAGTTCTACCACGATGGAGTGATCGAGGCGGGAATGGTCTTCACGATCGAGCCGGGCATGTACTTCCAGCCGGACGACTTGACCGTGCCCGAGGAGTACCGGGGCATCGGCATCCGCATTGAAGACGACATTCTGGTGACCCAATCCGGCGCGGAGAACCTCTCGATCGACATTCCGAGAACCGCCGACGACGTCGAGGCCTGGCTGCGGGGTTGACTCTGGTAGGTTTCGGCCATGAAACGTCACATCGCGACGGTCCTCATGCTGACCGTGTTACTCGCCGGTTGCGCGCCGGAGCCGACTCCTACCGGGACTACACCGAGCGCCACTCCCACGCCGACCGCGACTCAGTCAAGGGTTCCCGATCCCGCGAAGTTCCAGGCGATGGATCCGACCCTCTTCTTCGTCGACCAGGGATTGCCGCCGAATTGGGGCATGACATGGGACACCAAGGACGTCAACTTCCGCTCGCCGTCGCGGAACATCGGATGCGCGATTCTCGGCCCCGAAACTCAGAGCCTCTGGAGTTGCACGATCGTCAAGAAATCTTGGGAGTTCCCCACGGATGCGCCAAGCGACTACTGCTACCAGTCCCCGATCCCGTGTGGCGACGGCATCGAGGCCAGCGATAGCGAGCTGCCACACCCGCGGAAGCATGGGGACCCGGGGTATCCGGCCGGAATCTTTGCTATGAATGGCGCCCCCGACCCGATCCGCGTGTTGCAATACGGCCAGTCAGTCACCTTCGGGAACGTTACGTGCTACTCCGAAACCATCGGCGTCACGTGCGTGAACAACGTGAGCGGGCACGGCTTTGTCATTGCCAAGGACCGCAACGACATCTTCTAGTCGCGCTCGGGGCTGCTCAGAATCTGCTGCGCCTTCGCAGTGAGCTCCGGGTCGATGATGATCTGGTAGTTCGAGGCGAGCACCTGGTGGGTTGACGTGAAGTCGTGCCGACGACGGTTGATCGCGTAGGTGACGATGCCGAAGATCATTCCGAAACCCGCACCAATGAGTACGGCTGCGCCGACTATGCCGAATGACCGCGGTTCGGGCGGGGTGAAGATCGTCAGGACAAGCCCGAAGAAGAGCCCGAACCACGCCCCGCTCGCGGCGCCGGCGAGCGCGGCGCGACCGTAGGTGAGTTTGCCGGTGACGCGTTCCACCGTCTTCAGATCATTACCGACGATTGAGATCTGCGCGACCGGAAAATCGGCTTTTGCCAGCCGATCGACGACGGACTGGGCTTCGAAATAGGTGTCGTAGGTACCGAGAACATCGCCGTGAGGAATTGAGGGCGCCGGTACCGGGCGACCAAAGGGGCTCTGGTTGCTCACCGGATCATTCTTCCACGCGGGGGTAGGGTTTTACGCGTGAGCATGACCAGAGTATTTGCGGCCCGACTGGTCGGATGCTCCGTCTTCGACCCCAACGGCGACCGCGTCGGCAAGGTGCGCGACGTGCTCGCGGTCATCCGTTCGCATGCAGCCCCGCGCGTGATCGGGCTCATCATCGAAGTGCCCGGCAAGCGCCGCGTGTTCCTCTCGATCGGCCGGGTCACGAGCATCGGCTCGGGCCAGATCATCACGACCGGCAACATCAATCTGCGCCGTTTCGAACAGCGCGGAGGCGAACTGCGCGTGATGGCAGAACTCCTCGGGCGCAAGGTGCGCTTGCGAGATGGTTCGGGCGAGGCCCACATCGAGGATGCCGCAATGGAAGAGGTCGGCCTGGGTGACTGGGAGCTCAGCCAAGTCTTTCTGCGCCGGCCGAAGACCACCGCCTCGCCATTCGCCAAGGGTGCGACGGTATTCGCTGCCTGGGGCGACCTGATCGAGAATGCCGACCCAGGTGAAGCCCAGTCTGCGACCCAGCTCGTAGCGAGCTACGCCGACCTACTCCCCGCCGACCTCGCCAACGCGATGCTCGATCTGCCCGAGCAGCGCATGATCGAGGTCGCCGAAGAGCTCTCCGACGACCGCCTTGCCGACGTGCTCGAAGAGATGCCCGAGAACGAACAGGTCGACATTCTGAACCAGCTCGACGATGACCGCGCCGCCGACGTGCTCGATGCAATGCAGCCGGATGACGCCGCCGACTTGATCGCCCACCTCTCTAACGAGCGCGGCGAGGCCCTGCTCGAGCTCATGGAGCCCGAAGAGGCAGAGGACGTGCGGTTCCTGCTCTCCTATGCACCGGAGACCGCAGGCGGTCTGATGACCACCGAGCCGATCATCGTCTCCGCCGATGCGACCGTGGCCGAAGGGCTCGCCCTGATCCGTCGCCACGAGTTGGCTCCTGCGCTCGGCGCGGCAATCTGCGTCACGCTTCCACCGTACGAGCCTCCGACCGGCCGGTTCCTCGGCATGGTGCACTTCCAGCGCATGTTGCGCTATCCGCCGAACGAGCGTCTCGGCAATCTGCTCGACCCCAGCCTTGACCCGGTCGCCGCGGACACGAGCGCCGCCGAGGTCTCACGCATTCTCGCGAGCTACAACCTAGTTTCGGTGCCCGTCGTTGACGAGAACCACCGCTTGGTCGGGGTGGTGACCATTGACGATGTGCTCGACTATCTGCTGCCGCGCGACTGGCGAAGTACGAGCGACGAACGACCCGCCTACAACGACACCTCGACCGCAGGACTCCCGCTGAAGGAAAGGAGCGCACACAATGGCACGCACTAGCCGTCCCTCCCGCTCCGATTCTCGGCTCGATGAGCCGAAGGGCCTGCGCACCAACTTCTCGCTCTTCCAAAGCCGGGACCGCATGGGCCGCTTCTCCGAAGCATTCGCGCGCGCGATGGGCACACCCTGGTTCTTGGTCGGGATGACCGTGGTCGTTGTGGTCTGGCTCTTCTACAACACGAGCGCGCCCGAAAGCGCCCAGTTCGACCCTCGCATCACGAACTTCACGCTCCTGACGCTCATCCTGTCGCTGCAGGCCTCCTACGCCGCACCGATGATCCTGCTCGCCCAGAACCGGCAAGACGACCGCGACCGTGTGCAGATCGAGCAAGACCGGCAGCAGGCCGAACGCAACCTGAACGACACCGAGTACCTCGCCCGCGAGGTTGTTGCGCTCCGGCTCGCGATGAAGGACCTTGCCGGCAAAGACTTCATCCGGGCCGAACTGCGCTCCCTGCTGGAGGAGTTGGACCGCGAGAAGTCCGACAAGGCCGAGTGACTCGCGTCGTGAACGACCTCGAAACGGGCATCCTCGCAGCGCTCGGCCGGGTGATCGATCCGGAGATCCGCCGCCCGATCACCGAGCTCGACATGGTCGGGCCGATCTCGGTGACCGATGGCTCCGCGACGGTGTCGCTCAAGCTCACGATTGTGGGGTGCCCCGCTGCGGACACCATTGAGCGTGATGTGCGAGCGGCAACGGCATCCGTCCCCGGTATTTCGAACGTGACCGTCGAGGTGAGCGTCATGTCGCGTGAGGAGCGGGATGCCCTCACCGAGAAGCTGCGCGACGGCCGGCCGAAGGCGATGCAATTCGACGCCGACTCGCTTGCCCGCATTTACGCGATCACGAGCGGCAAGGGCGGCGTCGGCAAGTCGACCCTCACCGCGAACCTCGCAGTGGCGCTCGCGGCGCAGGGTTTGCGTGTGGGCATCATCGACGCCGACATCTTCGGATTCTCGATTCCGGGACTGCTCGGCATCTCCGGCGCCAAACCGACGCGCGTGGGCGAGATGATCCTTCCGCCGATCGCCTTCGACGTGAAGGTCATCTCGATCGGCATGTTCATCGACTCCGCGAAGGGCTCGGCGGTGGCCTGGCGCGGGCCGATGCTGCACCGCACCATTCAGCAATTCCTGACCGATGTGTACTTCGGCGACCTCGACGTGCTGCTCGTCGACCTGCCGCCGGGAACGGGCGACGTGGCGATCTCGCTCGGGCAACTGTTGCCGCAAGCCGAGGTGATTGTCGTCACCACCCCGCAAGCGGCCGCCGCCGAAGTCGCCGAACGCAGCGGACTCGTCGCACGCCAAACCGGCCAACAGGTAATCGGCGTGATCGAGAACATGGCCGGCCTCCCCCAGCCCGATGGCTCGGTGCTCGAGTTGTTCGGAACCGGGGGCGGGGCGGATGCCGCAGCTCGCCTCTCCACGCCGGAACAACCCGTGCCCGTGCTCGCCTCGATCCCCCTGAGCATCGCCCTGCGCGAGGGCGGGGATGCCGGCACCCCGGTGGTGCTCGCGCACCCAGAGGATGCCGCCGCGGTCGCAATCACCCAGGTCGCGAAAACCCTTGCCACTCGCGAGCGCGGGCTCTCCGGCCGCAAGCTCGGCTTGCGCGTTCGCTAGGCCGCAGCACTCCGCGCGCGCTCCCCGTCCCCGCTCCCCCGCGAACTAGGCTGGGGCCATGTCGGGCGCGATGAACCGGGTGGACCCGGCATCCTTGGTCGCCGGTCTCCGCGCGACGAGTGGCGACACCGCGACGATCATCGCGCCGTTCAGCGGCCAGGTGTTGCACGAGTTGCCGCTGAGTTCGCTGAAGGACGTTGCAAATGCCGCTGCCTCGGCACGCGCAGCCCAGTCAGCCTGGCGAGACGCGGGCTTCGCCCACCGCAGAGGCGTGCTCCTCAAAGCCCACGATCTGCTGCTCGAGCGCCAGGGAGAACTGCTCGACACCATCCAGACTGAGACCGGCAAGACCCGAGGACAGGCTTTCGAGGAGGTCTTCGAAGGGGCATCCGTCACCCGCTATTACGCGGTCTCCGCGCGGCGGGTGCTCGCGACGAGGCGCCGGCGGGCGGGCATCCCGCTCGTGTTGAAGACGCGCGTGAGCTACCGACCCAAGGGGCTGGTCGGGGTAGTCACGCCCTGGAACTACCCGCTCGCGCTCTCGCTCATGGACGTAATCCCGGCACTCGCGGCGGGCAATGCCGTCATACAGAAGGCCGACAACCAGGGAGCGCTCTCGATTCTCGCGTCACGCCGGGCGTTCATCGACGCGGGGGTGCCGGCCGAGTTGTGGACGGTCGTCACCGGGCCAGGAAACGTGATTGGCAACGCGCTCGTCGACGCGGTCGATCACGTGTGCTTCACCGGCTCGACACCCACCGGTACGAGTGTCGGGGTGCGGGCGGCCGGGCGGCTCGTCGCGGCGTCCCTCGAACTCGGCGGCAAGAATCCACTCATCGTGCTCGACGACGCCAATGCGACGAAGACAGCCGCGCAAGCCGTCTACGCTGCGTTCTCCTCGATGGGGCAGCTATGTGTCGCGATCGAGCGAATCTACGTGCAGCGCGCGATCGCGGAATCGTTCACGAGCGCCTTTGTGGAGCGCACTCGTTCGCTGCGCCTCAGTTCCGCGCTCGACTTCAGCGCAGATGTCGGCTCCCTCACCTCGGCCGATCAACTCGAGCGAGTGCGGGCGCACGTTGACGACGCCATTGCCAAGGGCGCGACGGTGCTCGCGGGCGGTGCAGCACGACCCGAACTCGGGCCCTATTTCTTCGAGCCGACTGTGCTCACGGGCGTCACCGAGCCGATGAGGTGCTTCGCCGAGGAGACGTTCGGCGCCGTCGTTGCGATCACGGTGGTCGACAGCGAAGACGAGGCCATCGCGGCCTGCAACGCTTCGGAGTTCGCGCTGAACGCATCCGTCTTCTCGGGGTCCATGGCCCGGGCGCGCCGGGTGGCCGAACGCCTCGACGCGGGCAGCGTCAACATCAACGAGGGGTACCGCGCGAGCTTCTCGAGCGTGGATGCCCCGATGGGCGGCATGAAACAGTCGGGGCTCGGGCGCAGAAACGGCGCCGAGGGGCTCCTGCGCTTTGTCGAAGCGAGCACGATCGCCGAGGCGACCGGGCTGCTGACTCTGCCGAGAAACGGGTCCGAATTCGCCCGGTTGCGCGGCCCGATGGTTACCCTGCTTCGGGCGCTGAAGGCACTTCGCCGGCGCTGAACGCTACGTGGCTTCGCTGTCGAAAGGCGCAGCCTTCGTGCCGGTGGGCACTGCGCTCGCGCCCTCCGGCTCGTGCGCATCCGCATCGCGCACTCCTTGTGAGACGGGCTTTTGCGCCGTGGGCTCCTCAAGTAGTGCTTCGCGGATGATGCGGCGTGGGTCGTACTGCCGCGGGTCGAGTTGCTTCCAGTCGATGTCATCGAAGTCGGGGCCCATCTCTTCGCGCATCCGCTCTTTCGCGCCAACCGCGAGAGCGCGCAGAGATCGCACGAGCCGGGCAAGTTGGGCGGCATAGTGCGGCAGCCGTTCGGGACCAAGCAGGATCAGGGCGATGACGCCGATGATCAGGAGCTTGTCGAAGGTGAGGCCGAAGGACACCCGATCAGGATAACTGTTGCTCGCGAGCGTACCGCCTACAGTGGAGCAAATGAGGAGTCAGCGGTGACAGACAAACAGTTGAGCTGGAAGTTCGCGGAAGACTTCGTCGTCGAACGCGAAGACATCGCCCTCGCCCGTCAGCATTCCCTCGAGGTCGGCATCGAACCGATCTCCCCCTCGGTGGGCGCGCACCTTGCTCTCATTGCGGCGGCGAGCGACGCGACGAACATCATTGAGATCGGCACCGGCCTCGGCGTGAGCGGCCTCTGGCTGCTCAGCGGCGCGCCGGGCGCAGTGCTCACGACGATCGACGCCGAACTCGACTACCAGCAGGTCGCCCGCCGGTTCTTCGTCGAAGCGGGCGTGCCTTCCGGGCGGCTTCGCCTGATCGGCGGCCGTGCGGCGGAAGTGCTTCCCCGCATGAACGAATCGAGTTATGACCTGGTCTTCATCGACGCCGACCCCCAGTCGGTGATCGAGTACGTCGAGCATGGTCTGCGCCTCGTGCGGCGCGGCGGCACGGTCATCGTCGCGCACGCCTTGTGGCGGGATCGGGTCGCCGACCCGGCACGGCGGGATGACACTGTCGCCGGCTTCCGCCTGCTTCTGAAAGAGATTGCCGCGGCGGATGCCGTCAGAAGCGCGCTCTCCGCCGTCGGCGACGGCCTGCTGCAGCTGACGAAGATCGCCGACTAGAGCGAGACGTTAGGCGTCTGCGACAGCAGACGTTCGCGCAACTCAGGCGTTCGCGACCACTCCGGCGAGCGCGTCATGCAGTTCTTTCGCCTCAGCGTCGTTCACCGACACCACGAGGCGCCCACCGCCTTCAAGAGGCACCCGAACGATAATCAGGCGACCTTCCTTGACAGCCTCCATCGGTCCGTCACCGGTCCTCGGTTTCATGGCTGCCATCGGTAGACCCCTTTCGCTGGATACCTGTCTATTATCGTTCATTGCTCGGATATCCCGAAAACGAGCGCGCGCTGGAGCTATGAGGATGGCATCGCGATCCCGCGACGCCAGTGCCGAGGGAGCGCGCTGGAGCTTTAAGGATCGCATCGCGATCCCGCGACGCCAGCGCCGAGGGAGCGCGCGACCGAGGTCAACGACCGCTTAAGGCGGCGTCCAGTCGTACCCGTCGACCCACCACGCCATGTAGATCCACGCCCACTGCCCGAGCACGAACAGCAGCACGATCGCGACCCGGTAGACGCGCGACCGCGGGATGGCGAACGCACCGAGCAAGGGGAACATCGGCACGAGCAGCCGGAACGTACTGGACTGCGGAAAGAACACCGCGAGCAGGTAGACACCATAGCTCGCCACCCAGAGCCGTAGATCGACTCCCAGCCGGCGAACCCAGGGGGTGAAGAGCAAGCCGAAGAATGCCGCAATCGCGAGCACGAGCATCCCGATCAGCAGCCAGTTCGGGATGCCCCACCAAGGCGCCCAGAACCGGTCGACGGCCTGGAACCAAGGAGTGAACGGCAGGAAGGCAGCGCGCCCGACGTAGGCGGAGCGCCACGCCATTTCGGTGTCGGTGTAGGCCGTCACGGAACCGGTCACCGCCCAGGCAATGAGCACCCACGCGATGCCCATGAACGCGCTGAAGAAGGCAAGCGCGACGGATGCCACGCGCTCGTCAAAGGGGAACTCCTCGCGATTCGCAGCGCTCGGCCGGCTGCGCCACCAGCGGTACACGACATGCAGCAGCATGAGCAGGGCGAATGCCATCCCGCTCGGCCGTGTGAGGGACATCACGGCGACCACGGGCACCATGAGCCAATACCGGCCCTTGAGGAGGAGGTACAGCGCGAGCGTGAGCAAGAAGGTGTGCATCGACTCGGCATAGGCCACCTGCATGATCGGTGACAGGGGCGCAAAGCAGAACAGCACGACCGCGAAGAGAGCGGTGTTCGACGGCAGAACGAGGCTCATCAGTTTGTAGAACAACAGGGCCGTGCCGAGGGCGAAGCCCACCGAGACGATCACCGAAGCGACCGAGTAGTCGAGCGTCGTGACGTGCATGACGATACGCACGACCATCGGATACGCAGGCATGAAGGCCCAGGCGTTCTCGCCGACGTAGCCGTCGCTCGTCGTGGGCAGCTGGTTCGGGTATCCGCCTACGGCGATGATGAAGTACCAGAAGCCGTCCCAGATTCCGGCGAAGTGGAAGTAGTCGGGCTTGGGCCCGGTCCAGGGATTGGTGTTCTGCACTGAGGCGAAGCCGAGCAGCAGCGCCGTGGTCACCACGCGCGAGACGAGGAAGATGCCGAGCACCTTCAGCCACCACGGAAGCCTGGCCGAGGGAGCGACCGAGTCCGAGGTGGCGCTCGACTCTAGGAGCTGGTCAGCCACGCCCGCAGACCTCGCTCACATGCCTCAATCTCACTCACCGCAACGCGCTCTTCATCGGTGTGCGCCCGAAGCGGGTCACCCGGGCCGTAGTTCACGGCCGGGATGCCGAGAGCGGCGAAACGGGCGACGTCGGTCCAGCCGTACTTGGGCGCCGCGACCCCGCCGACGGCGGCGAGGAACTGGCGGGCGAGCGGGGCGTCAAGCCCCGGGCGCGCGCCGGCCGCGAGGTCGGTCACGGTGACGTCGAACCCGGCGAATACCTCGCGCAGGTAGGCGATGGCCGCATCCGCGGTTCTGTTCGGCGCGAAGCGGTAGTTGATCGTGACGACGGCCTCGTCGGGAATCACGTTTCCAGCGACCCCGCCCGAGATGCCGACGGCGTTGAGCCCTTCCCGGTAGACGAGTCCGTCGACCTCGACCTCGGCCGGTTCGAAGTCGGCGAGGATGGCGAGCACGGGAGCAGCAGCGTGAATCGCGTTCGCGCCCACCCACGACCGCGCCGAGTGCGCGCGCACGCCGCGAAGTCGCACGTCGATTCGGGCAGTTCCGTTGCAGCCGCCCTCGACCACGGCGCTGGTTGGCTCGCACAGCACTGCGAAGTCGGCGGCAAGGAGCTCAGGATGCCCGCGCACCAGCCGACCGAGCCCGTTCAGTTCTGCGGCCACCTCTTCGTGGTCATACCACACCCAGGTCACATCGACAGCGGGCGCGGTGAGTTCCGCAGCGAGTTTGAGCGCGATCGCGACGCCGCCCTTCATGTCGACCGTGCCCCGGCCAACGAGCCAGTCGACCCCGTCTGCGCTTTCGTCGCGCACTGGCAGATTGCCGTTGACGGGAACGGTGTCGAGATGACCAGCGATCACGACGCGCGTGTCGCGACCGAGCTGGGTGCGTGCCACGATCGCGTCGCCGTCGCGCAGCACCTCGAGGTGGGCGAGCGGCGACAGCGCCGCCTCGATAGCATCCGCGATTCTGCCCTCATTGCCCGAGACGGATTCGATGTCGCACAGGTGCCGAGTCAGCGCCGCCGATGACGCCGACAGATCGAGCGCGGGCAGGCTGGGATCGGTGACGGGCACACTGCCAGTTTAAGTACTCTTGGAGTCATGACCTCACGCAGCGCCTGGGGCTACGGTCTTACGACTGTCGCCAGGGACGGAACCGTTCTCGATACCTGGTTCCCAGCGCCGCATCTGGGCGCCTTCCCGGCGACCTCCGACCCGCACATCGCGCCCGCGGAATTCGAGGACCTCGAGGGCCCCGACGAGCGCCGCAACGTTGACGTGGACTTCCGCACTGTGGAGATCGACCTCGATGCCCGCCCGGCTTCGACGCCGGATGCCTACCTGCGGCTGCACCTGCTGAGCCATCTGCTCACTCCGCCGAACAGCATCAATCTCGATGGGCTTTTCGCCCAGCTGCCAATCGTGGTCTGGACCAACGCCGGCCCGATGCACCCGACCGACTTCGACCGCTTGCGCCCGGTCTTGCGCCGCGCCGGCATCTTCGCCACCGGTATCGACAAGTTCCCGCGCCTGCTCGACTACGTCTCCCCCGAGCGAGTGAGGATCGCGGATGCTTCGCGCGTGCGACTCGGAGCCCACCTGGCCCCCGGCACCACCGTGATGCACGAGGGTTTCGTCAACTTCAACGCCGGAACCCTCGGCACCTCGATGGTCGAGGGCCGTATCTCCCAGGGCGTCATCGTGGGTGACGGCGCAGACATCGGCGGCGGCGCATCCATCATGGGCACGCTCTCCGGAGGCGGTACACAGCGGGTCTCGATCGGCAAGGGTGCCTTGCTCGGCGCGAACTCGGGCATCGGTATCGCGATCGGCGACGACTCCGTCGTCGAGGCGGGCCTCTATGTCACGGCCGGCACGAAAGTCGTGGTGCTCGACGGCACGATCGAACCCCGTACCGTCAAGGCCGTCGAACTGAGCGGTGTGGCCGGCCTGTTGTTCCGCCGCAATTCACTCACGGGCGCCGTCGAAGTGCTGCCGCGAACCGGCAGGGGCATCGAGCTCAACTCGGCCCTGCACGCCTAGCGCGAAATTAGCGGCTCGGCCACTCCCGGGCGGGCGCGCCCGTGTAAAGCTGCTGCGGACGCCCGATTTTGGTCTCCGGGTCTTCGTTCATCTCTCGCCAGTTGGCAAGCCAGCCGGGCAGGCGACCGATCGCGAAGAGCACGGTGAACATGCGCGTCGGGAAGCCCATCGCCTTGTAGATGACTCCGGTGTAGAAGTCGACGTTCGGGTAGAGCTTGCGCTCCATGAAGTAATCGTCGGCGAGCGCGACTTGTTCGAGCTCTTTGGCGAGGTCGAGCAGCGGGTCTTGCACGCCGAGG
>SCSV01000395.1 GCA_004297555.1 Salinibacterium sp.
AGCCGAGGTGCCGAAATGAAGAATGGGTTTAGTTTTACCAATACGCACATTTTTTACACCGATTCGCGTCCCGGTGAGAACGCCACCCTGCACGATCTTGGAATCGTGCCCAAGGGTGCGACGCCGGATGGTAAGGGGTGTGCTCCGGACGGCGACCTCATGCGATTCAATGACTCGGTGCCGCTTTACACGTGGGCCTTCCGGCTATGGGAGCCTCCGGTCGAAGGTCAGCGGTTCGTGTTTTCCACGCGTGATCGCGCCGTGCACGCAGTCGTTTGCAGAGGGACGATCGAAATCGAAACTCCTGAGCCAGGCCAATGCCGCATCCTCGTTGGTGCTGGTTCCGACTCGGCGGTGTGGTCAGCCGCAGGTTGGATTTGTAACGATCTGGAATCCGCAGCGGCCATCTTCCCAAATATCGCGATCGTTGGTCCCTGCTGGGCGCTGCCGGTCGCAGATAACTCAGCGGATGAAATCATGGCACGCGGCATGGTCGAGCACCTTACCTATCACGAGGTTGCGCAATCGCTCCGTGAATGGGCGCGAGTCCTCAAACCCGGTGGATTCATCACGTTCGACGTGCCAGATGTAGATGAGTACATCCGCGAGTACTTGAAGATGCGATCAGGCGAGAACCCGGAGCGCGGTGAAGGCGCATCGTTTGCCGGCGGTGAACCAGATGATAACGAAGCGTGCTTCGGCATCGACCGTTGGCTGCGTCGCGCCCTCTACGGTTGGCAGCGGTGGCCGGGCGATGAGCACCGATCGGGCTGGACCGAAGCGCTGGTGCGGTTCTATGTACGCAAGAACTTCAGCACCTCGCTGGAACTGAGGCGCATGGCGATCTCGTTTGACCGAGATGATCCGCAGGCGCGGGTCCGCAACATATGGGCCCGCGCATGGAAGCAGTAGCCCAATCAGTGAATGCCGCTGGCGGCTCGGTGGAAACTCCGTGAGGTTCGAGAAGCGCGGTGGACTCGTTTTCTTCCGCGACGTCCGGCCCGGGAACCACGCGATGCTCATGGTCGACGGGCAGAACTTACCGGCGCGAGGAGATAAGAGCGAGCACGCTTTCGACCGCGGGGAGTACGCGTGGGCGTTCGAGCACAGTGATGTCCTCCACTACGGGCAGCGATTCGTGTTCCGCACGGACGACCGGGAGGTCGTCGGGGAGGTGATCGGGGGCGAGATCCGGGTCGAGCCGAGCGTGGGCTTCGACGTGCTCCTCCGGGCTTCCGCACCCCTCGCGCTCCGCAGGACGCCGCCCGTGAAGATGGTCTCTCCCGGTCCGTCCCGTCCCGTCCCGCAGTCGGTTGACGAGATGGTCTCTCCCGGCCCGTCCCGTCTCGTCGCGCAGTCGGTCGACGAGATCCGGGTGCGCCACGGAGTCACCGGCCCCGCGCTTGAACCATACGCCGCCGCGATCGTCTCGGGTGAGGGACCGGTTCACGCGACGCTCGATCCGGCGCTCCTTCGCGTGCGGGACGGCCACGAGGTCGTCGAGGTGTACGTGCGCCTGGCGGCCTACGCGGGGCTGCCACCGCTCCGGGTGTACGAGCCGCTGTGCTCGAGGCACCTCGCACTGAATGGCGAGTGGGTGATCGTCGCGCGCAAGAGGCACCTGAACAATGAGCCACGGATCGTCGGCATCATGCTGTCAAAGGATGAGGACGACGTCGCGAACGAGGTGATTCCGTCCCTCGCGCAGTGGCTCGACGCTCTTTACTTTTTCGCCGGCGATCAGGCGACGCACGATGCCATCATCAAGCACGCGCCCGAGGGGTGGGCGCGAGCCATCCCGGACCCGCGCTTGCCTCACTCGGACGGACTCCGGCACTTCCTCCTCGAGCAGGCGCGGAGGGACGCGCTCACCGACTGC
>SCSV01000396.1 GCA_004297555.1 Salinibacterium sp.
CGAGTTTCGCCCTCGGCCGACGCCTCGCCCGATACGCCCGGCCGGGTGGCGCGGTCGGCATGCTGCTTCCCAATTCGGTCGCCGCGGTCGCGACCTTCTTCGCCCTGCACGCCCACGGGCGGGTCCCGGCGATGCTCAATTTCTCGACCGGGCTCGGCAACATGAAGCTGGCGCTCCGCGCCGCCCGCATCTCCGCGGTCGTGACCTCGCGCCGGTTCGTCGAGGCGGCGCGACTCGAAGACGTCGTCAAGGGCCTGAGTGAGGCCGCCGAGATCGTCTATCTCGAAGATGTCCGCCAGCGCATCGGGGTCTTGAGCAAGCTCTACGGGCTGATCACCACCCGCCTGGCGCGCTTTGGCTTTCGCCGCGCCGCGGCCGGCGCAAAATCCGGCGATCCCGCCGCGATCCTCTTCACCTCGGGGTCGGAGGGCGTCCCGAAAGGGGTCGCCCTCAGTCATCGCAACATCCAGGCAAACCGCCACCAGCTTTCCGCCCGAATCGACTTCAACCCGACCGACATCGTCTTCAACGCGCTGCCTATCTTCCACTCGTTCGGGCTTACCGGCGGGCTTCTCCTGCCCCTTCTTTCCGGCGTCCGCACCTTCCTCTATCCCTCGCCCTTGCACTACCGGATCGTCCCAGCGCTCGTTTACGACACCGATGCGACCATCCTTTTCGGCACCGACACCTTCCTCTCCGGCTATGCGCGCGCCGCCCACCCCTACGACTTCTACAGCGTCCGCTACATCTTCGCCGGGGCCGAGAAGCTGAAAGCGGAGACCAGCCGCGCCTTTGCCGAGAAGTTCGGACTTCGCATCCTCGAAGGCTACGGCGCGACCGAAACCGCCCCGGTCATCGCCGTCAACACGCCGATGCAGCATCGCTCGGGCACGGTCGGCCGTCTCTTGCCGGGGCTCCGCCATAGGCTGGCGGCCGTCCCCGGAATCGAGCGCGGCGGTCGGCTCGAGGTCGCAGGCTCCAACGTCATGCTGGGATACCTGCGTCCCGACCGTCCCGGCGAGATCGCGCCCCTCGACCAAGGTTGGTACGACACCGGCGACATCGTCGAGATCGACAGCGAAGGCTACGTAACCATCGTCGGGCGGGCCAAGCGCTTTGCCAAGGTCGGTGGCGAAATGATCTCGCTCGCCGCGGTCGAGGACAAAGCCGCGGAGCTATGGCCCGGCCGGTGCCATGCCGTGGTCGCGGCCGCCGACGCCCGTAAGGGCGAGCGACTCGTCCTCGTGACCGACTTCGCGGCGGCCGATCGCGATGTGCTCCTGGCGCACATCCGGCGAGGCGGTGGCACCGAGCTGATGGCGCCCAAGGACATCCTCGTCGTCGACAAGCTTCCGCTCCTCGGTACCGGCAAGGTCGATTACACCGGCGTCAAGGCGCTGGTCGAAGGTCGGATCGCCGCGCCCGCCCCGTGACTGCTTCCCCTAGCGCCTCGTTCTGCGCCGGCATCACGTTAACCTGGAGCAGCTTCGCCACGATCTCTTCGG
>SCSV01000397.1 GCA_004297555.1 Salinibacterium sp.
CACGGACCTGAGTCGGAGCCCACCGCCTACAGTTTGGCGTTCGGATCGGGCATCCACCGCTGTCTGGGGGCGCGTCTTTCGGAGCTTGAGGCGACCGTGATCGTGCAGGCAACCGCGGCCGCATTTCCGTCGCTCAAGCTTCTCGACTTTGCGCCGGAGTGGACAGAGTTGCTCTCGTTCCGTTCGCCGCGCTCGGTGCTCGTCAGCGCCTGACCTCGGCGAGTCAAGCAGGCGCGTAGACTTGCTGGCTGTTCCCCCTCCTTCTGCGCCGATTCGGCGCGCCCACTGAACTGGATGCTGTCCGTGCTAGCCGTGCAAGACCTCGAACTGCGTGTCGGCGCGCGGCTGCTCATGGACAACGTCAGTTTTCGCGTCGACAAGGGCGACAAGATCGGGCTCGTCGGCCGCAACGGTGCCGGCAAGACCACGCTCACGAAGACTCTCGCGGGTGAACTGCCTCCCGCGGACGGCACGATCGAGCGCGGCGGCGAGATCGGCTACCTGCCTCAAGACCCGCGCTCCGGCGACCCGGAGAGCCTGGCTCGCACGCGCATCCTGGATGCCCGCGGTCTCGGCCAGATCGTGCTCGGCATGCAGCAAGCCACTCTCGACATGGGAAGCCCGGATGCCCGCACGAGCGCCGCGGCAATGGCCGAGTACGGCAAGCTCGAGGACCGCTTCCTCGCGCTCGGCGGCTACGCAGCAGAGGCCGAGGCGGCTTCGATCGCGAGCAACCTGAGCCTGCCCGACCGCATCCTCGACCAGCCGTTGTCGACGCTCTCGGGTGGACAGCGTCGCCGCATCGAACTGGCGCGCATCCTGTTCTCCGGTGCCGACACCATGCTGCTCGACGAGCCCACGAACCACCTGGACGCCGATTCGGTGGTGTGGCTGCGGGAGTTCCTGAAGAACTTCGCCGGCGGACTCATTGTGATCAGCCACGACGTCGAGCTCGTGCAGGACACGGTCAACAAGGTCTTCTACCTCGACGCCAATCGCCAGCAGATCGACCAGTACAACATGGGCTGGAAGAGCTACCTGCGCCAGCGCGAGGCCGACGAGGAGCGCCGCAAGAAGGAACGCGCGAACGCCGAGAAGAAGGCCGCTGTGCTGACCCTGCAGGCGGCGAAATTCGGCGCCAAGGCGACCAAGGCTGCCGCCGCGCACCAGATGGTGGCACGGGCCGAGAAACTGCTTTCCGGCCTCGACGAGGTGCGCGTGAGCGACCGGGTGGCGAAGCTGCGGTTCCCCGACCCGGCACCCTGCGGAAAGACCCCACTCATGGGCCACAATCTGAGCAAGAGCTACGGGTCACTCGAGATCTTCACCGCGGTGGACCTCGCGATCGACCGGGGCTCGAAAGTGGTTGTGCTGGGCCTCAACGGCGCCGGCAAGACCACGCTGCTGCGCATCCTCGCGGGCGTCGACAAGCCCGACACCGGCAACGTCGACCCCGGCCACGGCCTGCGCATCGGCTATTACGCGCAAGAGCACGAGACCATCGACGTGAAGCGCTCGGTGCTGCAGAACATGGTGTCGGCTTCCCCGAAAATCACTGAGACCGAGGCGCGTCGTGTGCTCGGCTCCTTCTTGTTCACCGGGGATGATTCGGCGAAGCCCGCCGGGGTTCTCTCCGGTGGCGAGAAGACTCGGCTCGCCCTGGCAATGATCGTGGTGAGCGGGGCGAACGTTCTCCTGCTCGACGAGCCGACCAATAACCTCGACCCTGCTAGCCGCGGGGAGATTCTCGGAGCCCTGGCCGGCTACTCGGGTGCGGTCGTGCTCGTGAGCCACGACGAGGGCGCGGTCGAGGCGCTCAACCCGGAGCGCGTGCTCATCCTGCCCGACGGCGTTGAGGACCACTGGAACAAGGACTACGCCGACCTCATTGCCCTGGCCTGATCAGCGGGAGTGCTCGCGGTCGAGGATCGCGTCTTCGACCTCGGCGTCGCTGCGGGGTTGTGCGGCCGCCTTGCGTCGCTGCCGCTCGATGCGAGCTTGCTCGGCGGGGGCATCCCGATTTCGAATGCGGTACTCCTGGCGGATCGCCCAGCCGAGCGCGACGAAACCGAGGATGCCGAACATGATCCATTGGAAGGCGTAGGAGAGGTGCGGGCCCTCGTCGGGTTGCGGCTTGGCGACGGCGATCGGTCGGGTCGGGGGAGCCGGGTCCTCGGTCGCGAGCAGGCCGTAGGCACCGGTGTAGATCGGCTTGCCGAGCTGCGCCGCAATGTCGGGCAGGTGGATGGTGGCAATCTGGCCGGCCGGGGCTGAGCGCCCCGGAATGGTCGGCTCGCTCGCCTTCAACCGAGCGACGACCGTGACCAGGCCGGCGGGGGCGTCCGGGATGCTGTCGGGAGAGTCGCTCCGATCGCCCGCGGCCACCCAGCCCCGGTCCACGATGAAGACGCGACCATTGGCGAGCTGGAGGGGAACAAGCACCTCGAAGCCGCCAGCGCCGTCGAGCGGGCGCCCGCGCACGAGGATTTGCTTCTCGACCAGGTAGTGGCCGCTCAGCGAGACGGGCGTCCACTTGTCATCGGAGTCGAAAGCGCCGAGCGTGGGTAGCAGCTTCTCGACGGGTTGCGGGGCGCGGTCCCAATTCGTCTGCACGCGGGTGATCTCGGCGCGGGCCTGCTCGCGGCGTGCCAACTGCCACTGGGCGAGAAACACGCAGGCGACGGCGAAGGCGAGGGCCAGAGCCAGATAGCCGAGCCAGCGCCGCGAGAACGCGAAGCGCCAGCCGGTCATGCCTCCACCCGGTCGACTGTCTCACCGAGCGGCGACACCCGCACGGGAAACCCGCGAGTGTCGAGGTAGTCGCGCAGAAACTCGCGATGCTCGTCACAGGCGAGCCACACCTTGACGCGGTCCTCCGGATGAATGCGCGGGTTGCGCCAATTCACGTTCCAGGCAGCGTCATTGGAGCAACCGGCGCGGGAGCACCGAGGCGCTTCGGTCACTTCTTCGGCCCGGTCTCATCCTGGCTGCGCACAATCGAGCCCGGTCGCAGCACCTCGTCGCCGCTGTCTTGCGAGCCCATGTTGGCGAGAACGACGGCGATGTAGGGCAGCACGATCGCTCCGAAGAGGGGCAGCAGCACCCAGGGCCACGGCACGAATAAGCACAGGCCGATGCAAGCAACGCGGATGCCCATTGCGACGAAGTACTGGGTCATTCGACGGTGCCGCGACGCTTCAGGGGATTCGCCCAGCGAGGTGATCGACTGCGGTTGTTTCATCTGCTCACGTGCCTTGGGAGGGGCCCAGGTGGCCGCTCTGCTCCAAGCCTACGTCGCCCGGCGCGGACTATAGGCTGGTGCGCATGACAACCCCCAGGACTGTGCTTATCACCGGCGGAAATCGTGGCATCGGCAGAGCGATCGCCGAGGAATTTGTGGCCCAGGGCCACCGCGTCGCCGTCACGGCACGATCGGGTTCCGGTCCCGAGGGTAGCCTCACCGTCATCGCCGATGTCACCGATGCCGCGAGCGTTGACGCCGCGTTCACCGAGGTCGAGGCACAGCTCGGGCCGGTTGAGGTCGTCATCGCCAACGCCGGCATCACGCGCGACATGCTTCTGCTGCGCATGAGCGACGAGGACTTCACGGAGGTACTCGACACCAACCTGAGCGGTGCCTTCCGCGTCGTCAAGCGAGCATCCAAGGGGATGCTCAAAGCCAAGTTCGGCCGCATTGTGCTCGTCTCGAGCGTGGTTGGCCTTCTCGGGTCGGCGGGGCAGGTGAACTACTCGGCCTCCAAGAGCGGACTCATCGGCATGGCCCGTTCCCTCACCCGCGAGCTCGGCTCGCGCGGCATCACCGCCAACGTCGTGGCTCCCGGTTTCATCGAGACCGACATGACCGCGGAGCTCGCCCCGGAGCAGCAGGATGCCTACCTCAAGCAGATCCCCGCGGCGCGTTTCGCGAGTCCCAACGAGGTGGCGCGCGTGATCACCTGGCTCGCGAGCGACGACGCGGGCTACATCTCAGGCGCGGTCATCCCGGTCGATGGCGGCCTAGGCATGGGGCACTAGCTAGCGCGCAGCACACCACTTCGCGATCCAGGCGACTGCTTCCTCGTTACTGCGATTCACCTGGAATCGCGTGGCAAAGCCCGGCGGTAACACGGTGAATGCCGCCGAAACGACTGTCCCATCATCTGCGACCAGTTCCATGTTCGTCGTCGCGACCCCATGCCCTGTCACATCGGTTGTGGATCCGTTCGACACGGAGCGCACTCGACTTCGGGGAACAGCGAGTACTGGGAACCACCGGGCGCCAGTGCGACTCCAAAAGGTGAGTTCGCGATCATCCAGAGTCACGAAACCGCGTCGAGGCCTAAGTCGAACGCGGTCAGCGCCCAAGGGGCCCAACGCGAGGCATGCGGCTTCCAACTCGTGAGCTGAGTCGTACATCTGCCACACCTTCGCGGTCGGAAGCCGCGTTTGCAGGGCCGCAGCGACGGCATCCATGAATGAGCGTCGGTGCAGAAGAATGCCCCGAGGCGCTTCTGTTTCGAGCGGTTCGCCAACTCCCACCGGGATGTGCTTGCCGTCGCGGGGAACCGCAACCTTCGGGGCGCCGAGCCGAATCACCATTCCGGCTCGCGAGCTGATGCGATCAAGGTGCACGTGCGGTCGCCGCAGCGTGGTGTACCCGGCATCCACCTCGTCGCGCTCCTTCTTTCGTCCGTAGAGAGATAGCCCCCACACGACCAGCACTCCACCGGCCAGGATCGAGAGCGTCAGGGTGAAGCCGACGAGGGCACCCAACTGGCTCGCGAGAACAAACATGACGGGGACCAGAACAAGCGGACCAACGAGGTTGAGGCCAATCACGATCCTGCGGGCCGTGTTCGCTGACATGCCGGGCAGAAGGCGAGGATCGCGCGCGGACCCCGCCCCGGTCACTCGCGCAGGCCGATCCACCCCGCGAGCCACCACACGGCCGATTCGTTGGCGTACTTGATGCTCGACCGCGCCTGAACTCCCGGAGGCACGACGGTGAAGGCGAGCGAGAATAGTTTGCCGTCGTTTCCGGTGATCGCCACGAGTGTTGTCGCGAGCCGATATCCGAACACGTCACGCGTGGTTCCATTCGCCACCGAGAGCACCCGGTCACGCGGAATCTCCAGGATCGGAACTAACTTCGAGCGGGTTCTGCTCCAGAAGGTCAGGTGCGAGTCGCCGAACGTCGCGAAGTTGCGCCGCGGTACGCGGCGACGGGAGCCGCTCCCCGCCGACCCGGCGAAGGTTCGATGGGCGGCATCCAACTCTGCTCCTGAATCGACAATGGACCACACTTCCGCGCCCGGCACATGTGCCTGGAGTTGTGCGCAGTAGAACCGAGTTGGCACGCCGATGCCAACAAACCATGGCAGCAACGAAAGGAGGATCGCAAGTATGAGGCCCGGGGCGACAGTCAGCGGATTGACCCCCATGGAGATCACCCATTGCGGAATTACGGCCGTGAGAGCCAATGCGACGAAGAGAGCCACGTCGAACCGGTCGTTGCGGAGCAGTACAGCAATCGGGATGCGCCGGGTCTCCAGGGGTTCACCGAAATCGACGCGGATTTGGTCGCCCTTGCGCGGCAGTGCATCTCGCTCCGCTCCGGCATGGAGTACGGCTGCTCGAGTCACTCGTCTGCTCCACGGATCAATGCAATCGAGATGGAGGTGCGCGTCGCGCAGCGTCGTGTAGCCGGCATCGAACTCTGCCCGTTGCCGCCGCCTACTGAAGGCGTAGCACGCGAGAACAGCCGACACGAGAGTCGCCGTGTAGAGCGCCGCCGCGACGAGAGTGGTCGCTATGGCGAACCGGCCGAACGCAATAAGTAACCCAGGGGACATGAGCGATGTGTAGTAGGTGAACCAATAGAGTCCGGTCGTCAACCGCCGTGCCGTGCGCGCCGAAATCCCCGGCAGAAGTCGCGTGTCGCGCGCGATCGCAGTGGCGGTCATCCGCGCAGCCCCAGCAGCGGGAGTACCTGGCTTAGGTCGCGCGTGTCGATGAGTACGTCGGCGGCAGCTCGAACCGCGGGCTTCGCGTCGAACCCGATCGAGAGCCCTGCGACAGCCATCATCGCGAGGTCGTTCGCACCATCACCGACGGCGATAGTGCGGGAGAGCGGCACTCCGCAGTCGAGGGCCCATCCCTGAAGAGCCGATGCCTTCGCCGCGGCGTCGACGATGTCGCCCGAGACCTCGCCGGTGAGTTGATCATCGACGACCGCGAGACAGTTCGCCCGCCAGTAGTCGAGACCAAGCGACGCAGCAATGGGGTCGAGAATCTCGTGGAAGCCGCCCGACACGGCGCCGACCTTGCCGCCAGCGGCATGGATGCCCGCGATCATCTGGGGCACCCCGGTTGTGACAGAGACTCTGGAGCGCACGGCGTCGGCTATTGAGGCGGGCAGCCCCTTGAGCGTTGCGACTCTAGCCTGCAGGCTCTCGGCGAAGTCCAGTTCGCCGTTCATGGCGCGATCGGTGATCTCCGCGACCGCAGCGAGCGAGCCTGCCTCGGCGGCGAACAGCTCGATGACTTCGTTCTCGATCAGGGTCGAATCGACGTCCAAAACAACGAGAAAGCGGGCCATCCTGCGGTGCGCCTTTCTGAAGATCCTGACCTGTCGAACGCCGCTCTAGGTGACGTCAACCACTACGCCCTTACCGACCACGGTGATGCCGGTCTCAGTCACCGTGAAGCCGCGCGCCCGGTCGAGATCATGATCGACCCCCACGGTCGCGCCCGCGTTGATCACGACATCCTTGTCCAGAATAGCCCGCTGCACTACCGCCTTCGGGCCGATGTGCACCCGGTCGAAAATCACGGCATCGGTGACGGATGCCCTGGACTCGACGGTCACCCACGGGCCGATGACACTCCGCTCGATGTGCGCCCCAGAAATCACGCAACCGAGCGCGACGATCGAGTCGCTCGTCGTGCCGAGGTTGCCTTTCGCATCTCGCACGAACTTCGCGGGAGGCGAGTTGAGCTGCTGGCTGAAGATTGGCCATTGACGGTTGTACAGGTTGAAGATTGGTAGCGCCGAGATGAGGTCTTGGTGCGCATCGAAGAACGACTCGATCGTTCCGACGTCGCGCCAGTAGAAACGGTCGCGCTCGGTCGATCCAGGTACCGAGTTCTGGTTCAGGTCGTAGACCCCGGCGAGTCCGCGGGAGACGAAGTCGGGCACGAGGTCGCCGCCCATGTCGTGATTGGACTTGATGCGCTCACCGTCGCGCTTGACGGCGTCCATGAGCACATCGGCGTTGAAGACATAGTTGCCCATGGAGGCGAGCACTTCGCCGGGGGAATCCGGCAGGCCTACCGGCTTGGCCGGCTTCTCGTGGAAGGCAGCGATGCGCCCGGGGTTGTCGGGGTCCACCTCGATGACCCCGAACTGCCTGCCGAGCGCGATCGGCTGGCGGATCGCCGCAACGGTGAGCCCGAGGCCCGATGCGACGTGCGCCTCGACCATCTGGCTGAAATCCATTCGGTAGACGTGGTCGGCGCCCACCACGATCACGATGTCGGGTTTCTCGTCGCGCAGCAGGTTGAGGCTCTGCAGAATGGCGTCGGCGGAGCCGCTGAACCAGCGCTTGCCGAGCCGCTGTTGCGCCGGCACCGTGGCGATGTAGGAGTTCGTCAGGCCGTCCAGGCGCCAGGTCTGAGACATGTGTCGGTCGAGGCTGTGCGACTTGTACTGGGTCAGAACGACGATCTGGCGCAACCCGGAATTCACGAGGTTACTCAGCGCGAAATCGATCAATCGGTAGCCGCCGCCGAACGGCACAGCGGGCTTCGCGCGGTCGGCGGTCAAAGGCATCAGACGCTGGCCTTCTCCACCGGCGAGCACGATTCCGAAGATCTTCTTTGACGCCATAGTGCAACAGTAAGGCCCGGTTCCTGGGCGAGACCAGCACGACGTGCACTAGCGTCGAGGAATGCGCGTTGATGTCATCAGTCGTGAGTATCCACCCGAGGTTTATGGCGGTGCCGGCGTGCACGTGGCCGAGCTCGTGCGGGCCCTGCGCGACGATATCGACGTCGTCGTGCGGTGCTTCGGGGCGCCGCGCACCGAGCTCGACGTCTACTCCTACCTCGTGCCGGCCGAGCTC
>SCSV01000398.1 GCA_004297555.1 Salinibacterium sp.
CCTCGGCATCGAAGCGGTGTAGGACGTGCGCAAGGCGCTCGATCCCACCGCGCAGCGCGATCTGTTCGGCGCGGGCGCCACGCCGCCCGATCCTGAACCGTCGCGTGGTGCTCCACCCGCTACCTCGTCGTTCAGCGGGTCCACGATCGACCCCACGCTGGACGAGGTACGGTTGTCCGAGCAGCTCGGCGCGGTGGTCGCGATCATGCGCGATGGGGAGTGGCGAACGCTCGCCGAGCTCGCCGAGCTCGTGAGCGCTCCCGAGGCCTCTGTCTCCGCTCGCCTGCGTGACCTCCGCAAGCCCCGGTTCGGGGCCTGGACCGTCGAGCGGCGGCGCGTTCCCGAGGGGAACGGCCTGCACCAGTACCGCGCCGTGAAGCCGACCACGTAGCACCACGCCACCGTACTCGAGCAGCGGAGCGTGGCGACGGAGCCCACGATGACCTCGATCTTCGACGAGAACCCTCCGAGCACCGACATCGCCATCCGGTTGCAGGCGAGCGACGCCCGCGTGTGCGAACACGGCAGGAACCCCTGCTACTCGCGGTGCGGCGTGCGGCGTCCCGTCGAACGACGTGCAGGTGCGATCATGTCCTGGGGGACGCCGAACTCGGTCCCGACGGGACCCTGGGAGGTGATCCCCGCGGAGGAGCGCGAACGGTGGCGCCGCGGGCCGATGGTGGCCCCGTTCTACGAGAGGCCATAGGGCGTCAGGAGGGGCGTTTCTTGGGCGCCGGCCGCCCCCGGCGGGGGTTGCCGAACCGAGGCTTGCCTTGCTCGATCTGGTCGATGCGGAGCTTCAGGTGAACCGTGGCCTTCGCGATGGCGGGTGCGGCTTCCAAGAGGTCCGTCCAGGCGGCCGCGTTGAACGTCTTGTCGTTGGGGTCGGCAGGATCGACTCGCACGCTGCCCGATCCGTCGGCGAACTGCTCGAACCAGCAGGCCTCGTCCTCGGCGTCCTTCGGGTCGTCGAGGAGCTTGTGTCCGCGGAGGCGCTGTTCCTGGTAGGCCCGGAAAGTCCGCCACGCGACCACCAGCGCGCGCTCCTGTTCGGTGAGGATGACCTGGTTCGCCATGCGACCTCGGGCGCGCTGTCGTGGTTTCGACCGGGGCATTGGATGAACGCCAGCAGTACGCGAGCAGTAGCGCACCACGAGGGTAACACGGCTCTCGGTGAACCACGACTGCACGCGCCGTGCTTTGGTACTCGACGCCCAACGAACGCCAACACTACGTGAGGTACAGCAAAGGGACCGGACGCCGGACGACGACTGCGAGACGTCGATTCTACCAGGTCGCGACCCGTCCGGCGAGCAGCTGACGACACGTCGTTCGCCGGCCGGATCGACGTGTCGCTCCGAGCTCGAGGCGACAGATCGGTCGTTCTCGGCCGAGCTCGACGGGTACCATCCCGTCAGCTCGTCCTGCGGATAGACTGTGGAGAACACGGCGAGTCGAGGGTTGCAGCACCCGATCCGATGGACAGTCGACCCTCGACTCGTCGTGATTCTCCTCCTGAATGCCCTGAGGAGCCCCGTGCTTGCACGGGGTAAGGGGATCGATCGTTCAAGGATCGACAGGGGGGCGGGTTGTATGACCCTTTGGCACGCCTGCAACCGCCACAATGGCAGTACTTCTCCCGCCACAGTGGCGGACCTGGACAACCGTCCAGCGTTGGCGCAGCCTTCCCACCCCCGGATCGGGGGGTCGAAACGGCGTCGCAGGGGCGAATTCGGCCCGTCGCCAGCGACCGATCCAAGGCGCGGCCGGGGCCGCCCGGTGGCGACCCCAACAGCCCGTCAGGCTTCTTTCGGCGGTCCCGTGACGAAGACGAGCCCGCACTCCGTGTGCGGCGCCACGTCCAGGTTCTCGCGGATGTAGTCCGCGTAGTACACGTTGGGGAGCGCTACCACGAGGCGCCCCTCCTCGATTCGGCGAGCTTCAGCGGGCTCGAACCACATGTCTGCGGTGCGGCCGAGGCCCTTGCGGAGCCGCACGAGCGTCCGTTGCCACAGGCCGGCCGCGTCCGTCTCCGCGGTCGCGGGGCCATCGATCGTGTGCATGATCGTCTCGAACGTCACGTCCTCGGCGGGCGTGGAGCCATCGTCGATCGGGAGGCGTTCGTGCTGGCATCCGCACGGGCCCTGCTCGTCGTGGACGTCGGCGATCAGCAGCACCTCGGCGATCTTCGCAGGCTTCAACAGCCGCGACGGCATCACGTTCATCGGCAGCGTCCAGTCCTTGTTCGCCTGCGACCACTTGCCGTTGTACCCTTTCTGCCATCCGCGCCAGCGCGTCATGATCGAGACGTTGTGGCACTCGCGCACGACCCGGATGTACCGCACCACGTCCGCCGTCAGGCGTGCCCATGTGGGGCGCTTCAGGCCACCACGCCAGTCCGGGCTACGCCACAGGTGCAGGAGGGGCTTCACGAGCTCGCCGCGACGGCGGGCGGCGTCCCGGCCGTTGTGGTCCGGCCAGAGCTCCATCGCGATCGAGCGGATCGCCGTCCAGCACTCCGCGCGGCTCCCGCAGTCGGCGTCGAGCTCGGGAACCCACAGGGGGATGCCCGCGGCGTCGATGCTGTCGCCGTGCTCGTTCGTACCCGTTTCGGGCTCGTGCTCGTCGAGCAGCAGCGAGGCGTGGTCGGGCAGCTCCGGTGCCCACGGGGGTTCGTAGCCGTCCGCACCCGGCTCCAGGGTGCCGTTGCGGGCCTCGCGCGCCTTGACGTGCTCGACGACCTT
>SCSV01000399.1 GCA_004297555.1 Salinibacterium sp.
GCTCTGTAGCTCAGTTGGTAGAGCGTTCGACTGAAAATCGAAAGGTCACCGGATCGACGCCGGTCGGAGCCACCACTAAGAGCCCCGGGACTCCGGGGCTCTTCTCATTTCACAGGGCGAGCCGGGCTCTTGAGCAATGTCTCGTCGTTCACCGCTCGGGGCGGCGTCGGAATCCGGTAAAGCTGCAGCCACGAGTTCAGGTAGAAGAACGCGAGGATCGCGAGCGTCAGCAAACTCATGCCGTCGCCGATCGAGAACGCTCGCGAGTGGTCTCCTGAGTGAGACGCAGGATGAGCTATTTGATACACGTAACTCATCACCCCGTATAGCGACAGCCCTCCGATCCAGCCGCTCGCTCTGCGCCACGCTGTCATTCGCCACCAAGCCCGCTTGGGTGCCACAGGCTCGCCATGCCCGCGGAAGACTCGTGTGCCGTACCAGGCCGCAACAAGGGTAAGCACCGTGCTGATCGGCTCGCCCAGAACCCGATCCGGTATCAGCCAGGCGAATGGGATCCCGATCGCGTAGGCCGACAAGACATAGGCCAGCTTGACCGGCCAGCGGGTTATCCGCACTTCAAGAAGGCGCTTCACGCGGTAATCATGGCAGAAGCCTCGATAAAAGGATCGGCGCCCGCGGTCGCGCGATTCGGTGCTGCGTTACGCGGAATGTGGGCTCCAGCGCTAATCAGCACCGCCACCAGGTCTTCCGCTCTAGCCTAGGGATCGGAAGGGAACTGACCATGACGTCAACAGTCACCAACCCGTTGGATGAAGCGGCTCGTAAGTACGAGCTACGGGGTTACGCGATCACGTCGCGAACTGCCACCCAGGTGATCCTTCAAGAGACGCCGTATCGCGGCGCGGCACGCGTCTTCGCCATCGTTGTGGTCGTCGTGGCTCTCATTGTTCTTCCGTATGTCGGGCCGGGGCGGCTAAAGACAGTCATCCTGACGCTTCAGCCCGACGGCACGGTGCGGGTCAAGAAGGGGCGTGCCTAACCTCCTGTGGCGGACATCCCGCCCGAACTCAGAGGCCTGAACTACGGGTAGACGTTCGCCTCGACGGTCGCGAGCCAGCCGTTGAGCGTGGCGACCGAGTCCGCGCCGCCGAAGGTGCGGTAGCCGGTGACCCAGCTGTCTGGGCGCAGAATGTGCACGATGGCGGGCGTGGTTCCCTCGTCGCCGACCTGGGTGAAGGTGACGACGTCGCCATTGGTGACCTCGGTGAAACCTCCCGCCTCAAGCACGGAGAGCGTGCCTTCATGGGCATCCGGAGTCAAGCTTTGGGCGGCGAGCTCGAAGCTGCTCAGGTCGACCATGTCTTTGCCGTACCAGCAACTCAGCGGGGAGCCGCCGGTTTGGGTGCTCTCGATCGGGTAGTAGATGCCGCCGCCGCCGGTGGAGCTGAAAAGGACGTTGCCCTGCGAGAGGAACTCGTCCTCGAGCGGTTTACCCAGCAGGGCCGTGCAGTCCTTCGGCGCGACGAATACGGCGGCCTGCTCTGTGGGCGTAGGCGAAGGCGAAGCTTGCTTGGGCGGCGGCGCCTCCTTGGCGCATCCCGCCAAGGCGAGCGCGAGAACCGCGACCGCAATCACTGTGCTGCCGTGCCGCATGCTCCGTTGCATGGCTGCCTCCCGCGTCGTGTCACGCGGACACTATCAGCGCCGGGCGTTGCAGGGCGAGACTTTTCGGGAGAAATTGCCGCTGCCAGGCTCAGCGAGCCGTCGCAGCCTCGGCCTGCTGTGCCGCACGGTGGTAGGCGATCGCCTCGGCCTGCCGCTCAGCCTCTTCGCCGAGGGCGATGGGAGCGAGGATGTGATCGGGCCCGAACTCGAAAGCAGCCACCAGGTCGAGCGCGTGCTCGCGCAGTCGCGGCAGCAACCGATCATCGATGTAGGCGGTGATCGCTTCGGCGCGCTGGCCCGACAACCGGCCATGGATGAGGAACCAGGCCGCGTTCTTCTCGATGAGCCCGAGGCCGAACAGGTCGCGGAGCCAGGTGAGCACCTGTCGCGTGCCGTCGTCGTCGACTCGGTCGAGCGCTTCGGTGAATGCCTCCCACTGCAGGAGTTCGCCGTGCGCCCGTGCGGCAGTGATCAGATCGTTCTGATTGCGGTTGAACAGATCCGCCGCCTCGAGCTTGGGCAGCTTCGCCGCGCCCTTGACCCGGCCAGCGATCTCTCTGATCATCGTTTCGACGCGGTCGGTGAGCAGCTCGCGCTGAGCGTCCGTGTCGCGCACGGAGTCGACCGAGCGGGCCGTGGAACCGAAATCCGCGACGCTCTGTGCGAGTTGCCTCAATCCGCTGCGGTTGAGAGCGGCTTCTTCCACCTGGTCGAAAACGAATTGGGCAAGAGCCCCAGCATCCACGTTCGCGAATTTCTTGCTGTAGTCGGTGAGCAGTCGCTTGGCCACGAGTTGCAGCAGCACGTTGTTGTCGCCCTCGAACGTCGCATACACATCGAGGTCGGCGCGCAGGCTGGTGAGCCGGTTGATCGCGAGGAACCCGGCACCGCCGCAGGCTTCGCGCGACTCTTGGATGATGTCGAGCGCACCCCAGGTGCTGAGCGGTTTGAACGCGGCGGCGAGCGTCTCGAGATCTTGCCGATCGGCATCGCTCGCGTAGCGGCCGCTGAAGACGTCGTCCATCTTGGCGAGCAGCTTCTCGTGCGCGAAGGACATCGCGTAGGTCGTGGCGAGACGCGGCAGCAGTCGGCGTTGATGGCGCTGGTAGTCGAGCAGCACATCCTCTTCGCTCTCGGCGGTCGGAGTGAACTGCCGACGCTGAGTGCCGTAGGTAATGGCGATGGTCAGCGCGAGTTTGCTCGCCACTACTGCGGCGCCATCGAGCGAGACGCGCCCTTGCACGAGGGTGCCGAGCATGGTGAAGAATCGACGACCCGCACTCTTGATCGGCGAGACGTAGGTGCCATCCTCTGCCACGTCGCCGTACCGGTTGAGCAGGTTCAGCCGGGGAACTCGCACGTGGTCGAAGTGCAGGCGCCCATTGTCGACACCGTTGAGCCCGCCCTTTAGCCCGTCATCTTCGCCGCCGATTCCGGGCAAGAAGCGACCTTGGGCATCCCGAATCGGCACGTAGAACGCATGCACGCCGTGGCTCTCACCGAGCGTCACGAGTTGCGCGAAAACCACTGCGGCGCGTCCGTGCTGGGCAGCGTTGCCGAGGTAGTCCTTCCAAGCGCCGAGAAAAGGAGTGTTCAGGATGAACTCGCCCGCGTTCTCGTCATAGGTGGCAGTCGTGGCAATCGACGAGACATCGGAGCCGTGGCCAGTCTCGGTCATCGCGAAAATGCCGGGCACGTCGAGACTCATGATGCCGGGCAGAAACGCCGTGTGATGCCGCGCGGTGCCGAGGTGCAGCACTGCCCCGCCGAAAAGTCCCCACTGCACACCGCCCTTGATCTGCAGCGAGGGGTCGGCCGTGAC
>SCSV01000400.1 GCA_004297555.1 Salinibacterium sp.
GGACATGTTGGCCAGGAACTCGCTCTTGAGGCGGTTGGCCTCCTGCACGCGCCGGTACTGCTCCTCCAGCTCCTCGTTCTTCCGGCGCAGCTGCTCCTCGAGGGCCTTCTGCTCCGTGATGTCCTTGGAGATCAGCACGTATCCGACGGCCGCCCCGTCGGCGTTGCGCCGCAGCGAGACCGCCACCGACGCCGTGAACCGGTCGCCGTTCTTGCGCACCCGCTCGAACACGCCTTCGGCCTTGCCGGTGCGGCGGGCGGTCTCCAGCAGCGCGTCCACCCGGCCCGCCTCCAGGTCCTCGCGGGTGTGCAGGACGCGGGTGTTCAGCAGCCCGACCATCTCCTCGGCCGTGTACCCGTAGTTCCGGCGCGCGCCCTCGTTCCAGGCCAGGACCATCCCGTCCAGGTCCTTGGCGATGATGGAGTACTCCGTCGAGGACTGCAGGATGTTGTTGAGGAAGGCCGTCGTGTCGGTCAGCTCCCGGTTCTGGGCCTGGATCTGGCCGGCCAGCCGCTTCTGCTCGGTGATGTCGCGGGCGGCGGCGAAGACGCCGCGCAGCCGGCCGTCGGCGCCCTGGAACGTCGTGGCGTTGTAGGAGACCACCGTCTCGCGCCCGTCGCGCCCCTTCAGCGTCAGCTCGTAGTCGGTGACCCGGCCCTTGGAGAGCACCTGCCGGACGCCGTCCTCGGCGCGCTCGGGCTCGGTGAAGTATTGCTTGAAGGGGGTCCCGATCAGTTCCTCGCGGGTCAGTCCCGTGACGGCGCACATCTGCCGGTTGACGTCGGTGATGATCCCGATCGTGTCGGTGGTCATCAGCGCATCGATGTTGGACTCGATCAGCCCGCGGGTGTACACCTGCGACTCGCGCAGCTCGCTCTCGATCTGCTTCTGGTTGGAGTTGTCGCGTGCGGCCGCCAGGATCCCGCCCACGGCGCCCGAGGAGTCGCGGAAGACGGCGGCGTTGAAGGAGACGGGAATCTTGCGGCCGGCCTTGGAGCGCAGCGTCAGCTCGTAGTTCGTCACGAACCCAGTCTCGAAGGTCTTCCGGACGCCCTCGCCGGCCAGGTCGGCCTCGGTGAAGTACCCGACAAACGGGGAGCCGACGAGCTGCTTGCGGTTGAATCCGGAGAGGCGCACGGTCTGCTCGTTGACGTCGGTAATGACCCCCTTGGGGTCCACGGTCATCAGCGCGTCCACGCTCGACTCGATGAGGCTGCGGTTGTAGGTCTGCTGGTCGCGGAGCTGCTCCTCCAGCCGCTTCTGGGCCGTGATGTCGCGGGCGGCCGCCAGGATGCCCGCCGTCTTCCCGGAGGTGTCGCGGAAGGTGCCGGCGTTGAACGAGACGACCGTCTTCTTGCCGGAGCGGGCCTGCAGGACGAGCTCGTAGTTGGTGACGGACCCCTTGGCCAGGGCCTCGCGCACGCCCTCGGCGGCGCGCTCGGGTTCGGTGAAATACGTCTTGAACGCGGAGCCGACCAGCGCCTCCTTCTCGTAGCCGGTGAGGCGCACCATCTGCTCGTTGACGTCGGTGATCAGCAGGTCCGGGTCCACGGTGACCAGCGCGTCCACGCTCGACTCGATCAGCCCGCGGTTGTAGTTCTGCTGC
>SCSV01000401.1 GCA_004297555.1 Salinibacterium sp.
GCACGCGATCTGCACGACCACGTGATTCAGAGACTTTTTGGAGCCGGTCTCGAATTGCAAGTGATCGCGGGTGCGAACAAGAATGACGCTGAACGCGCTCGAATCTCGGAACAAGTCGAGGCCCTCGACAGCGCGATCGCCGAGATCCGCACCGCCATTTTCGCGATGAAGACTGAGTCCCCCAGTGACGGCAGCTCGATTCGGCACCGCATCGTCGGGCTCCTCGGCGAGAGCACGTGGCTCGCCGGCAACTCCCCCGCGCTGCGATTCTCCGGGCCGCTCGACTTGCTCGTTCCCGCGGAGATGGCCGACGATCTGCTTGCCGTCATTCGCGAGGGGCTCGCGAACGTAGCCAAACATGCCCAGGCGACCCGAACATCCGTCGACGTCACCGCCGTCGACGGTCGCTTAACAGTGCAGATCGAGGACAACGGCAACGGCTTCGACCCGGCCACTGTTGTTCGCAGCAGCGGAACGATGAATCTGGCCGAGCGCGCGCACGCACGGGGCGGCGAGTTCACACTCAGTTCCTCGCCTAGTGCGGGAACTGTGCTGGTCTGGTCGGTGCCCCTTTCCGCCGAGGCGGTGACTTCGTGATCAGCGTCTTCCTCGTCGACGATCACGAAATCGTGCGGCGCGGGGTCGCGCAACTCATCAACGCCGAGAGCGACCTCACTGTGGTCGGCGAGGCGTCGACCGCGCGACAGGCGCTCGCCCGGATCGCAGCAGTATCGCCCGACGTCGCGGTACTCGACATGCGACTGCCCGATGGAAGCGGTATCGACCTGTGCCGCGCAATCCGCTCTGCCCACCCTCAGGTGCAGTGCCTGATCCTGACCGCCTATGACGATGATGAGGCCAGCTATGCGGCGGTGCTCGCAGGGGCTTCCGGGTACGTGCTCAAAGACATCAGGGGGCAAGGACTCATTGAAAGCATCGGACGCGTCGCGAAGGGCGAACACCTCATTGACGCCAAAGTCTCGCACCGGGTGCTCGAGCAAGCGATCAGCGCCGATCACGCCTCCGAGGCGCTCAGCCGCCGCGAGCGCCAAGTGCTCGAACTCATCGCCGAAGGCCTGAGCAATCGGCAGATCGGCGAACGCCTCTCGCTCGCCGAGAAGACCGTGAAGAACTACGTTTCCGGCCTGCTCGCGAAGTTGGGCATGGAGCGCCGCACCCAGGCCGCCGTGTACGGCTCGCAATTGCCGAAGCCCTAACATGAGAAGAGCAATCTGAGGGGACTGGATGACCGACGCGAACGCCCGGCTCGAAGCGGGCAGCACGGCTCCCGGCTTCACGCTCAACGATCAGAATGGGGCATCCGTCTCGCTCGCGGACTTCCGCGGCCAGAAGGTGATTCTCTACTTCTACCCGGAGGCCATGACTCCTGGCTGCGTGATTCAGGCCTGCGATTTTCGCGACAACCTGAACTCGTTCAAGTCGGCCGGCTACCAAGTGATCGGCATTTCCCCGGATGCCCCGGGCAAGCTCAAGACGTTCGAGCACGCCGACCATCTCAACTTTCCGCTGCTCAGCGACCCCGAGCTCACCGTGCACAACTCCTACGGCGTCTGGGGTGAGAAGGTGAGTTTCGGCCGCAACATCATCGGGGTCATCCGCTCGACGTTCGTCATCGACGAGAACGGCGTGCTGACCCTGCCGCTCTACAACGTCAAGGCCACCGGCCACGTCGCGATGCTGCGACGGATGCTCAAGCTCGACTAGCCCGGTCGTCGCGCGGTTGCCGCCACCACCGGGGGTGTGAAGAGCAAAACAAGCGCGGCCACTGCGGGGATGACCAAGAGCAGCCCGACATCCGGGCGCGCAACCGCGCCTTGGAAGCAGCCGAGGCCAACCGCGAGTTGCAGGATTTGCCAGGTCACGATCGCCCCGCGCACCCAGGGCCGCTGGCGCAGCACGCCGAGGCCGATGAACACGAGCCAGACGGCAGCGATCGCGGTCAGAACAGCCAGCGCGATGGCACTCGCGAATGACTTCGGGGTGCTGGCGGACATCTCGATGCCGAGATAGATCGTGGCCGCAGCCAGAAGCGCAGATTCCAGGAAAATCAGGGCAGAAAGGCCGATCAGTAGACGATTTTGTCTAGCAGAATGAACGTTCTTCGCCTTTTCGCTCACAGCTACATCCCATAAAAAATCATTGATTTGAGGCACTACCTATGAGAGCCTATGTGAGGTCGATTTCACGCTTCCAGAGTTGCGAGCGGGTCCCACAGAATTCTCTCACCCGAATCATTAGGTCTACGACCTTCCCGCGGGTTCTCCCGCCTCATGCAACAAAGGAGCACAACCATGGACTGGCGCGATAAGGCAGCCTGCCTCACTGCAGACCCTGAGTTGTTCTTCCCGGTCGGCAACACCGGCCCCGCAGTCGATCAAATCGACAAGGCCAAGGCAGTGTGCGCGCGTTGCTCGGTCACCGAGATGTGCCTGCAGTACGCGCTCGACACCAGCCAAGACTCGGGCGTCTGGGGCGGCCTGAGCGAAGACGAGCGGCGCGCGCTCAAGCGCCGCGCAGCCCGCGCCCGCCGCGCTTCCTAGGCCTTACAGCCGGGCGAGCCAGGTGAGCGGAACCTCGATCGTCACTTCGGTTCCGCTGCCCATGAGCGTGTGCCAGTCGATCGTGCCGCCGAGTTCACCCTCGATGAGAGTGCGCACGATCTGAGTTCCCAGCCCTGAGCCGACCTTGCCCTCGGGCAGCCCGACGCCGTTGTCGCGCACCTTCACGCTCAGCTTCTCCTCCGAGCGCTTCGCCACGATCTCCACCCGGCCGTCGGTCTTGCCGGCAAGGCCGTGCTCGACCGCGTTGGTCACGAGTTCGGTGAGCGCGAGGGCGAGCGGTGTCGCGTACTCGCTCGGCAGGGTGCCGAAGCTGCCGGTCGATTTCGGGTGCACGGTGGTGTTGTGGCTCGACGCCACCTCGGCGATGAGTTTGAGCACGCGGTCGAAGACCACGTCGAACTCGACGTTCTGGTCGAGTCCTTCGGAGAGGGTGTCGTGCACCACGGCAATTGCGGCGACGCGGCGCATGGCCTGGCCGAGGGCATCCCGAGCCACATCGCTGTGGGTACGCCGGGCTTGGATGCGAAGCAGGGATGCCACCGTCTGCAGGTTGTTCTTCACCCGGTGGTGAATTTCGCGGATGGTCGCATCCTTGGTGATGAGCTCGCGCTCCTGGTGGCGCACCTCGCTCACGTCTCGGCAGAGCACGATCGCCCCGACCCGCTCACCCCGATTGCGGATCGGGATGGCGCGCAGCGACAGTGTCACACCGCGCGCCTCGATGTCGGTGCGCCACGGTGCGCGGCCCGTGACGACAAGCGGCAAGGACTCGTCGACCACCGTGCGCCCGGAGAGCAGCCCGGTCGTCACTTCGGCGAGCGACTCTCCTTCGAGCTCGAGGGCGAAACCCATGCGGTTGAATGCCGAGAGCGCGTTGGGGCTCGCGAAGGTGACGATGCCATCGACATCCAGGCGAATAAGACCGTCGGATGCCCGGGGCGCGCCACGGCGCGGGCTCGTCGTCGCCCCGAGGTCGGGGAAGTCGCCCGAGGCGATCATGGCGAACAGCTCGTTCGCGCACTCGTTGAAAGTCAGCTCCTGGCGAGAGGGCGTGCGCGCCTCGCTCAGATTGGTGTGGCGGGTGACGACGGCGATCGGCCGCTCAGTCGTCTGGCTGCCGCTCGGGCTGAGCCTGCGCAGAACCGGAACCGCGCGCACCCGAGTGGGCGTCTCCTCGTACCAGTCCGGGGCCGCGGTGTCGACGATGCGCGAGGTCTCGAACGCCTCGGTGACTTGGCTTTTCCATTCGGCCTTGATGGTCTGGCCGACGAAGTCGCGGTAGAACAGGGTCGCCGCGCTGGATGGCCGGGCGTGGGCGACGGCGACGAAACTGCCCTCGGCGCTCGGAACCCACAGCACGATGTCGGCGAAGGCGAGGTCGGCGAGCAGTTGCCAGTCGCCGACGAGCAGGTGCAGCCACTCAATGTCGGCTTCACTCGATCGGCCCTGCGCCTGCACGAGATCGCTGAGCGTGGACACGCTTACAGGTTAGTCGCGGGCGAGTGCCCGCCCGAACCGGCCGATCAGGGGCGAGCGATCGCGTTCCGGTTGCGGCAGTAGACGGGATGCCGCGAGCTCGCGAATCGCGGCGCGCGCCGGCGAGCGCGGGGCCGAGTCGGCAAGAGTTCGGCCGCTCAGCACGGCCCCGTCCAGAGCAACCAAGTCGTGGGGCACGAGCACCGGCGACTCGATGCCACCGAACCGGGACAGGGTCTGCGTGACCTGGCCGTTTGGGTTCATGCCGATTGCCGTCGGGCGGATCTTATTCATGACGACTGTCACATTGTGGGTCGACACCGTCTCGAGCAGGTCGACGTGCGAGCGCAGAAACCGAGACAGTCCGACCGGATCGGCCGAACCGATAGCAACCACGTGATCGGCTTCGTGAACCGCCGTGACTGTTGCTGCGTTGCGGCGGGGTGCGAACAGGTCGCTCGAGATCTCTTCGTCGTTCTCCAGGCTGGATCCCGTGTCGAGCACGGTGTAGTCGACCCACGATCGGCAATGGGCGATCGTTGCGGTGACGCGTTCGGCCGAGAGTTCGGGCCAGCGACTCGGTCGACCGATACCTGTCAGAACCCAGAACCCACCAGCTGGCGATTCGTAGCGCTGACCGATTCGTTCGAGTTCGCTAGTCGTGAGGCTGTCCGAGCCGGCCAGTCGGCACGCTGCCGCGAACCCGGGAGCCTCATCGAGCATCCCGAGGGCAGGGGCGACCGAAGCGCCATGTGTGTCGACATCGGCGAGTGCAACGCTGTGGCCGCGCGCAGCGATTTCGGCGGCAATATTGATGGCCAGAGTGGTGCGCCCCGGTGACCCGGCCGGTCCCCACACCGCGATCACCGCGCCGCGTTCGGAACGGGCTCGCTGGGGCACCGCTGTTGGCGCCGCCCCGGTGAGCAATCGCTCGATCTCTGGCCATTCGGCCGTCGCATCCAGGGTCTCGTACAGGCCCAGGCTGCTCGCGTGTCGGCGGCCCGAGTCATTCGCCACGAGGGCGATCACGGCCACTCCGGCGTCGTCGCTCGCGGCGATCAGCCGCTCGGTCAGGTACCGGGGTTCCGCAGCCGCGATAACCGCGGTGGGCCGGGCGGTGTCGATGAGCGAAGCGAACTCGGGCGCACTCGCACAACGCCCCACGATTTCGTGCCCGTGCCGCACGGCCTCCAAAGCAAGACGGTCTTCAATCGCCACCGGCACGACAAAGGCGATTCGAGCCACCTCAGCTCCCGTTCGGCAGATTGGCGGGGATGATCGAAATCGCGTCGTTATTGGCAACCGCTTCGAGCACTTGCGCCACGTTCAACTTGGGCACGAGCACTTCGACGGCTGTCGTCTCGCCGCCCCCGACGATCGAGTCAGTGGAAACCAGGCGAACAACGGTCGCATCGGAGACGATCACGATCGGCGGGCCGAACACGCCATTCTCGATCTCGGCGCCGGCCAGATGTCGACAACGGCGCCGGCCTTCACCGATGCCGCGAGCTGACTGTCGAGCGAGAGCACAATCGACGTCGACGTGAGACCGACGACGCTGCCGGTGGCGGACACCGGAATCAGCTCGCCCTCATCGACCGACCGAGTCACGACCACGCCGCGCCGGGGAATGTCGGCCGGTGTCAAGTAGTGCGCAGTGCTGGCATCCAAACGCACGCTCTGCAGTTCCAGGTCATTGCCCGTGACACGATCACCGGGCGACAGCGCGCTACGCGCGGCATACACCTGCGTAGATCGATCGGCCGACGAGACAACGACAACAACTCCGGCGACTGAGGCAACAACGAGGAGCAGACCGATGAGCAAGCGCGGGTCGAAATTGACGCCCCGTGATTTTGGCGCCTTGGGTTTGCTCGGTCGCGCGGATTTCATGCTGGCCTCCTGGCTCGTAGTGCTGCAACTCGGTCCATCGTCGCGACCTCGGAGCTTGCGAGTCGAAAGTTATCCACAGCCGCCCCATGGCATGCGCAGCGCGCGCATAATCGTGGGATGAACGACGCCATCCCGGCCGCGAGCCTCGGCCGATTCCTCACGATCGCCGACACCGCTGAGCTTTTGAGCATCTCAATGACCCAGACGTATGCGCTCGTGCGTTCCGGCGAACTCCCCGCGATCAAGGTCGGCGCGCACGGCCACTGGCGAGTCGAACGCACCGTGCTCGAGTCGTACATCGACGCCATGTACGAGCAAACCCGCCGCATGAACCTGTGGAATCAATCGACCTACGCCGATGTCGCCGAGTTCGTCGGTGAACCTCGCGAACGCTGAACGACTACAACCGCACCAGCACAATTCGGTCGAGCGGAATAACCCGGTACTCCAGCACTGCTGAGTCGCGGCGCGCGCTGCCCTGCTCGTGCACAGCCAGATCGAGGTGCTCACGCCCGACCCGGTCGATCGTTCCGTGCCACTCACCTACCGCGAGCACGACGGTCAACGAGCGGCGCCGACGACACAGATCGCGCAGAACGAACGACACACTCAATCGCGATGAGAGCGGCGGATGCTCGGCCTTCGCGGTCACGCGCACGCTCGCGGCAACCTGGCCCGCCGACAATCCAAGCCCGCTCACCGCTGCCAACGGAACGATGCATTGCGCGCGACGGCTCGAATCGTCGATGATGTCGGCCGAGAACCAATCCCGGCCGAAAGTGACCGGGCGCAGCACAAGCCGGAGATCGTTGGCGAGGGTCACCGCGACTCCACGGGCATCCCCCGTTCCTGATTCGTGCACGGCCTCAAGCCGGTCGCGCATCGTCAGACGCCCGATGCGCAGCCGCTCTTCCTCGGCACCGAGATCCAATTCCTCCGCGCTGATTCCTTGCTCGAGCTGGCTCTCCAGATCATCGAACAGGTTGTCCCAACGCATGAGGTGACCGTAGCCAGACTGCGAGACCGAGGTGCCGGGTTATCCACAGTTCTATCTTTTTCGTGGACAGAAGCCTGATGAACTGCTTTAGTATGCCGTACCCCCTATAGGGGGGTGGACCGTTCCGTCTGACGCGACGGTTCCGGCTAACGAATGTGATTCGAGGTGGTGGATGAGTACCGCGCTTGGTGCCCAGAGCAATTCTGAGACAGCATCCGCCACGCCGCGCAGCGTGGGATCGCGAAAGCCTCTCGCCTCGAAGGCTGTTCGGCCTCGATTCTCGCCCGACGAGTTCTTCGGGCATCAACCAGCGTCTTCCGCGGCGCTGCCGAATCCCGAGCCCCTGATCGAGAACCTGACCCGGTGCGTGATCGAGATTCTCGCCGGAGCGCGCGACCTCGAGCAGATTTCGCGCTGGGTCACCGACGAAGTTTACCGCCATCTGCTCAAGCGCGTCGTGCTTGCCGCCCGTGCGCGGCAGGCGAAGGGGCAAAAGGTGAATCGGCCCGCGTTCACGATCGGCTCGACCACGCTGTGCGAACCGCGCGATGGCGTCGTCGAAGCGGTCGTCATCGTGCGCGGTCGTGCCCGCACCAGGGCGGTCGCCCTTCGGCTTGAGGGCATGGATCAGCGCTGGCGCGCCACTGCGATCAACGTGCTCTGAGCCCTAGCCAGCACTTGCGGGAACCCGCATGAGCAGCAACTGGCCCTTCTGCACGACCGTCACGCCGGTCACTCCCGTCACGCCGAGATGATCTTGTACGTCGAAGAGATAGGTGTCGTCACCCAGGAACGGCGCCCATACAATGCCCGACGACTCCTCAGCGGTGGTATCGAAGTGCGCACCTCCGGGGCTGAAACGCGCTGGGTCATGGCGGGCGACGCGGTGGACGTGGCCGGTCGCGGCATCCACTCGATAGATACCGGCGAGATAGCTCTCGTTGCCCGGGTCTTCTTGAACCAGAACCTCACCCGCGCCCGTCACGGTGAGGTTGTCCATCATGTTCGGGCCGGCCGCTCCCCCGGCGGCGCCCTGCACAACAAGTGAGACCGAGCCCCCCGCTCTCGGGTTGTCGATGTCGTCGAATCGCAGTCGCCACAGTCGGCTGTGTTCGCTGAAGCTCGCCGTGGTCGCGAAATACAAGTCTTCGGGATGGCTCGGGTCCCAGGCGGAGTCTTCGGGTCGGGCCCAGCCGGTTCCCGCACCAGTCGTGAGAGTGAAGCGACGATCCCCCGACCAGTTCGCGCCCGGGTCTTCCGAACTCATGCCGGCAACGGAGACCCGGTAGAGCGTGCCCCCGGTGAGGCCAGCCTTCTGCACCGGGTTGCCGCTCGACTTCTTTGTGCCGACGTAGATCGAGACCGCGCCGCCTCGCAGATCGCTCGTGCCCGCGACAACTGTCGAATCGCCAGTCGCGGGGTTGGCGACAATGTTCTCCCACTTGCCGCCCTGGAATGCGGGCAATTGGTAAGAATTGCCCGTCGCGACCACGTGACCGAACGCCCGCCCGCCGACCACCTCCTCGCCATTGAGGAAGATGCGCCCGTCGTACCCTTTCCCGGTTGTCCTGTTATACAGGGCGCTCGGCGCTGGCAGATCGGCTGAGCAGAAGTGACGGAAGATGGTGCCGGGTCGGGCAACGTAGGCTGTGCCATCCCAGAGGTACGGGGTCTTGATCAGATCAGAACCCGAGAGCACTCGGAGGGTGGACTTGTCGATCACCCACGTCGACACGAATGCGCCTTGTGCCCCGTGGGCTCTCGTGACGCCTTCACGGCCATCCAATTCGTGATTCATCAGCACCGTGAACGTGCCATCGCCATTGTCGAACGCGCCGAGGCCGTCGGGCTTGCCTACCATTCGATAGCCGCCGACCCGGTCGCCCGCCGTAAGCACCGATGTCACCTGCACACCGTCGGCAACGGGCAGCACAAACGGTGCGCTCGAACCGCTGGGCCCCGTCGATTCGTACGAAAACGACACACTGGGCGAAGGGCTTGGGATGCCCGAGCTGCTCGGTGCCGCGGGTGCAGCGCAGCCCGCCAGAAGTACCACCACCGCACAACACCCAATAGCCAGTCGTGCCGTGGATCTCATGGCGTTCCCTTTGTGCTGCGACGGTGCAGCGTTTAGCGTCCCTTGCGCTCCTGAGCTCGGCGTTCGGCGCGGTTGCGCGGCGGTTGGGCGCCGTCCTCGGCGCGCTGCCCGAAGGCCCCCCGATCCCCGGACTGCGCGGGCGGCTGTTGCCCAAACGCCGGATTGAGGCTTCCCCCTTGCGCTTGGGCCTGGGCCTGCTGCGCACGCGCAGTGGCGGCGCGCTCGATGCGGCCTTGCTCGTTTCGCACTTCGACCTCACCGAGCGCGTCCTCGCTCGGGGCGGAATAGCTGAGTCGCTCCGCGGGTGCCTCGCCCGCGGCGGAAAGGCCGCGCGCCTGCACCGAGGGCCCCTCGACACTGCCGCTGACTTCGACTTCGAGGTTAAAGAGGAAGCCGACCGACTCTTCGCGAATCGACCCCATCATGTTCTGGTACAGGGCGAAACCTTCGCGCTGGTATTCCACCAGCGGGTCGCGCTGCGCCATGGCGCGCAAGCCGATGCCGTCTTTGAGGTAATCCATCTCGTAGAGGTGGTCGCGCCAGCGGCGGTCGATGACCGAGAGCACGACTCGTCGCTCGAGTTCGCGCATGGCGGGCGAGCCAAGCTGAGTCTCACGGCGCGAGTAGGCGAGCTTGGCGTCGGAGAGAATCTCGCGCAGCAAGAAGCCGCCCGTGATGCGGCCGCGCGCGCCCGCCTCGGTGAGCACTTCATCGATCGTGATGCTGATCGGGTAGAGGGTCTTGAGTTCGGTCCAGAGCGCCTCGAAATCCCAATCGTCGGAGTGCCCCTCGCCAGTGTGCAC
>SCSV01000402.1 GCA_004297555.1 Salinibacterium sp.
GGGCGCGGGCTGCCTTACGATGAGAGGCTCATGCTCGCCGAACCCCTCGTCACCTACCCGCCAGAGCTGCCGATCAGCCAGCGCCGGGATGACATCGCGCGCGCCATCAGCGAGCACCAAGTCGTGATCGTCGCGGGCGCAACCGGCAGCGGCAAGACCACCCAGTTGCCGAAGATCCTGCTCGAACTCGGCCGCACGAGCATCGGCCACACCCAGCCGCGCCGCATCGCCGCCCGCACGATCGCCGAGCGCATTGCTGAAGAACTCGGCACCGAGCTCGGCGGACTCGTCGGCTACCAAGTGCGGTTCACGGACCGCGTCGGCAAAGACACTCGCATCAAGCTCATGACCGACGGGATCCTGCTCAATGAGATTCACCACGATCGCGACCTCAAGAAGTACGACGCGATCATCATCGACGAAGCCCACGAGCGCAGCCTGACCGTCGACTTCCTCCTCGGTTACCTCAAACAATTGCTGCCGCGGCGCCCTGACCTCAAGGTCGTCATCACGAGCGCCACGATCGACCCCGAGAGCTTCTCCCGGCACTTCGACGGAGCCCCCATCATCGAGGTGTCCGGACGCACCTACCCGGTCGAAATCCGTTACCGGCCCCTTGTGGCCGAAGTCGCGCTTGAAGAACACGACGCGGATGTCCCCGCGAGCGTCGACCGCGACTACCTGCAGGGCATCAACGACGCGCTCGACGAGCTCGCCCACGAAGGCGACGGCGATGTGCTCGTGTTCCTCTCCGGCGAGAACGAGATTCGGGATGCCGAAGAGGCCATCCGTGGCCGGGTCTCCTCCGGGCAACTTGCCTCGACCACCCGCGTACTCCCGCTCTACGGGCGGCTGAGCTCGGCGGAACAGCACCGAGTGTTCCAGCCGGAGTCGGGCCCCGGGAGGCGGATCGTGCTGGCGACGAACGTGGCGGAGACGAGTCTCACCGTGCCGGGCATCCGCTATGTCATTGACGCCGGCACCGCCCGCATCTCGCGCTACAGCGTGCGGTCGAAAATTCAGCGCCTGCCAATCGAGGCGATCAGCCAAGCGAGTGCAAACCAGCGGTCCGGGCGCAGCGGGCGCACGAGCGACGGCATCGCGATCCGGCTCTACTCCGAGGAGGATTTCGCGAGCCGGCCGGAGTTCACCGAACCGGAGATTCTGCGCACCAACCTGGCGGCGGTCATCCTGCAGATGATCGCGCTCGGGCTTGGTGACATCGCGAGTTTTCCGTTTCTGCAACCACCGGACTCGCGCGGCATCAAGGACGGCCTCGACCTGCTGCACGAACTCGGCGCGGTGGGCAAGGGCGGTGCCAGCGGTGGCAAGGGCGGTGCCAGCGCCGGCGGGGACGGCGCGAAGGGCGGCACCGCTATCACGGCTGTGGGCAAGAAACTCTCGCGGCTGCCGATCGACCCGCGCCTGGCTCGCATGGTCATCGAGTCCGAGCGGCACGCCACGACCCGCGAGGTGGTCGCGATCGTTGCGGCCCTGAGCATCCAGGACCCGCGCGAGCGGCCACTAGACAAGCGCGTGCACGCCGACCAGAGCCATGCGCGGTTCGTCGACCCGACGAGCGACTTGCTGACGCTGCTCAACCTTTGGAATCACCTCGAGCAGAAGCAGCGCGAGCTGAGCGGCAACCAGTTCCGCCGCCTGCTAAAAGCCGAGTACCTCAACTATCTGCGCGTGCGCGAGTGGCAAGACGTGGTGCGCCAGATCACGCGCACCGCGAAGCCCCTCGGTATTCACGCGGGCGAGCCGCGCATCGACCCGAACGGCATCCACCGCTCTCTGCTCGCCGGTCTGCTCAGCCACATCGGGATGCGCGACAACGCGAAGAACAATTACCTGGGTGCCCGCCAGTCGCGCTTCGTGATCTTCCCCGGCTCCGCGCTCGCGACGAAACAGCCCGAGACGGTGATGAGCGCGGAGCTCGTCGAAACGAGCCGCCTCTTCGCGCGAACCAACGCCGCCATCGACCCGGCGTGGGCGGAATCCATCGCCGGCGACCTGGCCAAGCGCAGCTACTCGGAACCGCACTGGGAGAAGAAGCAAGGCGCCGCCGTGGCCTTCGAGCGCGTCACCCTCTACGGCGTGCCGATCATCGCGAAACGCCGAGTGCAGTTCTCCCGAATCGACGCCGCCTGGGCGCGCGACCTGTTCATTCGTCACGCACTCGTCGAGGGCGAGTGGCCGGCCGAAGTTGCCCGAGACCGCGCCTTCGACTTCGACCGGGCCAACCGCGCGCTTCGCGAGCAACTCGCCGAACTCGAAGAACGCACCCGGCGCGCGTTCCTCGACGACGAGTTGATCGTCGCTTTCTACGACCAGCGCATCCCCGCCGACGTCGCCTCGACCCGCGAATTCCAGGCCTGGTGGAAGACCGCCCGGGCAGCAACGCCCGAACTGCTCACCATGACCCGCGAGAACCTCATCGAAGACTCGGTCGGCCACGACGAGCAGGCCTACCCGAGCACCTGGACGCAACGAGACCAGACCATCTCGCTCAGCTACCGCTTCGAACCCCGCGCCGAGAACGACGGTGTGACCGCGACCGTGCCGCTGCCGCTCCTCGCGGGCCTCAGCGACGAAGGCTTCGACTGGCAAGTGCCGGGGCTGCGCGAAGAACTCGTCACCGCGCTGCTCAAGACCCTGCCCAAGACCATCCGCCGCAACGTCGTGCCCGCCGCCGACTGGGCGCGCCGCCTCCTCGTCGAAACCGACCCAGGGATGCCCCTCACCGAGCACCTCGCCCGGCAGATCGCCACGCAGACCCACGCCCTCGCGACAGCGAGTGACTTCGACCTGAGCCGCGTGCCGTCCCGCCTGCGGATCACCTTCGCCGTAGTCGATGAACGGGGTGTGACGGTGGGCAGCGGCAAAGTGCTGAGCGAGCTGCAAGAAGCGTTGAAACCCGCCGTCCGCGAAAGCATCGCGCGCGTTGTCGAAGGCCCGCGCGACGAGCTGGAGCGCGCCGACCTCACCAGCTGGGATTTCGACCACCTCGACCGCATCCGCGACACTAAGCACGGCGGGCACACGATTCGCGCCTACCCGGCCCTCGTCGACGAGGGGTCGAGCGTCGCGATCAGGCTCATGAGCACTGCCGAGGATCAGGCCTCGATCCACCGCGCCGGGGTGCGACGGCTGCTCATCAATGCGATCCCCTCCCCCGTCAGCTACCTGCAAGAGCATTTGACCGCGACCGAGAAACTCAGCCTCGCGCAAAGCCCGTACCGCTCGACCGCCGCCCTCTTCGAGGACTGCATCGTCGCGGTCATCGACGACGTCATCGGCGAGAGCGAGATCTGGACCCGCGAAGAATTCGACGCGGCGCGGGATGCCGTCTCCGCCGTCATCCTCGACTCCCTGTTCAGCACCGCCGCACTCATCGCCCGCATCCTGCACCTCGCCCAGCAGGTGGACAAAGCAATCCGCGGCGCAACCGCGATGCCGTTCCTCGCGCCACTCGGCGACGCGCGCGCCCAACTCGAGGCCCTCGTGTATCCCGGGTTCATCGCCGCGACCGGCCTTAGACACCTGGACCGCCTGCCCGTCTACCTGGAGGGCATCCTGCACCGCATCGAGAAGCTCACCGACAATCCGGCGCGCGACCGGGCCTGGATGACTGAGGTCGAGCGGGCCACGGAGCGCTACCGATCGGCCGGCGGCGAGCTGCCATACGGCGGGTCGGATGCCCGGCTGGAGCGTGTTCGCTGGTCGCTCGAGGAGCTGCGGCTGAGCCTTTTCGCGCAACATCTGGGCACGGCCGAGCCGGTGAGCCTGCAACGAATCACGAGAGTCCTCGCCGACTGAACGATGCGGGCATATCGTTGGATGTATGCCGACCGCCGTGATCGTCGATGCACTCAGAACCCCATCCGGGCGGGGTAAGGCGGGGGGTGCGCTGGCCTCCGAGCATCCCGTCGATCTGCTCGCCAAGGTGCTGCGCGAACTCGTCGCCCGAAACGATCTCGACCCCGCCCTCATCGATGATGTGATCGCCGGATGCCTCGCTCAAGTCGGCGAGCAATCGGTCAACATCGCGCGAAACGCGGCCCTCGCCGCGGGGTTCCCGGTGACCGTTCCAGGCACGACCATCGACCGGCAGTGCGGCTCGAGCCAGCAAGCGGCAGCCTTTGCCGCGCAAGGCGTGCTCGCCGGCGCCTACGGGATCGTGATCGCCTGCGGTGTCGAGATGATGAGCATCAACCCCATCAACTCCGCCACTCTCGGCCGCGACAATTGGGGCCCAACGCTCCGCAAGCGCTACCCCGAGGGCTTCGTCGGACAGGGCATCTCCGCCGAGCTCGTCGCGAGCCGCTGGAACCTCTCCCGCCACACCCTCGACGAGTTCGCCGCCCGCTCGCACCGCCTCGCCGCGAAAGCCGATTTCTCGCGCGAGATCCTGCCCATCGGCGACGTCGAGACCGACGAGACGATTCGCCCCGACACCACCGTCGAGGGGCTGAGCGAATTGAAGCCCGCGTTCCGCAGTGACGAGATGGCCAAGCGATTCCCGGAAATCGACTGGCGCATCACCGCCGGCAACTCCTCGCCGCTCACCGATGGCGCCTCCGCGGTGCTCATCATGCAGGAATCCCGCGCGATCGAACTGGGCCTCAGGCCCCGAGCCCGATTCCACGCCTCGGTCGCGGTCGGCTCCGACCCGATCGAAATGCTCACCGGCATCATTCCGGCCACCCACAAGATCCTCGATCGCAGCGGCTTCGGCATCGACGACTTCGACACGATCGAGATCAACGAAGCCTTCGCCTCGGTGCCCCTCGCCTGGCAGCACGAGTTCGAGGCCGACCACGACCGCATCAACCCGCGCGGCGGCGCGATCGCCCTCGGCCACGCACTCGGGTCATCCGGCACCCGCATTCTCACCTCGATGGTCAACCAACTTGAGATCTCCGGTGGCCGCTACGGCCTGCAAATGATGTGCGAAGGTGGCGGCATGGCAAACGCGACGATCATCGAGCGACTCTGATGCAGATTCGGGATGCCGCGGCCCTCGTCACCGGCGGAGCTTCCGGCCTCGGGCTCGCCACCGCCCTCGCGCTGACTGAAGCCGGGGCGCGAGTGGTCATCGCCGACCTGCCCAGTTCTCGCGGGGAGGAGCTTGCCGCCGAGAACGGCCTCACTTTTGCCCCCTGTGACGTGACGGACGAGCACGGAGTCGCCCGCGCGGTCGAGGCAGCGAGCGAACTCGGACCCCTGCGCATCGTGGTCTGCTGCGCGGGCGTAGCCACACCCGGCAGAGCCGTGGGCAAGAACGGCGTGCTTGCTCTCGCCGACTTCGAGCGCGTCGTGTCGATCAACCTCACCGGCACCTTCAACGTGATTCGACTTGCCGCGCTCGCCATGATGGCGACCGAGCCGGTCGACGACGAGCGCGGGGTCGTCATCACGACCTCGTCTGTCGCTGCGTTCGAAGGGCAGATCGGGCAGCCTGCCTACGCGGCCTCCAAGGCAGCAGTCGCCGGGATGACCCTTCCGCTCGCCCGCGAGTTCGCCTCGAGCCTGATCCGCGTGGTATCAATCGCGCCCGGGGTGTTCGAAACCCCGATGATGGGCGGGCTGCCGCAAGCGGCGCAAGATTCCCTTGGGGCGCAAGTGCCGCATCCGTCCCGCTTGGGCCGCCCGAGCGAGTTCGCATCCCTCGTGCAGCAGATCATCGAGAATTCATACCTCAACGGCGACACGATCCGGCTCGACGGCGCGATCCGCATGGCGCCGCGCTAGAGCACCGCGCCAAAGCGCCAGCGCTAGAGCACCTTCGACAGAAACTCGCGCGTGCGCGCGTGCTTCGGGTTGGCGAGCACTTCTTTCGGCAGCCCCGATTCGACCACGACGCCGTCATCCATGAAGACGAG
>SCSV01000403.1 GCA_004297555.1 Salinibacterium sp.
AGCGAGAAGCATCGAAGATCATTGCGGACAAGCGAGCGCGCCAGCAGTACTGGATCAACGTTGGTCTGACCGGGGCCTTAGTGGTCCTCGGAGTGATAAGCGTGTTTGAGATCTGGCCCAGATAGACAACTGTGCGGGAATTGCACTCTTCCGGCCACGCCTCCCGCGGCCCAGCAACACCGCCCCGGTACACTCGACACCGTGACCAGCGTGCTCGTACTCAACGGCCCCAACCTCGGGCGGCTCGGCAGTCGTGAGCCCGACGTGTACGGCAGCGGCACCCTCGACGACCTGAAGGCACGGCTCGAAGAAGAGGCACCCAAGGGCCTGACCATTGACCTGCGGCAGACGGATGACGAAGCCGAGCTGATCGGGTGGCTGCACGAGGCCGTCGATACGGCGACCCCGGTCATCCTGAATCCGGCCGCATTCACGCACTACTCCTACGCACTGAGGGATGCCGCCTCGCTCGTCACCAAGGCGGGCCTCCTGCTCATCGAGGTGCACATCTCCAACCCGCACGCGCGCGAAGAGTTCCGGCACACGAGCGTCATCTCGGCCGTCGCGACCGGCGTGATCGCGGGCTTCGGGTTCGACTCGTACTCGCTCGCCCTCGACCTCGTCGCCCGCAGGCTGGGCTAGCACGTAGACTCGCTAGTTGGTTGCGGCGCGCTGCGCAAAGCCGCGCCAGCCCCACGAACACACGAACGGAACGAAAATGGCCTCAACCGCTGACATCAAGAACGGCGTCGTTCTCAACATGGACGGACAACTCTGGACGGTCATCGACTTCCAGCACGTCAAGCCCGGCAAGGGCGGCGCTTTCGTGCGCACCAAGGTCAAGAACGTCATGAGCGGCAAGGTCGTCGACCGCACCTTCAACGCCGGCGCCAAGATCGAGACCGAGACCGTCGATCGCGCCGACTTCCAGTACCTCTACAAAGACGGCGAGAACTTCGTCTTCATGGACCTCGGCAACTACGACCAGATCACCCTCGTACCCGCCGCCGTCGGCGACGCCGCCAACTTCATGCTCGAGAACCAGAACGTGACCATTGCACTGCACGACGGCGCACCGCTGTACGTCGAACTGCCGGCATCCGTCGTCCTCGAAATTACGTACACCGAGCCCGGCCTGCAAGGCGACCGCTCGACCGGCGGCACCAAGCCCGCGACCGTCGAGACCGGCTACCAGATTCAGGTGCCGCTGTTCATCGACCAGGGCACCAAGGTCAAGGTCGACACCCGCGACGGCAGCTACCTCGGCCGCGTAAACGACTAAACGGTGCTTCGATGACACCGTACTTGCGTGACCGATGAGTGCTCGCACCAAAGCTCGCAAGCGCGCCCTCGACCTGCTTTATGGGGCGGATGTCCGGGGCGAGTCCATCAACGAAGCGCTCGCCGTCGAGACCGCCCGCGCCAACGCCGACGAGAAGCGCGCCTCCTCGTGGGACTACGCCCGCGAGATCGTCGTCGGCATCACCGAGCACGGCGACGAGATCGACGAACTCATCGAGACCTACTCCCAGGGCTGGGCGATCAACCGCATGCCCGCCATCGACCGCGCGCTGTTGCGCATCGGACTGTGGGAGATTCTGTACAACGACGACGTGCCCGACAGTGTTGCCATCGCTGAAGCGGTCGAATCCGCGCGCGTGCACAGCACCGAAGACTCGGCCGGTTTCGTGAATGGATTGCTCGGGCGCATCGCCGCCTCCCGCACTGTATGATTGCCCGAACAGACATCCTTTAAGTTCCGTCCAGAGAGGCGGGGAAGGAGGTCAGAATGACTGCACGCCAAGTGCTGCAGCAGGCTGATATCGCGCGGGCGTTGACTCGCATCTCTCACGAGATCCTTGAGTCCAATCGCGGCTCCTCCGATCTGGTTCTCCTCGGCATTCCCACTCGCGGCGTGATTCTCGCCAAGCGCATCGCCGCGATCCTCGACAGCATCGAGCCGGGCGCGGGCACCGTCGGCTCCCTCGACGTCACGATGTACCGCGACGACCTCGCCAAGAACCCCACCCGCGCGCCGGGCCCGACCGAGATTCCGGCCGGCGGCATCGACGGCAAAACGGTCATCCTCGTTGATGACGTGCTGTACTCCGGACGCACCATCCGGGCCGCCCTCGACGCGCTCAGCGACCTCGGTCGGCCGCGCGCCGTGCGCCTCGCTGCCCTCGTCGACCGCGGACACCGCGAGCTGCCGATCCGCGCCGACTTCGTGGGCAAGAACCTGCCGACCGCCGCGGGCGAGCGCATCAACGTGCGCCTCCTCGAAATCGACCCGGTCGAGGAGGTGACGATCGAATGAGGCACCTGCTCTCCACGAAAGACCTCACCCGCGATGCGGCCATCGCTCTGCTCGACACGGCAGAAGACATGGCGGATGTCGCCGATCGCGAGGTCAAGAAACTCCCGACCCTGCGCGGCAAGACCGTCGTCAACCTGTTCTTCGAGGACTCCACCCGCACCCGCGTCTCCTTCGAGGTCGCGGCCAAGCGCCTGAGCGCTGACGTGATCACGTTCAGCGCGAAAGGCTCGAGCGTCTCCAAGGGCGAGAGTCTCAAAGACACCGCGCAGACTCTCGCGGCGATGGGGGCGGATGCCGTCGTCATCCGCCACTCCGCATCGGGCGCCCCGCGCGTGCTCGCCGACAGCGGCTGGATCGATGCCGGAATCGTGAACGCCGGGGATGGCACGCACGAGCACCCCACCCAGGCACTTCTCGACGCCTTCACGATCCGCAAGCGACTGCATGGCGCCGCCTCGCGCGGCCGCGATCTCGACGGTGTGACTGTCACGATCGTCGGCGACATCCTGCACTCCCGTGTCGCCCGCTCCAATCTCTGGCTGCTCACGGCACTCGGCGCGCACGTCAACTTCGTCGCTCCCGCAACCCTGCTTCCGGTGAGCACCGAGGGCTGGCCGGTCGAGCTGAGCTACGACCTCGACGAAGCGGTCGACGCCGGCCCCGACGTGATCATGATGCTGCGCATTCAGGGCGAGCGGATGAACGCCGCCTTCTTCCCCAACGCACGCGAGTACAGCCGCCAGTGGGGCCTCGACGACGAGCGGGTCGCGCGATTGCCTGCGGCTAGCATTGTCATGCACCCGGGGCCGATGAACCGCGGCCTGGAGATTTCAGCTGGAGCCGCCGACTCACCCCGTTCGGCCGTGCTCGAGCAGGTAGCCAACGGGGTTTCGACAAGGATGGCCGTGCTGTATCACCTTCTCTCTGGCGCGGTGGAGCTATGAGCACCATGCGCGTCACGGGCGCAACCCTTCCCGATGGCAGCGGTGTCGACCTCTTCGTGGAGAACGGCGTCTTCGTGCCGACCGCACCGAAGGGCTCGACCCGCATCATCGACGCGAGCGGCCTGATCGCCCTGCCCGGTCTCGTCGACCTGCACACCCATCTGCGCGAGCCGGGCTTCGAGCACAGTGAGACCGTGCTCTCCGGCGGCCGCGCAGCAGCGATCGGCGGGTTCACCGCGGTCTTCGCCATGGCCAACACCATGCCCGTGCAAGACACCGCGGGTGTCGTCGAGCAAGTGCAATCGCTCGGTGAGCGCCACGGCTATGTCACGGTGCGGCCGATCGGCGCGGTCACCGCCGGCCTCGCGGGGGAGCAGCTCTCCGAGATCGGCGCGATGGCGACATCCCGCGCGCAAGTGCGCGTCTTCTCGGACGACGGACTCTGCGTCTCGGATGCCCTCCTCATGCGCCGCGCGCTCGAATACGTGAAGACGTTCGGAGGTGTCGTCGCCCAGCACTCGCAAGAGCCACGGCTCACGATCGGCGCCCAGATGAACGAGGGCGCGCTTTCGAGCGAGCTCGGTCTCACCGGCTGGCCCGCTGTCGCGGAGGAGTCGATCATCGCGCGCGACGTGCTGCTCGCTGAGCACGTCGGTGCGCGACTGCACGTCTGCCACATTTCGACGGCCGGCTCGGTCGATGTCATCCGCTGGGCGAAGGCCCGGGGCATCAAGGTCACTGCGGAGGTCACGCCGCACCACCTGCTGCTCACCGAGGATCTGGCCGCGAGCTACGACTCGCGCTTCAAGGTCAACCCGCCGCTGCGCCGCGACGAGGACGTACTCATGCTGCGCGAGGCTCTTGCCGACGGCACGATCGACATCGTCGCAACCGACCACGCCCCGCACCCGGTCGAGGCGAAGGATTGCGCCTGGGGCGAGGCCGCCAACGGCATGGTCGGCCTCGAATCAGCGCTGAGCGTTGTGCAGACCGCGGTCGTCGACACCGGCCTGATCGGCTGGAGCGATGTCGCCCGAGTGCTCTCCTCCAAGCCGGCCGAGATCGGCCTGCTCGATGGCTACGCCACCCCGTTCACCCCGGGCAGCCCCGCGAACTTCACGCTCTACGACCCGACCGCGAGCCGAGAGTTCGGCGTCGGCGATCTGCGCGGCAAGAGCGCCAACTCGCCCTACCTCGGCAGAACGCTCCCGGGTCGCGTCATCACGACAGTGCACAACGGATACCCCACCGTCATCGACGGCGAACTTCTCGATTCGGCGATTGTTGCCGAGAGTGCGGAGGCACATCGTGGATAGATCCCTGCTCATGGTCATCGTGCTGTGCTTCTTGTTCGTGCTTCTGGCACTCATGGTGCTCGGCTGGAACACGCGGCAGCAGCGCCAGAGCGACATTGCGAAGCCCGCCCTGCCGCCGGCCGATCGTGGCCCGGTATTCGGCACCTTCCGCGGCATGTACGTCTCGACCACGACCTCCGGCGACCCGCTCGACCGCATCGCGGTGCACGGCCTGGCCTTCCGCGGAAACGTCGACATCGTGGTGAGCGAGCGTGGGGTGCTCCTGAGCATCCCGGGCGTCGATGAGATCTGGATTCCCACCGAAGATCTCGTCGAGTTGCGCCGCGCCACCTGGACCATCGATCGCGTGGTCGAGCATGACGGACTGCACGTCATCGAGTGGAACCTCGGCGATCGCGCCGTCGAAACGTATCTGCGCATGCTCACGCCGACCGAGTTCGACCACGCCCTGCAACGCCTGCTGGCCATGAAAGGAAGGCAGTGACCTTCAGTAAAGACCCCGCCGTGCTCGTGCTTGAGGACGGCACCCGCTACGACGGTCTCGCCTATGGCGCCCGCGGTACGACCCTTGGCGAAGTCGTCTTCGCGACCGGGATGACCGGCTACCAGGAGACCCTGACCGACCCGAGCTACGCCGGCCAGATCGTCGTGATGACCGCCCCGCACATCGGTAACACGGGGGTAAACGACGAAGACCCCGAGTCATCCCGCATCTGGGTTTCCGGCTACGTCGTGCGCGACCCCTCCCGGGTGGTCTCGAACTTCCGCGCCGACGGCTCGCTCGACGACGACCTTGTCGCGAGCAACGTCGTCGGAATCAGCGGCATCGACACGCGTGCCGTCACCCGGCGACTGCGCGACGCGGGTGCGATGCGCGGCGGCATTTTCTCTGGGGCGGATGCCGCACTCAACCCCGACGAACAGCTCACGACCGTGCGTGCCGCTGCCCCGATGTCGGGCCGCAACCTCTCCTCCGAGGTGTCCACGACCGAGGGCTACGTCATCCCCGCCACGAGCGAGAGCATCGGCAACCTCGCGGTGCTCGACCTGGGCGTCAAGACGTCGACCCTCAACTACCTCGCCGCGCGCGGCTTCGAGGTGCACGTGCTGCCCCAGTCGGTCACGCTCGAGCACGTGCTCGCGATCGAGCCGGTTGCCGTCTTCTTCTCGAACGGACCGGGCGACCCGGGCGCATCCGATCGCCATGTTGAGTTGTTGACCGGCATCCTTAAGCAGGGCCTGCCCTTCTTCGGCATCTGCTTCGGCAACCAACTGCTCGGTCGCGCGCTCGGTTTCGGCACCTACAAGCTGCCCTTCGGCCACCGCGGTATCAACCAGCCCGTGCTCGATGTCGCGACCGGTCGCATCGAGGTCACGAGCCACAATCACGGCTTCGCAGTGGATGCCCCAATCGGCGAGATCACGCAGTCCCCGGCGGGCTTCGGCCGCGTCGAGGTGAGCCACGTCAACCTCAACGACAACGTGGTCGAGGGCCTGCGCGCTCTCGACATCCCGGCTTTCTCGGTGCAGTACCACCCCGAAGCTGCCGCCGGCCCACACGACAGCAACTACCTGTTCGACCGTTTCCGCGCTCTGGTGCTGGAGCAGAAGGGTGCTCATGCCTAAGCGCCAGGACATCAACTCCGTTCTCGTCATCGGCTCCGGCCCGATCGTCATCGGCCAGGCGGCCGAGTTCGACTACTCGGGCACGCAGGCCTGCCGGGTGCTTCGCGAGGAAGGCGTGCGCGTCATCCTCGTCAACTCCAACCCGGCGACGATCATGACCGACCCCGACTTCGCCGACGCCACTTACATCGAGCCGATCACATGGCAGGTCATCGAGTCGATCATCGCCAAGGAGAAGCCGGACGCCATCCTGCCGACCCTGGGCGGCCAGACCGCGCT
>SCSV01000404.1 GCA_004297555.1 Salinibacterium sp.
AGATGGGCGAGTTCGTGTACGCGTGGTTTGGCAGCCACTTTTCTCCTGTCTAGGTCTGCACCCTGACAGGAGCAGACCACTAATTACGGACGGGTCTCATTTCGAGCCGCTCATTAGTTGTCCATAGGTCAATCAGCCCGTTCTTTTGGCAATGCTGCCTGTTGGTACTGCTGGTCTCTTGTACTTACTGCTCTGGTATTTCAGCACGGATGCGGCTCAAGTCGAGAGTGCCGCGCGACCTTAGCGCCCGACTGAAAGCCGAGCGTTTGATCGACGCTTCGAGGCATTCGGCGGTGGGATGCACCCACGCACCTCGTCCGGGAAGAGTCGCGGTCGAATCCGCAATGACGACGCCGTCGCGCTCAACAACTCTGAGAAGTTCGGATTTGTCGGCCCGCAAACGGCACCCAAGGCAGGTTCTAACGGGATTCATCCTACCCCCAAGTCTCTGTGAGTCCTGAAGCGGCCTACTGAACGGTGTTTACTGATCCTCGAGGATCGAGTCGGGCTGAATGTCGATTTTCGCCCCGGTGAGTTTCGCGGCGAGGCGGGCGTTCTGGCCCTCCTTGCCGATCGCGAGGGAGAGTTGATAGTCGGGAACGAGTGCCCGCACCGCCTTGGTGGCCTCGTCGATCACATAGGCGCTTGTCACCTTCGCCGGTGAGAGCGCGTTCGAGACGAAGGTGGCCAGGTCTTCGGAGTAGTCGACAATGTCGATCTTCTCGTTGTTGAGTTCGGCGGTCACGGCGCGCACGCGCTGACCCAGCTCGCCGATGCAGGCACCCTTGGCGTTGACGCCCGGTTCGGTCGCGCGAACCGCCATCTTGGTGCGGTGGCCGGCCTCCCGCGCGAGCGAGGTGATTTCAACGACGCCGCTCGCGATCTCCGGCACCTCGAGCGCGAAGAGCTTGCGAACGAGCGAGGGATGCGTGCGGCTCACCGTGATCTGCGGGCCCTTGACGCCCTTGTTGACCGCGGTCACGTAGACGCGCACGCGAGTGCCGTGCGTGTAGTCCTCCCCCGGCACTTGTTCTTCGGGCGGCAGGATCGCTTCGATTGTGCCGAGGTCGACGTGGATCATGCGCGGGTTCGGCCCCTGCTGGATGACCCCGGCGACGATGTCGCCCTCGCGGCCCTTGAACTCACCGAGCACGCGGTCGTCGCCGATGTCACGCAGCCGCTGGTTGATGACTTGCTTCGCGGCGAACGCGGCAATGCGACCGAAGTCGGTGGCGCTGTCCTCCGCCTCACCGATCAGGGCGCCCTCCTCGTCGAATTCGGGAACCCAGACGGTGACGTGACCGGTCTTGCGATCGAGTTCGACGCGGGGCTTCGGGGTCGGCTCGCCCTTGTGGTCGGGCTTGTGCTCGGCGGCCTTGTGTTCACTCTCGCCCGTGTGCTTGAGGTAGGCGGTGAGGATCGCTTGCTCGATGATCTGCACGAGTTCCTCGAAGGGAATCTCACGCTCGCGCTCCATGAGGCGCAGCACGCTCAGGTCAATGTCCACTGAGGGCCTCCGCTATTCATGTTATTTGCGCCTCGACCGGCTTCTGCCGCTGAGGGTCACCACTAGTTTATGCGAGCGCGGCGGCGACGTCAGCGATCGGGATGCTCGTACGCTCGCCGCTCGCGCGGTCCCAGAGCTCAACCATGCCGGCAGCGGCATCCCGGCCCACGATGACGATGAGGGGCACGCCGAGCAGTTCGGCGTCGCCGAACTTCACGCCGGGAGAGACCTTGGGGCGGTCGTCGAAGAGCACGTCGAAACCGGTGGACTCGAGGCTTTCGACGAGCGACTGAGCGACCTCGAAGATCGACTCCTCACGCCCGGCTGCTATGACGTGCACGTCGAAGGGGGCGACGTTCCGCGGCCAGATCAGGCCCTTCTCGTCATGGTTCGCCTCCGCGATCACGGCCATCACGCGGGTCACGCCGATGCCATAGGAGCCCATAGTGACGGTCACGAGCTTGCCGTTCTCGTCGAGCACTTTGAGTCCGAGCGCTTCGGCATACTTGCGCCCCAACTGGAACACGTGGCCGATCTCCATGCCGCGCGCGAGTTCGACCGGGCCGGAGCCATCCGGGGCTTCGTCGCCAGCGGTCACGTTGGCGATCTCGGCCACTCCGTCACTCGCGAAATCGCGGCCCGCGACGAGACCAAAGACGTGCTTGCCCTCGATGTTCGCGCCGGTGATCCACTCGGTACCGTCAGAAATGCGGGGGTCGAGCAGGTAGCGGATGCCCGTGGCCGAGTCTTCACCGAGCAGCGCTCCGGTCTCGACCCAAGGCCCGATGTAGCCCTTGACGAGCAGCGGATTCTTCGCGAAATCGGCCTCGGTGGCTGCCTCTACCTCGGCGGGCGCGAAGGCGACCTCGGCACGCTTGGGGTCGACGTCCCGGTCACCCGGCAGACCCACGACGACGAGCTCGCGCGTGCCGTCCGGGCTCACGAGCGCGAGCACGACGTTCTTGAGCGTGTCGGCGGCGGTCCACTCGCGGCCGTCCGGTCGCGGGTGAGCCGAGTTGGCCAGGGCGACGAGCGACTCGATCGTGGGGGCATCCGGAGTCTCGAGCACTTCGGCGGGCGGCAACGAATCGAACCCCATCGGAGCAGGCGCGGCGGTCGTGAACGCCTCAACGTTCGCGGCGTAGCCGCCCGCGGAGCGCACGAAGGTGTCTTCGCCGATCGGGGTCGGGTGGAGAAACTCTTCGCTCTTCGAGCCGCCCATCGCACCGGCATCCGCCTGCACGATCACATATTCGAGGCCGAGCCGAGTGAAGATGCGCTCGTAGGCGGCGCGATGCTGCTCGTAGGAGAGCGCGAGTCCGGCATCCGTGTAGTCGAAGGAATAGCTGTCGTTCATCGAGAACTCGCGACCGCGCAGGAGTCCCGCTCGGGGCCTCGCCTCGTCGCGATACTTGTCCTGGATCTGATAGATCGAGAGCGGCAGATCTTTGTAGCTCGAGTAGAGGTCCTTCACGAGGAGCGTGAAGACCTCTTCGTGCGTCGGGGCGAGCAGGTAGTCGGCGCCCTTGCGGTCTTTGAGGCGGAAGATGCCGTCGCCATACTCGGTCCAGCGGTTGGTGATCTCATAGGGATCCTTCGGCAGCAGCGCCGGGAAGAGCACTTCTTGCGCGCCGAACGCATCCAATTCTTCGCGGATGATCGCCTCGACCTTGCGGCGCACCTTCAGCCCCAGTGGCAGCCACGCGAACACGCCCGGGGCCTGGCGGCGGATGTAGCCGGCGCGAACTAGTAGCCGGTGGCTCGCGACCTCGGCGTCAACCGGGTCCTCGCGGAGGGTGCGGACGAAGAGTTGCGAGAGGCGAGTGGACACCCGCCTAACTTTAGTGCGAGCGCCAGTTACGACGTGACGACCTCGGGCGAGCCGATGGCCCCAGCGGGCATCGACGCGGCGAGGCGGTTGGCTTCTTCGATGAGGGTCGCGACGATGTCGGCTTCGGGCACGGTCTTGATCACTTCGCCCTTGACGAAGATCTGGCCGCGACCGTTTCCGCTCGCGACTCCGAGGTCGGCCTCGCGCGCCTCGCCTGGCCCGTTGACGACACAGCCCATGACGGCCACACGCAGGGGAACGGTCATCCCCTCGAGTCCGGCGGTCACGTCGTTGGCGAGCGAGTAGACATCCACTTGGGCGCGCCCGCAGCTCGGGCAGGAGACGATCTCGAGCTTGCGCTCGCGCAGGTTGAGCGATTGCAGAATCTGCAGGCCGACCTTGACCTCCTCGGCGGGAGGGGCAGAGAGCGACACGCGAATGGTGTCGCCGATGCCCTCGGAGAGCAGGATGCCGAAAGCGGTCGCGCTCTTGATGGTGCCCTGGAACGATGGCCCCGCCTCAGTCACACCGAGGTGCAGCGGCCAGTCGCCGCGCTCGGCCAAGAGGCGGTAGGCCTTCACCATGACGATCGGGTCGTTGTGCTTCACGGAGATCTTGAAGTCGTGAAAGTCGTGCTCCTCAAACAGGCTCGCCTCCCACACGGCGCTCTCGACGAGAGCCTCCGCGGTGGCCTTGCCGTATTTCTGGAGGAGGCTCGGCTCGAGCGAGCCCGCGTTGACCCCGATGCGGATCGACACGTTCGCCGCCTTCGCAGCCTTGGCAATGGCGCCGACCTGGTCGTCGAACTTGCGGATATTGCCCGGGTTCACGCGCACCGCACCGACACCGGCATCGATCGCGGTGAAGACGTAGCGGGGCTGGAAGTGAATGTCGGCGATCACCGGAATCTGGCTCTTCGCGGCGATAATGTGCAGCACGTCCGCGTCATCCTGATGGGGCACCGCGACGCGAACGATGTCGCAGCCAGAGGCAGTGAGCTCGGCGATCTGCTGCAGCGTCGCATCGATGTTGGTGGTCTGCGTGGTCGTCATCGACTGCACGCTCACCTGGGCATCGCCTCCCACCGCCACTTTGCCGACGTGAATCTGACGGGTCTTACGGCGGGGCGCGAGCACTTCGGGCGTACTCGGCATACCCAGGTTGATTGCTGGCACGCTGCTAGCTTACGCGGGCTCGTTCGCTCCAGCCTGCGAGGAACCCTTGGGCGAAAGCTGGGTTGCGGCGACCTGCGCGGCGCAAACCAGCGCTGCGCCGCAGGGGCGGCGGCGCAGCCAGAAAAGCTACAAAATGCTGATGGGCTTCACGATGTCGGCGTAGATGAGGATCAGGCTCATCACGGCCAGAATCGCAACGACCGCGAGTGTCAGCGGAATCAGTTTCGTGATGTCGATGGGACCCGGGTCTGGGCGCTTCGCGAGCTTCGCTAAGAAGCGGCGGATGCCCTCAATCAGGGCACCGGCAACATGGCCTCCGTCGAGCGGCATGAGCGGGACCAGGTTGAAGACGAAGAGTGCGATGTTGAGGCCGGCGAGCAATCCGATAAGGCTCGAGGCCCGGTCTGCGACGGGCGCGCTATTCAGGCTCGTGATCTCGCCGGCCAATCGGCCGACACCGACCACGCTTACCGGACCGTTCGGGTCGCGCGCGTCAGGGCCGAATGCGGCATTGACAACCGCGACCATGCGCTCCGGCAGGTGCAGGATCAGGTTTCCGACGCGCACGATGTTGTCACCCACCGCCGGGAGCACGCTAGCCGGAGACTGTCGCACGGTCTCGACGGCCGGAGAAATCCCAAGGAAACCGACTCGGTGAGTCACTAGCTTGCCGTTCGCGCCCTTGACTGGTCGGCCGAATTCATCGGTCACAGACACGGTGTTCTCCACCGGGACCGCTTCGAGCGTCAGCCGGTTGCCGTCGCGCTCGACCACGATGCTCAACTCGCGGTTCGTGGACTTGCGAATCATGGCCGTTGCTTCGTCCCACGTGTCAATCGAGGTGCCGTTGATCTGCAGGATGCGGTCGCCTGGCTTCAAGCCGGCCGCAAAGGCAGGGGTCGCCGGGTCGCTGGCGCGACACTTCGTCTGAACTGCTGTAGCCGACTGAACACACTTCGAAACAGTGCCGATTGTCGTTGACGGCTGCGCAATCCCGAACCCGCACAACACGATCGCCGTGAGCACCACCGCGATTACGAGATTCATGAACGGGCCGCCGAGCATCACGATCACGCGCTTGTAGACGGGCAGCTGGTAGAACGTGCGACCCTTCTCGGCGAGGTCGTCGTCGGCTGGGGCATCCTGAACCAAAGTCTCGAAGAGTCCGGTCGTGGAGGTGCGCGGCTCGGTGCCCGGCTTCGCGGGCGGGAACATGCCTGCCATCGAGATGTAGCCGCCGAGCGGGACGGTTTTGAAGCCGTACTCGGTCTCACCGCGCCGCCACGAGAACAACGTGGGCCCGAAGCCAATCATGTATTGGCTGACGCGAACGCCGAAGAGCTTCGCGGGCACCAGGTGGCCGAGTTCGTGGAGACCGATCGAGAGGGCGAGCCCGACGATCGCGATCAGGATGCCGAGGAGGTAGAGCAGCGCTGTTTCCACCCCGAAAGAGTACGGTACGTTCGCTGTGGGGTGACTGCGCTTGGAGGCAGAGTGGCGGGTGCGGTAATCATTGGCGCTGGACTGGTCGCCAAGAATGTGGCGAAACTGCTCGTCGAGCAGGGCGAGCGCGTGACCGTTGCAACGCGATCCGGCTCAGACCTGCCCGGGACGACGAGTGTGCGAGTGGATGCTTCCGACGAGACCGCGCTGACCGCCGCGACTCGAAGCGCCAAGACGATCTTTCTGTGCACCAACCCGCCGTACTACTCGTGGACGACAGCGTGGCCGCCGGTGTTCGCCGCGGTGATTGGAGCGGCACGGGCATCCGGAGCCGATCTGGTGGCGATGGGCAACCTTTACTCATATGGGCAGGCGAGCATGCCGATGGCCGAACGCAGCCCCGAGATCACCACGGAGACCAAGGGGCTCGTGCGCAAGGCGGGCTGGGCAGCGATGCGCGAGGCGAGCGAGCGCGGCGAGATTCGGGCGGTCGAGGTGCGGGCTAGTGATTACTTCGGGCCGGGCGCTGGCTACACCGCGCATCTGGGCGAGCGGTTCTTCGTGCCGCTGCTCGCCGGTAAGCGCGTGGGTGTCGTCGGGGACCCTGCCGCGATTCACAGTTGGGCGTACCTGCCAGATATCGCGGCCACGCTCGTCGCGGCGTCTCGGTATGGCGGGGAGTGGGGGCGGATCTGGCACGTGCCTGCTGCCGCGGATCTCAGTCGGAAAGAGATCGCCGAGCAGGTCGCCTCAGGAGGTCGGGTCTACGGATACCCGCAGTGGCTACTGCGCTCCCTCGGCCCGTTCGACCGGACCATGCGCGAGGTGTACGCCTCGAGCTACCAGTTCACGGCGCCGTTCGTCTCGAGTTCGACGGAGACGGAGGCAGCGCTCGGAGTGCGTGCGAAGCCCTGGGATGGCGCGCTCGCGACGACGCTCGGGTCATACCGCCGCGATTAGCCGGTCGGCCTCGGTGCGCGCCCAGCGCTCTGCCTCGAAGACGAGCTCAAGGCTGAGGCCCTGGGGCTGGTGCAGATCGACAACCTCTTCGACGATGTCGAGGATGTCGAGATAGCCGATGTGGCCCGCGTGGAATGCGAGCACGGCCTGCTCGTTCGCCGCATTGAAGACTGCGGGCCAGGTGCTGCCCGCCTCCCCCACCCGTTTCGCCAGAGCGACTGCCGTGAACACCTCGGTGTCGAGTGGTTCGAAAGTCCACTCACTGGCCGCGCTCCAATCGAGTGGCGCGCCAACCCCGGCGACGCGGTTCGGCCAGTCGAGTCCGAGCGAGATCGGCAAGCGCATGTCGGGCGGGCTCGCCTGGGCGATGGTCGAGCCGTCCACGAACTCGACCATCGAGTGCACGATCGATTGCGGGTGCACGGTCACCGCGATGTTGTCGTACGGCACCCCGAAGAGCAGGTGCGCCTCGATGATCTCGAGCCCCTTGTTGACGAGCGTTGCGGAGTTGGTCGTGACGACGAGCCCCATGTCCCAGGTGGGATGCGCGAGCGCCTCTTGCGGCGTGACCTCACGCAGCGACTCGCGGCTCCGCCCGCGGAAAGGGCCCCCGGATGCCGTCAGCACGAGCCTGCGCACTTCACTCGAGCTGCCCGCCCGCAACGCTTGAGCGAGCGCCGAGTGCTCCGAATCGACGGGGACGATCTGACCTGGACGAGCAGCCCCCGTCACAAGCGCGCCCCCGGCCACCAGGCTCTCCTTATTGGCGAGGGCCAGGGTCATCCCGCGCTCGAGTGTGGCGAGGGTGGGCCCTAGCCCGACCGAGCCGGTGATTCCGTTGAGCACGACATCGGCGTCCACAGTGCGCACGAGTTGCATTGCCTCATCGGCCCCGAGGGCGACGTGTTCAACGCCGAACGCCGCAGCTTGCTGCGCGAGGGCATCCCGATTGCTGCCTGCTGATAGACCGACGACCTTGAAGCGGTCGCGGTTCGCGGCGATAACCTCGAGCGCTTGCGTTCCGATCGACCCGGTCGAGCCGAGAACGATGACCTTGCGCATGCAGCCCAGGCTAGGCGATGCCGAGGATATCGACGACGAAGACGAGGGTGTCTTTGCCGCCGATGTCGGGCGGGCTACCCGCCGACCCATAGCCCTTGTCGGGCGGGATGATCACGATCACTTGCGAGCCGACCTTGTGGCCGACCAGCGCCGCAGTGAATCCCTTGATCACTCCCGAAGAGTTGAATGTCGCAGGCTGACCTTTCGC
>SCSV01000405.1 GCA_004297555.1 Salinibacterium sp.
TGTCCCGCGGCTGTATGCCCACCTGGTCGAGCTCGGGACCAAGCGGACCCGGAAGCATTCGTTCATTCTCAGGGCGGCCGAGACCAAGGCCCAGGCGGCGCTGAACGCGATGGTGTCGAAGATGAAGGGGGACCTGGATGCGGAGATTGCTAAGCTGAGGCATCGATGAGCGCCACGGTCGACGATGCCCTGTTCGCCATTCTGAACGCCGATGCGGACGTTTTGGCGTTGGTCGGGCCGTCCCCCTGCCGGGCGTACGCCAACCTAGCGCCCGAGAACCCGACGTTCCCGCTCGTGGTCTACCGGCACTTCGGGGGCTCCGGGGTGGCGTCGATGCAGGGCCAGAGCGGGCTCCGGCGGGTGTCGATCGACTTCGAGTGTTGGGCGGACAAGCCGTCCAAGGCCCTGGAGATCGCCCAGGCTGTTTTGATGGCGTTCGATGAGTGGAATGGCTACCAGGCCGAGGTAGCGGCCGGGAACGTAAAACTGAACTCGGTCCTGTTCGCCGGCGAGGCCCAGGACTACGACGACACCCACGGCGTGCACGCCATGACGTACTCGTTCGACGTGATGTACAACGAGGCGGTATGATCTAGCCGTCTCTCAGGAGGTCCACCGATGTCGGCAACCCAGGCACAGAGCGGATTCGGCACCCTGTTTCAACTCGGCGACGGCGAGACCCCGACCGAGACGTTCACCACGATCGCCGAGGTCATCAACATCACGACCCCGGAGAAGAACCTCGCGACGGTCGACGCCACACACATGGAGTCGCCCCAGGGGTTCATGGAGGACATCCCGACCCTCCTGTCCAGCGGCGAGTGCACGCTGGACCTCAACTTCCTGCCGTCCTCGTCGACGCAGGCGTCTCTGGATACCGCCATGCTGGCACGCCGGAAGTGCAACTGCCGCATTATCCTGCCCGGCGCCCTGAAGCGGTTCGAGTTCGCCGGCTACGTCACGAAGCTCGGGCGGGCCATGCCGCACGACGACAAGATGACCATGTCGGTTACGGTCAAGGCGACCGGCCCGACCTCTCTCGTCGACAACACCTAAGGCCGGGCGACCAACCCGGGTAATCTGCAAAGGAGCGACCGGTGGTAACAGTCAAACTCGATCGGGAGTACTCCGTCACGTTCGACCTGGACGCGATCGACAGCGTTGAGCGGGCCACGGGTCTGTCGATGGGCGAGCTCAACTCGGCTTTCGTGGCGGCGCGGTCCCGCCCCGACTTCATCAGGATCGGAACCCTGTACAAGTTCATCGTGGGATCGCTGGCGTCGGTCGATCCGACGTTCCCGGCCCGCGCCAAGCAGGCCGTTCCGATGAACAGGGTCTACGAGATCGCCCTCGAGTTGGCGGTCGGGTGGACCGAGGCGGTCCGCCAGGTGTTCAGTGCCTCGGCCGAGGAGACCGCGCCGGGCGAAAAAAAAGAGGAAGGGACGCCGGACGGCTCGTCGCCCGGATCGCCGTCGAGCTCGGGATAAGCCCGGCCGAGGCCGGGTGTATCCCGCCGGACTTGCTCCCGCCGATGGTGGCGGCGTGGCGGGACCGCGAGCAGCGCGAGGACAGGCGGTTCGCCATGCTGGCGACCGTGATCGCCAATGGGCTTCTGAAGAAGGAGGACGGGTCCCGATGGGAGCCGGCCGACTTCTGTAGTACCATCCCCCGTACCGCCCCGCGCCGGATGTCGGACGCGGAAATGGTGGCGGCGATCGAGCGCTGGCACGCGATGAGCAACAAATGAGCCGTAGCCTTGGCGCCATCCGGATCGACTTACTGGCCGGCACGGCGAGCTTCACCAAGGACATTGGGGCCGCCAAGAAGACGGTCGACGGGCTCGGCACCGTCATCATCAGCGGCAACAAGAACGTCGTGAACTTCGGCAAGGCCGCGGCCGACACGGGCGCGAAGACGTCCGCTGTCTGGAACAAGGTAAAGGCGGTCTTCGCCGGCGTCGCGGCGGCGTTCGCCATTTCGAAGACCGTTCATGCGCTGAATGATGCCGCGGAGACCGTGGACAAGCTGGGGAAGAAGGCGGCCGTCCTGGGCGTGCCGATCGAGAAGCTGTCGGCGCTCCGGTTTGCGGCCGGTGAGGCCAACATCGATTTCGACCAGCTGTCGTCGATGGTGGGCAAGGCGACCCGCCAGCTTGGGGAGTTCGCGACCACCGGCGGGGGCAAGGCGGCCAAGGCGCTGCAGTCGATCGGGGTCGGTGTCCGGGACGCCAACGGCAACGTGCGGTCGATCATCGACATGCTCCCCGAGATCGCCAGGGGGCTGTCGGCCGTCGGTGACCCGGCCCGCCGGCTGAACCTCGCCGAGCAAATCTTCGGGAAGGGCAACGGCGAGCAGTTCGTGCAGCTGCTCGAGGAAACCGGCGGCGCCCTGGAGGGCCTCGCCGACGAGGCGGCCAAGGCGAGCAAGCTGGGGGTCATCTTCAGCGCTGACCAGGCCAAGAAGCTGAAGGAGTACAACGACTCCATTTACCGGATCGGTGAGGCGTGGCTGGGCGTCAAGGTCAAGGTCATGACCCAGCTGGCCCCGGCGCTGACCGAGCTCGCCGACAAGGCGTCGGCGGCAATCGCGCGTCTTCCCGATATCGCCACGCATGTTTTTAAGGTCGTCGGCGACGCGATCGGTGGGGACGCGGCGGCAAAGGCGAGGCTCAAAAACTTTGTCAGCTCGCTCGGCGACGTGATTGTCCAGTCGTTTAAGGTGATCGGGTCGGAGGCGGCGTCCGGGTTCACCAACGCGCTGTCGTCCAAGATGACGGAGTGGGGCGAGGCCCTCCCGTTCATCCTCAGCAAGAAGCTGAACGAGTCGATGCGGTCGGACTCGCACACGATCTGGGGCGACTTCTCGCGCGACTTCGGTATCAAGGACTACTTCAAGTCGAACATCGATGATCTGGATACCGAGATCGCCAACATTCACCGCAAATACTCCGACGAGCGGTGGAAGGCGTCGTTCTCGCCGATCAACCTGGAGTCGACCGACTATTCCGCCCTCAAGAAGGCGTTCGCCGAGTTCAGCGGGTCGATCGACGACATCACTGGGTGGACCAAGGCCGTTCAGAATGCGGGCGTTGAAGCGGCCAAGATGGGGGAGAAGTTCCACGGCGCCATGCCCTCCAAGGAGGACCAGATGGCGCTGCTCGACTTCTACAACGGGCTCCGGCAGGGATTCAAGAACGTTGGCGACGAGGCCCAGGACGCCGGCACGCTCGGCATCAACGTGGCCCAGCAGTGGACCCGCGGCATCGGCGAGGGCCTGGCGGGCGCGCTGGTCGAGGCCCAGGGCGGGTTCAAGAACCTTGGCAGCACGGCGCTCAAGGTGCTAGAGGACATCACGAAGGCGGCGATCAAGACCATTCTGCAGATGCAGATCATGGCGGCCGTCGCGGGGCTCGCCTCGTACCTGC
>SCSV01000406.1 GCA_004297555.1 Salinibacterium sp.
TATCAAGGCCACTCGAGAGGCCTTGATATTTCGGTCGATGTATTGCGCCTCATAGGTTCGGGCGCTCGGGTCGACTTGAAAACGCTGCACGATCCAGGGATAGATGCCGTTGAGCACGAGCCCGCTCACGAGCAGCAGCGCGGTGCCGATCACCGAGAGACGCCACCGGCCCACAATCGCTGTGACGACAAAGAGAATTGCGACGATTCCGGCGATGAGCGCGAGAATCGCACGACCCGGGATGCTTGCATTCGCTTCGGTATAGCCGGCACCTGTGCCGACAAATCCGGCCCCATGAGTGAACAGCGTCGTGTACTGGTCGAACCAAATGCTGGCCGCCTGCAGTGCGATGAAGATCGCCGCGGTGGCAGCGAACTGCACCCGCGCGGAGCGCGAGATGCGCACTTCGCGACCGCTGAAGCGAACTGCACCATAGAGGTAACTCGTCGCGAGAGCGGCAAGGGCTGAGAGGAGCACCGCAGCCGAGGCGAAGCCGAGCACCGCGTGATACATCGGCAGCTCGTAGAAGTAGAAGGACACGTCGAGGCCGAACTGCGGATCGGTTTGGCCGAACGAGGTGCGGTTGAGCCACTGCAGCACCATGGGCCAATTCGATGAGGCCGAGATTCCGCCGAAGATGCCGAGCACAACCGGAATGCCGAACATGGCCAGGCGTCGCAACGGCTCCACCACTTGCTGGTAGCGGTCGAGTTGCGAGTTGAGCTTTGCGTAGACCGGCCTTGCCCGGAACGCGACCGTAATGCTGAGCCATACCGGTAGTGCCATACCGATGAACCCGACCGCGAACATCGCGGCTCCGGACGCCCACTGCGTTGTGAGCACATTAAGGTAGCCGAGCTGGTCGTACCAGAGCACCTCGGTGTAGAGGTTCGCGACGATGAAGAAGGCGATCACGAGAACCGCGATCACGATCGCCGAGATGGTGAGCGAGGTCCGCGTGCGATTGGCGGAAGATGCGGGTGTTGACAAGGCGGCTCCTGCTCTCGGGGTACTGTGGCCCATCTTAAGTGGGAAAGATCAACCCGCCGGGCACGTCGGCAACGACGAGGTGTCTCCCGACTTGATTTTCGCGAGCGCGGTGAGCGAATCGTCGAGGGTCCGCACTGCGAAAACGTGCAGCCCGATCGGAATATGGCCGGTCACTTCATCGCAATTCGACCGCGGTGCGAGAAACCAGTGAGCGCCAGCATTGCGGGCTCCGAACATCTTCTGGCGGATACCCCCGATCGCGCCGACCGCACCTGCTGAGTCGATTGTGCCGGTGCCGGCAACCCTCTCGCCCCCGCTCAGGGAACCGGGTGTGAGCTCGTCGGTGATGCCGACCGCGAACATCATTCCTGCGCTCGGTCCACCAACGCCGTCCAGGTTGAACTTCACGGAGAAGGGAAAGTCGTAGTTGTTGCTGGCGACCACGCCGAAGATCGGAGTCGGCTTCATCGTGTCGCTCATGACCGGGACGATTCGCAGGCTGATCTTCGTGCCATCGCGTTCGATCCGCACGAGGGCGGCCTTGTCGGTGCCGTTTGCCGCGATGAGCGCGCGAAGCGTTGTGACGTCTGTGACGGCATCCCCATTGATTGTCAGGAGCGTGTCGCCGGGGCGTAAGACGCCCTCTGCCGGCCCGCCCTTGGGAACTTCGGCGATGCTCACCGAACTGTCGAAGTGGTACTTGAGGTGGTGCAGGGCGGCGGCGATCGCCTCCTTCTGCGAGTTCGCCATCTCGATCTTGCCCTGGCGGTTCTCCTCCTTGACACTTACTCCTGGCGGGTAGAGCGCCTCCACGGGAACGACGCTCTGCTGCGGATCGAGGTAGGCCGAGGAAACATCGAACCAGCTCGGCAGCTGCTGCGGATTGCCCTGGATGCTCACCGTGAGCATCTCGAGAGCACCCTTCGTCGGG
>SCSV01000407.1 GCA_004297555.1 Salinibacterium sp.
CGCGTTTCGACTTGGCCGACTTGATGTTTCGGGGTTCTAAGTACAGCTCCCCGGAAGAAAGGGGCCACGCGGACCGGTAGTGTCCTGCTCGAGCTTTGCGCAACTCGGGGTCGCTTTCGTGTCGGATATCGGAGTTATGGAACAGTCAGAATGAAACGACCGACTCCGCATCGCCTTGTCGTAGGTTACGCGGCGATGAGGCAGCGCAGAGCTACATGCGAAGGGAGCCGGTCATGGACAAGGGTATTCGATTTGTTGGTCTCGATGTACACAAGGCGACGATTGCGGTAGCGGTCGCGGGGCCAGGCGGGTTGGTTCGGTCGCTCGGCACGATTCCGAACGATCTGGAAGCGATTCAGAAGCTCATCAGGAAGCTTCAGAAGGAGACGACGGACGAGCTTCGCGTTTGCTACGAGGCGGGGCCAACGGGGTACGTGCTGTACTGGCAACTGACCAAGCTGAACGTCTCGTGCGTCGTCATTGCGCCATCTCTGGTTCCGGTGAAGGCGGGTGATCGGGTAAAGACGGATCGTCGCGACGCGGAGAAGCTCGCGCGCTGTTATCGAGCCGGAGACCTGACGCCGGTCTGGGTGCCGACGCCCGAACACGAAGCTTTGCGAGATGTGGTTCGAGCGCGCGAGGCGGCGAAGAAAGACCAACGACGTGCGCGTCATCGACTTCAAAAGTTTCTTCTTCGTCGAGGAATTTCGAAGCCGGCAAAGATGCGTGAATGGACCGAGACGCATCGAAAATGGGTTTGGGGACTGACCTTTGAGCTCGCTGCGCAACAAGCCACGCTCAATGACTATGCGACGGAGGTGGACCACTTCAACGCGCGCGTGACGCGGCTCGACAAGGCGATCGACGAAGCGATCGACGCATCGCCGCCGACCATGCAGGCTGTCATCGCTGCGTTGCAGGCCATGCGCGGAGTGTCGAAAATTACGGCGACGACAGTGGTCTCGGAGATCGGTCCAATGTCGCGCTTCGAGCATCCTCGCGAGCTGATGAGCTACAGCGGGGCCGTGCCCAGCGAGCATTCGAGTGGAAGCAAGACGTCACGCGGATCGATTACTAAGACAGGGAATGCGCATCTGCGACGAGTGATCGGAGAAGCTGCGTGGCACTACCGCCATCGTCCGCGAGTCATAGGAGGGCTCCGCAGACGGCAAGAGGGGTTGAGTAACGAGGTGATTGAGCTTGCGTGGAAGGCGCAAGAGCGATTGCACGGTCGCTACAGGCACCTTCTTCTGCGCAAATGCAAACAGAAGGTCGTCACCGCCGTTGGGCGCGAGATGCTTGGTTTTCTGTGGGATATCGGCGTCCACGTGGAACGTAAGTTGGCCAAAGAGGAACGAGAAAAAGGACCAGCAAAAAAGGCAGTCGAACAAACGGAAGCAGCAAAGAACTAAAATGAGCACGAGGTTCAGGCGTGAGTAGACAGCATTCGAGGCGACCCTCAGGAGAACCCTCGAGTCTTCCTTGCGACAGGGCTTAAAGGCCTGGATTCGCGATAACAGTGCGAGGCGGCTCCGACCGGATCACCGACTATGTTGGCGGGCGCAAGCTCGATCCACGAATGGCAGACTGATCCACCGTCGATCCACACGCCTCGAATGTTGTCTACTCACGTCTGGAAGCGGAAAGGATACCGAGAACGTTAGAGCGAACTTGACAGGTCGTTTCATGGCAGGAAGACA
>SCSV01000408.1 GCA_004297555.1 Salinibacterium sp.
GATGTAGGCGACGACGGCTCCGACGCTGCCGATCATCGACAGCACGAAGAAGCCGGAGACCCGGCGCTCGGCCTGCTTCTCCTTGGCCGGGCTGAGGTCGGTGATGCGCGGCCGGAACGGCGGAAAACCCGGGTTCTTCACCTGGTCGGCGGGAACGACGGCGGTGCCCACTGGCACGCTCGCGCCCGTCGTCGCAACGGTCTTACCGGCAGCGTCGCTGCCGGTGGTCCCGTCGTGGTCGTTCGCCATTCTCTTCCCCTTTAGTTCCGTCATTCGCGTCTGTGCTTCAGCGCTAGTTGGACTTGGCGGTGAGCCAGACCGTGATCGCCACGATTGCCCCGAGGCCGAAGATCCAGATGAAAAGGCCCTCCGACACCGGTCCGAGTCCGCCGAGGTCATAACCACCTACCGTCGACTGCTTGTCGATGTACTTGAGGTAGGTGATGATGTTGGCCTTGTCAGCGGGCGAGATGTTGTGGTCGTTGAACACGGGCATGTTCTGCGGGCCGGTGACCATCGCCTCGTAGATATGGCGCGCATCCACTGATCCCAGCGAGGGGGCGTACTTTCCCTCGGTGAGAGCGCCGCCCGCGCCAGCCACGTTGTGGCACATCGCGCAGTTGACGCGGAACAGTTCGCCGCCGGCGGTAGCGTCGCCATCTGCTTTGAGGTACTTGTCCTCCGGGATTCCCGGACCGGGCGCCTTGGAGGCAACGTAGGTGTACAACGCCTCGATCTGCTCAGGCGTGAACTGCGGTGGCTTCTCTTCGGCCTGCGGACCGGTTGCGGCCAAGGGCATCCGCCCGGTTGCAACCTGAAATTCGACCGCCGCCGCGCCGACGCCGATCAAGCTCGGACCCTGGGTGGTGCCCTGCAGGCTCATCCCGTGACAGGTAGCGCAGTTCGAGGCGAAGAGCTTGCCGCCCTCTTTGACGAGACTGTCGTGTGAGGCGGTGGTCTCCGCGGTCGCGCTCGAAGTGAACAGGGCATACGCCCCACCTGTGCCGAGAAGCCCGATCGCGAGCAGGGCAACAGTGGCGAGCGGATGGCGGCGACCGGCTTTTCGGGCCGTCTTTCCTGAGGTCTTCGGCATGCTTCGTTGTGTTCCGATTCTCATTACTTAAGCAGGTAGATCACCGCGAAGAGCGCGATCCAGACGATGTCGACGAAGTGCCAGTAGTAGGAGACGACGATGGCAGTTGTCGCTTCTTTGTGGCCGAAGTCTTTCACCGCAAAGGCGCGGCCGATGACGAGCAAGAAAGCAATGAGTCCGCCGGTGACGTGCAAACCGTGGAAACCGGTCGTGAGATAGAAGGCCGAACCGTAGGAGTCACTGCTCAAGCCGATGTGCTCGGAAACGAGGTTGGCGTATTCGAAGATCTGGCCCACGACGAATGCGGCACCCATGACGTAGGTGAGGTAGAACCACTCGACCATACCCCAGCGTCGAACGTTGAGAACGCCACCGGTGCGTCGCGATTGCATGCGTTCTGCGGCGAAAACCCCCGCCTGGCAGGTGAACGACGAGAGCACCAGAATCGTGGTGTTAATGGCCGCATACGTCAGGTTGAGCTTGGCGGTCTGCTCCGCCCACAGGCCCGGCGACGTGGACCTCAGGGTGAAGTAAATCGCGAATAGACCAGCGAAGAACATCACCTCGCTGCCGAGCCACACGATGGTGCCTACCATGACGGCGCTAGGGCGATTGACGATGGGCGCGCCAGCTGAGCGCGTTAGTGAGGCGGTAGTCACTTGTCCATTATGGTCGATATCGAGAGGGCCTTTCGTCATTCGGCGGCCAGTCGCATGGGCCTGGCTAGGATTTGAGTCATGGCGATTGAGCAGAGCTGGCCGGGTATCCTGAGTTCCCTTGTCGCGGGCGACGATCTCTCGATCAGCGAGGCCGAATGGGCTATGAAATCGGTCATGGCGGGGGAGGCCACGTCGGCCCAAATTGCCGGGATGCTCGTCGCTCTGCGCGTGAAAGGCGAGACGGTTGACGAGATTGTCGGCTTCCGCGACGCGGTGCTGGCCAATGCCTTACCGCTGGACGTATCGCCTGACGTGCTCGACATTGTCGGAACGGGGGGAGACCCCTACGGAGCGGTGCTCAATATCTCGTCGGTGGCCTCGATCGTCGCTGCGGCAGCTGGCGTGCCCGTGGTCAAGCACGGCAACCGTGCCGCGAGTTCCGCCTCGGGCGCCTCGGACGTGCTCGAGGCACTGGGGCTCAACCTCGACCTGAGTGCCCTGCGAGTGGGGGAAGTGCTCTCAGAGGTGGGCATCACGTTCGCGTTCGCGACGCTCTTTCACCCCGGATTCCGTCATGCCGGACCAACACGACGGGAATTGGGCATCCCGACCCTTTTCAACATTCTTGGTCCGCTGTGCAACCCGGCCCGCCCGAACGCCTCAGCTGTGGGGGTCGCCAATCTCGAGCGGGTGCCGCTCATGGTCGGTGTTTTTCAGAGCCGCGGTGCGACGGCGCTCGTTTATCGCGGCGATGACGGCATCGACAAACTCACGACGACCGGGCACAGTCACATCTGGGAGGTCACGCGCGGCATGGTCACAGAGCACGATCTTGACCCGCTTGAATTGGGCATCGCGCGCGCAGACATTTCCGCGCTACTCGGTGCGGACCCGCAGCACAACGCCGCGGTTGCCAGGGGAGTGTTGGCCGGGGATGCCGGCCCGGTGCGCGACATCGTGTTGCTCAACGCCGCGGCAGGCCTCGCCGCCTTCGAACTTTCGCGCGACCCCGAACTATTGACCGAGCCGATCGTCGATCGACTCGCAGCGCAATTGACGCGTGCCGCTGCGGCGGTCGATTCAGGCGCCGCGACAGCGAAACTCGAGGAGTGGGCCGCCGCGACTCATCGCTGACCCGCTCTGCGCGTTAGCCCGCGGCCTTCTTTACGAGTTCAGCGATCTTCTTCTCGTCTGCGGCTGAGATTTCAGTGACGGCGAACCCAGTCGGCCACATCGTTCCATCATCGAGCTTCGCGCCCTCGAAGAACGCGAGGTTGCCGTAACGCACCTTGAACTTTGCGCGTTCTTGGTAGAAGAGGATGACCTTGCCATCAGCGTTCGCGTAACCAGGGCTGCCGTAAAAGAGCTTTGGAGCCAGCTGCGGCGCTACCTCGGTGACGATCGCGTGGATGCGTTCCGCGTTGGTCCTGTCAGGTTCGTCGAACGAGGCGATTTTGTCGACCACAGCCTTTAGCGCCTCTTCGC
>SCSV01000409.1 GCA_004297555.1 Salinibacterium sp.
TCGTGCGCGCGATGCGGCGGGCAACCGTCTCGGGCGAGCCGGCGTACAACGACCCGTGCGTGGTCTCGCTCTCGAATTCGTCCTTGGATGATGGTGGCCAGCCGCGCTCGGCACCGATGCGGTCGCGCATGACGCGGTGGTGCGGCCAGAGTTCCCCGAGGGCCTGCTCGTCAGTATCAGCGATGTAACCGGGCGAGTGCACCGCAACCGGGAGGTGCGGCTGGCCGAGTTGGTCGAGCACGCGGTGGTAGAGCGCGACGTAGGGCTGAAAGCGGTCGGGGTCGCCGCCGATGATCGCCAGCGTTAAGGGCATCCCGTAATTGGCGGCTCGCACCACCGACTCGGGGCTGCCGCCGACGCCGATCCAGGTCTTGAGGTGGCCGCCCTCGGTGCGCGGGTACACGGTTTGGTTGGTCAGCCCCGCGCGGAGTTTGCCCTCCCAGGTGACCGGCTTCTCCTTCAGCAATTCGGCGAAGAGCTGCAATTTCTCCTCGAAGAGCTGCTCGTAGTCGTGCAGGTCGTACCCGAACAGCGGAAAGGACTCAGTGAAGGAGCCGCGTCCGAGGATGATCTCGGCACGACCGTTGGAGAGAGCGTCGAGCGTCGCGAACCGCTCGTACACGCGCACGGGGTCGTCCGAACTGAGCACGGTCACCGCCGAGCCGAGGTGGATGTTCGTGGTGACGCTCGCAATCGCCGCGAGCACGACCTCGGGTGCGGTCACCGCGAAGTCGACACGATGGTGCTCGCCAACGCCGATGAAGTCGAGGCCCAATTCGTCCGCGAGCACGGCCTCGGCCACGACGTTGCGGATCACTTGCGCCTGAGGCAGCGGCTTGCCGTTCACGCCGACGGTCACATCGCCGAAGGTGTCCAACCCGAATTCAATCTGGGACATGGATGCCCGCCTCTCTGAAATTCGTCCGTGAGAGCCTCAACGACCCATCCCGCAACCGCATTCCCGCCTTCATGTTTGTGACTTCTTTCAGACGTGCTGGCGGTGAGAATCTCAGCAATAGGGGTTGGCGCGATGCACGATTTCGAGTGCCACGATGAGAACTTCACTGTCCACTATCCGGCAGATGATTCGAAAATCGCCCACTCGATAGCGCCAAAGTCCCACGAGTTCGCCAGACAATCCTTTGCCCTTGGATCGAGGATCGTCCAAATCAGCGACCTCATCCATGTAGTCGAGGATGGCGCGCGCGATCGGTCGATCGAGCTTGCGAAGCTGCCTTGCGGCGGATTCGCGATATTCGAGCCTAAAGGCCAAGTTCGGCTCTCATCTGGGCGGCTGAAATCGACTTCTCGCGTCGCTCAAGTGCATTCACAGCGAGCAAGTAGTCGGCCCGGTCCTCAAGAAATGTCTCAATCGCTTGTCTTATGTAGGAACTCTTGGTGCGGCCGGTCTCTCGCGCCAGCTCGGTGAGCCGAGCATCCACCTCTGGGTCTAATCTGACGCTGATCATGATCGCCTCCTACCGCGGTGTAATACAAGTATTACACCGCGACTGTGAGTAGTCGCTGGATGACCCCGAACCTTGGGGGGAATGGTCAACGCTTCTTGAGCGCGAGGTAGTGGGCGCGCTCCTCGGGCGGGAACTTCTCGACGGCGTAGCGGAGAGCGGTGCGCGGCATCGTCGGCGCGTTCTCATCGAGGAAGGCGATCAAGCGCGGACGGTCGACGTCGCCGACGGATCGCAGCATCCAGCCGGTCGCCTTGTGGATGAGGTCTTCGCGGTCGTTGAGCAGGAGCGAAGCGATCGCGAGCGCGTCGTCGACATCGCCCGATCGGATGAAGCACCAGGTGCTGACCATGGCGGTTCGGCGCTCCCAGAGGTTGTCCGATCGCGCAAGAGAGTAGAGCAGATCACGGGGCTTGTCTGCGAGGTAGGCGCCCACGACATACCGGCAGCAACCATCGACGAGATCCCAGTTGTTGATTCGGTCGTGGCGGCGCAGGTAGAGCTTGAAGAGCTCCTGACGGCGAGCATCCGGAGTCTTCTTGCGCCGCGCTTCTTCGTTCATGATTGTCAATGCGCCAGCGCGCAGCTCGTGAATATCGCTCTCAAGCAGCGTCTCAAGCTCGCCAACCGGCATGCCGAGGAACTCTTTCGCGAGCGCGGTCACTGGCCCCATGCCAACCCCGATGAAGACGTCGCCCTCGCCATATTGGCCCGGGCCGGTCTTGAAGTACCGGTTGTATTGCGCGACCTTCTCGGGGTGCCCAACGGCAAGCATCCGCTCGGTGAATTCCGCCGCAGTCAAAGAGGGCACAGGGGAATGCTCGCCCAGACGCAAACCCGCCGCAAGTGCCCTCGATACGATTGCTCCATGAGCTCGCGCCGCTTGCCAGCAATCAGCGCTTGGCGTTTCGTGATCGTCTCCGGCACGGTGAGCCTGCTCGCGGATTTCGTCTACGAGGGCGCACGCTCGGTCACCGGCCCCGTGCTGGCCTTCTTCGGGGCGACGGGCCTTATCGTCGGCGTCGTCACCGGTATCGGCGAGGCGGCGTCGCTGCTGCTGCGATTGGTCTCCGGCCCACTCGCCGATCGCACCCAGCGATTCTGGGCCTGGACGATCGCCGGCTATGCCCTCACCGTGATCAGCGTGCCGACTCTCGGCTATGCAGGTGTGCTCTGGGTTGCCTGCGGGCTCGTGATTCTCGAGCGAGTTGGCAAGGCAGTGCGGGCGCCGGCGAAGGATGCCCTGCTCTCTTACGCGACGGCCGCGACCGGGCGCGGCAAGGGCTTCGCGGTGCACGAGGCGATTGACCAGTTCGGGGCAGTGATCGGCCCGCTCGTCGTCGCGGCGATGCTCGCCCTCACCGGCAACGACTATGGACCGTCGCTGGCCGTGCTCGCGCTGCCTGGCGTGATCGCCATGGGCCTGCTGTTCTGGCAGCGCGCGAAAGTGCCGAACCCGGTCGACTACGAGGTCGCCCCCAAGCCGCACGAATCAATCACCCTGCACCTCGAGCCCCTGCATCTGCCCCGTGCCTTCTGGACCTACGCAGCCTTCACCTCCACGACCATGGTCGGCTTCGCCACCTTCGGTCTCATCTCTTTCCACATCGTCGAAGCGAAGCTGTTGCCGATCGCAGTCGTGCCGCTGCTTTATGCGGGCGTCATGATCGTGGATGCCCTCGCCGCCCTGGCCACCGGTTGGGCGTACGACCGCTTCGGGCCCCGGGTACTTGTCGCTCTTCCGATCGTCGCGGCGAGCATCCCGGTTCTGGCCTTCCAGAACGGCGTGGCGGCGGTGGTCATGGGTTCGCTGTTGTGGGGCATGGCCCTGGGCATCCAGGAATCCACGTTGCGTGCGACAGTCGCCGACCTCATCGAGCCCCAGCGCCGCAGTACGGCCTACGGCGTGTTCGCCGCAGTGGTCGGTGTCGCGACCGCGGGCGGTGGCGCTCTCGCAGGCGCGCTCTATGACGTGTCGGTGCCGCTGCTGGTCGGTATCACGGTGGCCGTCCAGGTGCTCGCCGTGCTGATCCTGCTGGTATTCACGCGCGCGATCGCTCACAGCGTGAACACTGAATGAACGTGGGCCCAGGGCATCCACTCGTCGCGTGAATGCCGAC
>SCSV01000410.1 GCA_004297555.1 Salinibacterium sp.
CCGTGGCCATCCAGGTCAGCGGGTCGTTCGGCTCGCGCCAGGAGGAGGCGCAGCGCCTCGGCCGCCTGTTGCGCCCGAAGGAGAGCGGGCTGCCCGCCAATTTCTACACTCTCGTCGCCCGCGACACGGTTGACCAGGACTTCGCCCAGAACCGCCAGCGCTTCCTCGCCGAGCAGGGCTACAGCTACACGATCCTCGACGCGGCCGCCCTCGCCGCGTAGAAGGGTTTGCGAATCAGCGCGGGCGCGGACCCGACGCTGCCCGCGCGACGTGACTGCGGGCGTGCGCGACCGCAGCATCCAAATCATCGAAGAGATGCTTATCGTGGCGCAGCGATGAGATGACTCCAACGCGGGTCGCGAGCTTCAAATGACGCTCTTGGATGCCCTTTACCAGCACGGTAATCCCCCGGCGTTCGAGCGCTTGGATCATTTCGGTGACCACGCGGGCGCCCGTCGCATCGAGCACTTGCAACTGGGAGAGTCGAAGAATCACGACGTGCACATCACTGATCTCATTGACCCTCTCGAGCACGCGTTCCGCAGCGCCGAAGAACAACGCCCCATCAAGACGGAACAACGCGATATGGATGTCGCCTTCGACGGCGGCTCCTGGTAGCTCTTCCCGGTGCACCCCCGACGCCTTGGAGAGCGCGCGGATGGCCGCGACCATCGCGACCGCGATTCCGATGCCGACCGCGACAATGAGGTCGAAGGATACGGTGATGATCGCAGTGACGATGAAGACGACCGTGTCGGATCGAGTCGAACCCACAATGCTGCGCACAGTAGCGAGTGACGTCATCCGCGCAGCTGTCACGATCAGCACCCCGGCGAGCGCGGCGACGGGAATCTGCGAAACGATTCCGCTCGCCAGGTACACAACGCCGACCAGAACCAGGGCATGCACAATCGCCGAGAGTCGCGTTCTGCCGCCGGAGCGCACGTTCACCGCGGTGCGGGCGATCGCACCGGTAGCGGGCATCCCACCGAAGAAGCCTGCGGCGATCGACGCCAAGCCCTGCCCGACCAGTTCGCGATCTGGGTCGTACGTTCCGGTGTCAGCCAGCGATGCTCCCACGCGTGCCGAAAGCAGCGACTCGATCGCGGCGAGCGCGGCGACAGTGAGTGCCGGACCGGAAAGCGAACTGACAACATCCCACGCGAGGTGAGGAACCGCTGGTGCTGGCAGGCCTTCCGGCAGCCGGCCGATCGTCACCAACGGCAGATGGAGCAGAGAATTGAGCGCGGTCACCAGAACAATCCCGATGATCGACCCGGGCAACCGGGGATGGATTCGTGGCGCGAGCACCATGATCGCCGCGACCAGAACCACGACAGCCAACGGCCACCACACCGCGCTGACATCGACCACGCCAAGTGATTCGCCCGCTGCAATAAGCGCATTCGTACTCGACACAGAGCGGACCCCGAGAGCTGCTGGCACCTGCTGGAGAAGAATGACCGCGGCGATTCCGAGGGTGAAGCCCTCAATCACCGGCCACGGGATGAACGCAACGACTCGGCCAATCTTCGTCACACCCGCCGCCACCACCAGGATTCCGGCCATGACGGCAACAATGGCAACCGCACCCACGCCATGAGACACCACGATCGGTGCGAGCACGACGACCATGGCGCCAGTGGGCCCCGAGACTTGGATGTTCGAGCCGCCGAAAATCGCGGCCACCATCCCGGCCACGATTGCCGTCACCAGCCCCGCCTCCGCACCGACGCCCGACGTCACCCCGAATGCCAGTGCGAGCGGAAGGGCGACAATGCCGACCGTGATTCCCGCTAACAGATCGCCGCGCCACGTGCCTCGAATTGGTCGATAATCACGGATACCCGGCAGCAACGGCCTCAGATACTCAAGCACCCTCATGCCGAGGCCGACGCCACAGTCAAATCGAGCTGATGCCGGGTGGTCTCCAGAATGTCGACCAGCAAGGACCGCGAGACTCTGAGCAATTCGGCGACTTGGGGATAGGCGAGTCGGTAATAGACCTGACTAGCCCGACGATCGGCGATCACAAGGTTGTGTCTGCGAAGCACGGAGAGGTGCTGGGACAGGTGCGACGCTTCCAAGCCGGTGTCGGCAAGCAGATCGGCCACTGGGACTTCAACCGAATCGGCAAGAACCTCGAGCACCCGCACGCGCACCGGATGGGCGAGTCCCTTGAAGAGGTTGGCTTTCACTTCGTACAACGGGCGGTGCTCAAACAGGGCGCTGGACGGATTCATAAATTCATCATATCGTGTTCCGATGGATGCGCGCCGCGCCCGCGAGCCAGCCGGGTCGGCGACTCAAGAGACTCTGGATTTGAAGGACTCGCGACAGCGAATCGTCTTTCCTTCAAATCCAGAGTCTCTTGGGGCGCTTCGCCGACTGCGCGCAAATGGGGATTTCGGCGGCATCGGAAAACCCCAATTGCGCGCAGTCGATGTGCCGGGGATGATGGCGGGGCGCGGTGGTGCGCCGCGGGCGGGTGGGCCGCGCCTAGCGGCGGTAGCGCAGCAGCAACGTGTCGTCGGGGGCGCGCAGCAGCTGGGCGAGATGCAGGGGATGCGGCGCGGGCAGGTCGCCGTGCACGATGCGCGGGCCGTCACCACCCTCCAGCGAGGGGCTGATCGTGAGACACAGTTCGTCGACCGCGTTTGCCGCGACGAAGGACGCGAAGAGGGAGGGCCCGCCCTCCAGGAGCACTCGCGTGAGACCTCGCGAGGTCAACTCCGCCACGAGCGAGGGAACATCCACGTGAGAAGCGCCGACCGCCACGACGTCGGCAAGCCGCGAAAGGCGTTCGGCACCAGGCGCGTCGGCGATCGTGAAAATGATCGGGTGCGAAGGTGCGTCGGTGAACATCGGCGACGAGGGGTCGAGGTCGAGGTGACCCGTCACGAGCGCGAGAACCGGGTGCTCGGGCATCCCGTGCTCCACCCGCCATCGGGCGGACTCGGGCGAGACGTGCAACCCGCTGTAGCCCTCGATGCGCGCCGTGCCCGCCCCGACAACCACGACGTCGGCGACGCGGCGCAGCAACTCGAAGTGCCGTTTGTCCGCCGCACTCGACAAGCCGCCGGAGCGGCCCGCGCGGGTCGCCGCGCCATCCACGCTCGCCACGAAGTTGGCTCGCACTCCCGGCCCGAGATCAGCGACAAGCTCGTCGTCAGTGAGCGCCGATGCCGGCGACGGCCAGAGACGATCGATTTGCTCGTTCATACGTTGTGCGTCGGATGCGTGTTGTGCAGCAGGTAGGCCGGCTCGCGCAGTCCGAGAATCGCCTCGGTCATCCGCACCGCAGCGACCGTCGCCGGCACGTCGTGCATGCGCACAATTCGGGCGCCGTTCATGATGCAGACGACCATGGCAGCAAGCGAGCCCTCCACGCGTTCGCCTTGCGGCCGGTCGATCGACTCGCCGATGAAGTCCTTGTTCGAGACGGCGACGAGCGTAGGCAGTCCGATCGCCACGATCTCGCCGAGTCGCCGGGTCAGCTCGAGCGAGTGCAGCGTGTTCTTGTCGAGGTCGTGGCCGGGGTCCACGATGAGCCGTTCGAGCGGCACCCCACGGTCGAGCGCGCGTGATACCCGGTCGCGCAGAAAGGCGACTACCTCCTCCACGACATCGTCAAAGTGCGCGCGCGGCTTCTCCACGCGGGGCGGGCCGACGCTGTGCGTCAAGACGAGCGTCGCGTCGCTATCGGCGATGACCCCGAGCATCCGGTCATCCCACAATCCGCTCGTGTCATTGATGACGGATGCGCCCGCGGCGATCGAGCGCCGAGCCACCTCCGCGCTGAACGTGTCGACGGAGATCACCACGTCGGAGGCGGCCTTGATCGCCTCGACGACGGGCACGACCCGCTCAAGCTCCTCGGCGACCGACACCGCAGGGCCACGACCGAAGGGCACGCCGCCGACGTCTACCCAGTCGGCGCCCGCATCCGCCGCTTGCAGCGCCGCCTCTACTGCGCGATCGAGCGAGAATGTCGCCCCCTTGTCATGGAAGGAATCGGGTGTGCGATTGACGACCGCCATGACGGCCACTTCGCGCTCGAAATCGAAGACGCGCGACCCGATCGTGCGTGTGCCCATCTGCGCCGCCAAACCCATCACAGCGTCGAGAGGGCCACGGACTCGTCGGCGAGTTTCGCTTCGTCGACAGCACGGCCGGAGGTGATGAGTTCTTTCACGTCTTCGTTGACGTCCCAGACGTTGACGTTCATGCCCGCCACGACGCTGCCCTCGGCGACCCAGAATGCGATGAACTCGCGCTTGGCACGGTTGCCCCGGTAGACGACCTTTGCGCCATCGGCGAGCAAGGGGTATCCCGAGTACTCCATGCCCAGGTCGTATTGGTCGGTGTAGAAATACGGCACCTCGTCGAAGATGGCCTTCTGCCCGAGCATCGAGCGCGCGGCGACCTTGCCGGTGCCGAGCGCGTTCGCCCAATGCTCGTTGCGCATCCGCTGCATCACGACAGGGTGGTAGGCGTTCGCAACATCGCCCGCCGCGAAGACATCGTTGGCACTCGCGGCGAGGTGCTCGTCGACCAGGATGCCGTCCTCCACCTCGAGGCCCGCGGCATCCGCCAACTCCACGTTCGGGTCGGCACCGATGCCGACTACGACGAGAGTCGCGGGCACCGTTCCGGCGTTCGTCACCACGCCCGTGACCGAGCCGTCGCGCGTGTCGAACGAGAGAACATCCCGCACCTCGAAGGTGACGCCGTTGGCTTCATGCAACTCGCGGAACATTGTGCCGAGCTCTTCGCCGATCGCCGACGCCAGCGGAATCGCGTCCCGCATGAGCACCGTGACGGTGTTGCCGTACCCGCGAGCGGCCGCGGCGATCTCGAGCCCGATCCAGCCGCCGCCGATCACGACGACGTTCTGGCCGCCTCCAGCCACTGCATCGCGCAGAGTCTCACTGTCTTCGACCGTGCGCAGATAGTGGATGCCCGCGGCCGACGACCCGGCCACCTCGAGCCTGCGCGCTGACGACCCGGTGGCGAGTAGCACGCGGTCGAACCACACCTCACGCCCGGACTCCAGTGTCACGGCGTGATCTGCCAGCGCGACCACTGGGGACGCGGTGGATACCACGAGCTCGCGCTCGCGGTACCAGTCGTCCGGATGCACGAAGATCGAGTCGCGCGCTTCCTTGCCGGTGAAGTACTCCTTCGACAGCGGCGGGCGGATGTAGGGGCTGTGCGGCTCGGCCGCGAAGAGATGCACCTCCCCATCGAAGCCCTGTTCTCGCAATTCCCCGGCTGCTGTCGCGCCGGCCAGACCGCCACCCACGATCACAAAGCGTTCCACTGCCATACCTCCAAGTATCTCCCGCATTCGCGCGAGCTCCCAGAGTCCTCCCAGTCAACACGCAGATAATTGCCGAATGGCTGACGGACCGAAAATCCTCATCGTCGACGATGAACCCAACATCCGGGACCTGCTCACCACAAGTCTTCGTTTTGCTCGTTTCGCGGTGCGCGCTGTGGGTAACGGAGCGCAAGCGATCTCGGCGGTTCTCGAGGAAGAGCCCGACCTCATCATCCTCGACGTAATGCTTCCCGACATGAACGGGTTCGGGGTGACGAAGCGGCTGCGGGCATCCGGCTACACCGCTCCTATTCTTTTTCTCACCGCGAAAGACGACACCGAAGACAAGATCATGGGCCTCACGGTGGGTGGCGACGACTACGTCACCAAGCCGTTCAGCCTCGACGAGATCGTCGCCCGCATCAAGGCGATTCTGCGCCGCACAATGCACGACGACGAAGAGGCCATCATTCGCGCGGGCGAGCTGACCATGGATCAAGACACGCACGAAGTAACGATCGGCAACGAGCAAGTCGAGCTGAGTCCGACCGAGTTCAAGCTGCTGCGCTACCTGATGCTCAATCCGAATCGCGTGCTCTCGAAGGCGCAGATTCTCGACCACGTCTGGGAGTACGACTTCAACGGCGACGCGGGCATTGTCGAGAGCTACATCTCCTACCTGCGCCG
>SCSV01000411.1 GCA_004297555.1 Salinibacterium sp.
TCCAGAACGGGGCGGATGACCAGCTCCTCGATCTCACGGCGAAGCTCAGCCGTGGTCACCAGAGGCGAGTGCTGGGTGGAAAGCACGATCGTGTCGATCGTGCGCGGGATCGCACCCTCGTAGCCGATCGTGACCTGGGTCTTGCCATCGGGGCGCAGATAGTCGACCACGCCCGACTTGCGCACCTCGGCGAGCCGCTGCGCGAGACGGTGCGCAAGCCAGATCGGAATCGGCATGAGGTCGGAGGTCTCGGTCGTCGCGTAACCGAACATAATGCCCTGGTCGCCCGCGCCTTGCATGTCGCCCGCGTCGTCGCTCGACTCCTCGCGGCTCTCGAAAGCGTGATCCACACCCTGCGCGATATCTGGCGATTGGCCGCCGATTGATATCGAGACGCCGCACGAGCGGCCATCAAACCAGACGTCGGAGGAGTTGTAGCCGATCTCCGAGATGCGCTGGCGCACGATCGCCGGGATGTCGACGTACCCCTCCGTGGTGACCTCGCCCGCGACGTGCACGAGGCCCGTGGTGACGAGCGTCTCGACGGCCACGCGCGCTTGCGGATCGACGGCGATGAGGGCATCCAGGATGCTGTCGCTGACCTGATCGCAGATCTTGTCGGGGTGCCCTTCGGTGACCGACTCCGACGTGAACAGGCGCAAGGGGGCAGTCACGAATCACTCCAGGGAGTCAGCAGCAGGTCAAGAATCTTGTCGGCCACCGACTGTTTTGTGCCGCTGGCCTCGCTCACTATATCCCCGGCCGCGTTGATCACGACGACGGTGTTGCGGTCTGTGGCGAAGCCCTCGGTGGCGCCCACTCTGTTGAGGACGAGATAGTCGCAGCCCTTGCGAGCGATCTTGGTGCGACCGAGTTCGAGCCGCTTCGCGTCATCCGGTTCGGTCTCGGCGGCGAAGCCGATGACGACCTGCCCGGCGGTGCGGCGCTCGCTCAACGAGCTGAGGATGTCGGGGGTGCGCACGAGTCGCAGGGTGAGCGATTCGGCGTCGTCCTTCTTGATCTTGGCCGCCGAAACTTTCTCTGGGCGGTAGTCGGCGACCGCCGCCGCCATGATGATCGCGTCGGCTTCGGGAGCGGCTTCGGTGGTGGCCGCAGCGAGTTCTTCGGTCGAGCTGACGCGAACAACAGTGAGGGATGCCGGCACCGCGACCTCGAGGTTCGCCGCGATGAGCGTGACCTCGGCTCCGCGTGCGGCGGCCGCCTTGGCAATAGCGAGCCCTTGCTTTCCGCTCGAGCGGTTGCCGATGAACCGCACCGGGTCGATCGGCTCGCGCGTGCCGCCCGCAGTGACGAGGATGCGCTTGCCCACAAGGTCACTGCGCTCGGCGACCGCGCGCAGCGCCGCGGCAACGATCGCCTCCGGTTCGGCCATGCGGCCGGGGCCGACATCCGCCCCAGTCAATTGGCCCGAGTCTGGGCCGACAATCACGACGCCGCGTTCGCGCAGAGCCGCGATGTTGGCCTGCGTTGCCGGGTTCTCCCACATCTCGGTGTGCATCGCCGGGGCGATGACTAGCGGTGCGGTGCTCGCGAGGATCGTGTTGCCGAGCAGGTCATCGGCGAGACCGGCGGCGAGCTTGGCGATGGTGTTCGCGGTGGCCGGGGCGACGACGATGAGGTCGGCGGCTTGCCCGATGAAGACGTGCCGAACCTCGGTCACGCCCTCATAGAGGTCGGAGTGTACTGGCCGGTGGCTGATCGCCTCGAGCGTGGGGCGGCCGACGAACTTGAGTGCATTCGGGGTCGCGACGACGTTGACCTCGTGGCCCGCGAGGACGAGAGCGCGCACGACCGAAACGGCCTTGTACGCCGCGATGCCGCCCGTGATGCCGACGACAACGTTCATGCGGTCAGCCTATTCAGAACGCTGTTTATTCAGAACGCCGTTTATTCGCTGCTCAGGCGCTTGAGCTCGAGCTTGTCTTCGTTGATCTCGCGCAGGGCCACCGAGAGCGGCTTGTCGTCGATGGTCGAGTCGACGAGCGGGCCGACGTTGTCGAACAGGCTGCCTTCGTGCAGGTCGGCGTAGTAGTCGTTGATCTGGCGGGCGCGCTTGGATGCGAAGATCACCAGCTGGTACTTGGAGTCCACCTTGGAGAGCAGTTCGTCGATCGGCGGATCGATGATGCCGGAGTGCTTGTCAACCATGAGGATGCTCCTTGATAGGGCCGGAATCGGCCAGAGAAGTGGTCGCGCCGACGGGCGCATCCATCAATTCTACGACCTCGCGTGCTGCTTGGCCGACGTCGTGGTTCACGACCTTCGTGTCGAACTCGTCTTGGGCCGCGAGCTCGACCTTCGCAGTCTCCAGGCGGCGCTGCTGCTCGGCGGCATCTTCGGTGCCGCGGCCGATGAGCCGGCGCACCAATTCTTCCCACGTCGGGGGCAGCAGAAAGACGAGAAGGGCCTCGGGCATCTGCGCGCGAACCGAGCGCGCACCCTGCAGGTCGATCTCGAGCAGCACGCGCTTTCCGGATGCGAGCGCCTCGTCGATCGGCGGGCGCGGGGTACCGTAGCGGTAGGAGTTGTGAACCACGGCCCATTCGAGCAACTCGTCGGCGGCGATCATCCGGTCGAATTGTTCGTCGGTCACGAAGTAGTAGTGCACCCCGTCGATCTCGCCCGGTCGCGGCTTGCGGGTCGTCGCAGAGACGCTCAACTGCACCTCGGGATAGTTCTCGCGGATGTAGGCCGAGACCGTGCCCTTGC
>SCSV01000412.1 GCA_004297555.1 Salinibacterium sp.
AATGGAATTGACATTGCCCCAGTACTCCTCGACTTGCGGATGCACGAGCGGGTCCCCGTAGACCTCCGAGGTCGAGGCCATGACGAACCTCGAGTGGTCGTGCAGGGCCCGATCAAGCAGCGCCTCGGTGACGACCGATCCCGCGTGGAGCGTCTCAATCGGGTAGCGCTGATAAGCAATCGGTGAGGCGGGGGAGGCGAGGTGGTAGATAAAGTCGAATCGACCCGGGACCACATCGAGAGCCCGCGCATCCGTCTCAAAAAAGGTAAACCCGGTGTGGTTCTGGAGGTGGGCGAGATTTGTCTTGCTGCCCGTAATGAAGTTGTCAACGCCGACGACTTCGAGGCCCGTTGCGAGCAACCGATCAACAAGATGCGAACCGACGAAGCCTGCTGCGCCAGCGACAAGCGCGCGACGTTGTTCCATGCTCAATCCAATCGGGAGAAGGAGAATCCATGCGATATGGGCAGCGCCGAAGTGCGCCTGAAGGATCTCCCCCGCCACAATACAATGAATGATCGCGCGTCTCGGACCGTCTGTGCGGTAAGAAATGGAGGGCCTCTGTGGCAAGCCTGCTCACGAGGGCGCGAGTTCAGCATCTTCTCATTGTGCTTGTGGGCACGGCCGTTGCGATCGTCGTGACCCGGGACGTCCCATACATATTGAACCGGTCGTTCTGGCTCGATGAATCCTGGGTCGCCCTGACCGTCCGTTACCCATTGGCAGACCTGCCTCACTTAACGTCAAGTACCCCAATCGGCTGGAATGCGACCCAACGGTTGTTCGAGCCATTGGGTGAGCAGGCTCAACGCCTGCTCCCGTTGATCTTCGCGTGGCTCGCGAGCGCTGTGGCCTACGTTCTTGGCTATTTCGCCTGGGACGCCACTCGTCGCATCCGTATTCTCACCGGAATTTTCGTTTCGGCAGTCGTAATCTGTTCTCCATTCATGCTGGCGCGGACTGACCTGAAGCAGTACACCGCTGACGTCTTCTTTGCCTTGCTCGTCGCAACTCTGGCAGTGCTCGCCGAACGCCGCCGCTCCAGGGCCGCGTTGTATACCTTGACCATTGTCTCGTCGCTGGGGATGTTTTTCAGCCTCACGGTCGTGTTCGTTGCAGCGAGCGCCTTCCTTGCGTTGCTGGGAGCAGCGATCATCAGGCGAGACAAGCGCCTGATCCTGGAGCGCGCGGTGGCGGGCGCGATCTCAGCGGCTTCGATCTTGCTCGTTTATTTCTCGCTGTACCGGCAAGCAAGCGTGGGGGCTCTCGCCGATTATTGGGCTGACTACTATCCGTCGCTCTCTGCGCTCCCCACCTACTTGGTGTCGAGATCGCTGGCTCTGACGGGGGTGTCGTCCGTTCCGTTGCAGGTGCTCATTCTGGTTACCGTGGCTGCGCTGATCATCAGCTTCGTGGTCTTGGCGTTCCGGGAGCGCGAGTTCGTCATGGGAATTTATCTGATTGCACTCGTGCTTGCGGTGCTCGCAGCGGGAGTGGCGAGGGTATACCCATTGCTGAACGTTCGCACATCATCATTCTTCTTGGTCTCGATGTGCGTGTTCGCAGCCCTCGCTCTCGCGAGACTCGGCGTGCTCGCAAGCTACCGCTTCGTCGGTGAGAAGCGGCGTGGAATCGCGCTTGTTGCTGCCTTTGCCCTCCTGATCGCGGGCGCGGTCGCGTTCAGCGCCCGAGACTTTCGCAGCAACGTGATCAGTCTCGAAGATCCGCGATCCCAAATCGATTACATCAAGACTCATTGGTCGAAGAATGACATCATCGCTACCGATGACGCAGGCGCATTCTCCCTTGCGTATTACTGGCCCGAGCTCGGTGGCCGCTGGGTTGCTTCTGACAAGTTTGCGAATGGATTCCACATGACGTTTGCACGTTCCAGCGGTGTAGTCGTTGCCGGGAAGGGTGATGACCTGCCCTCGCTTCTTGAGTCTGCCATCACGTCTCGTCACGCGACCACCGTGTGGTTTTTGTCTACGCACCACTTGCAGGCACCCTACGTGAGCTCCACCAATGTCGTCGATGAATTCGGAGCGAGGCGGATTTCCACGGGAACAGAACCCCTGTATGCGGTCAGGGCGGCGACCCTTGGCTGACGTGAAGTTCGGGCCAAAGCACAAGGCATTCGGGTCGCTGCGATCGCTCATTCATTCTGGGCTCAAGTTTGGAGTCATCGGTTTCGGCGGTTTCCTCGTCGATGTCGGCCTCTTCAACCTATTGCGACTCGGAATCATCGGGCATTCTGACCTCCAGCAACCGCTCATCGCAAAGATTATTTCGGCGACCATCGCCACTATCCTCACCTGGCTTGGCAACCGCTACTGGAGTTTCCGCGAGCACCGGCGCGAGAACGCGGCGAGGGAGTTCGTTGAGTTCTCGGTAGTCGCTGTCTGCGGAATCGCGATCGGAGTCTTGTGCCTGTGGGTCTCCCATTACCTTCTCGGCTTCACGAGCATCCTGGCCGATAACGTCGCAAGCAACGTCGTGGGCCTCTTTCTTGCGACTACCTTCCGGTTCGTGTTGTACCGGTTCTGGGTCTATGGCCACCACCGCACGGACACTGTCGCAGCACGCCAAAAGTCCACTGAAGCAGCCTGAGCAAGGCCGCGCCATCGCAGGCGAGCTGCTACCAGCGGCGCTACTACCCGAACGACAAAGGCCCCGGATTTCTCCGGGGCCTCATCCGTGGCAAGTAGAGGATTCGAACCTCTGAAGGCGAAGCCGTCTGATTTACAGTCAGATCCCTTTGGCCGCTTGGGTAACTTGCCAGGGCGTCTCCGTCCACGTGTAATCACCTGGGCGAAGGCGCTGAACCAGAATACAAGGTCGACGCCACCGCAGTGACCAGGACGCCCGTCAGCACCGCTCGAACTAGCATGGAGCCATGGCAGATTCCACATTCGACATCGTCAGCAAGGTCGACAAGATGGAGGCGGACAACGCCGTCAACCAAGCGCAGAAAGAGATCGCGCAGCGTTACGACTTCAAGAACGTCAACGCCTCGGTGGAGTGGAGCGGCGAGAAGCTGCTGCTCAAGGCGAGCGCGGAGGAGCGAGTGAAGGCCGTGCTCGAGGTGCTCGAGCAGAAGTTCATCAAGCGCGGCATCTCGCTGCGCAGCCTCGACACCGGCGAGCCCTACGCGAGCGGCAAGGAATACCGCATCGAGGTGTCCCTGAAGAACGGCATCTCGTCAGAGGACGCCAAGAAGGTCTCCAAGATCATCCGCGACGAAGGCCCGAAAAGCGTCAAGGCCCAGATTCAGGGCGATGAGCTGCGCGTTCAGTCGAAGAGCCGCGACGACCTGCAGGCAACGATGGCTCTACTCAAGGGCAAAGACCTCGACGTCGACCTGCAGTTCGTCAACTTCCGCTAGGAAGCCTTCGCTAGAAGCTAGGCGCTCTCGCGACCGTTCGAGACGGCGACCATCTCTTCGCGATCAACGACCTTGATGCGAGCACGGCCAACTGGCGCGCCGAGCCCGAGTTCGTGCTCATCGAGGTTGTGCCAGCCCTCGAGATTCGTGTACTCAATTCCGCGGCTCGCGAGCAGCTCGATGACCGATGCCTCATCCGGACGCTCCGGCGACCACCAGTTGGCCTGGTCGTTGAGCACGTGCTTCACGGTCTCCATCGCGTCGCTCTTGGTGTGGCCGATGAGCCCGACGGGGCCGCGCTTGATCCACCCTGTCGCGTAGACGCCGTGCACCAGTTGGTCGGAATCATCGATCACCTGGCCTTCGCGGTTAGGGATGACCCCACGGTGCTCGTCGAACGGAATCCCGTCGAGCGGGGAACCGAAGTAGCCGACCGCGCGGTAGAGCGCCTGCACGGCGACCTCGCGGAACTCGCCGGTGCCAGTCACGCCACCCTGACCATCGGGCGTGGTGCGCTCGTAGCGGAAGCCCTCGACGTGGTCGGCGCCGAGCACCTCCACGGGCGAGGCGAAGAAGTGCAGGTGCAGGCGGCGTGACGCCGATCCGGTCTCACGCGCGCGCCACTGGGTGAACACCCGGTCGATGACGAGAACCTGCTTATTGGTCTCGATCGCAAGCTTCGAGGCCGCGTCGTAGTCGAAGTCCTCGTCGTGCACGACGATGTCGACGTCGTTCAACTCGCCGAGTTCGCGCAACTCGAGCGGCGTGAACTTGACTTGCATGGGGCCGCGGCGGCCGAAGACGTGCACGTCGGTGACGGGGCTCGCCTTGAGACCCTCGTAAACGTTGGCGGGAATCTCCGTCGGCAGCAGATCGTCGGCGTGCTTGGCGAGCATGCGAGCGACATCGAGTGCGACGTTTCCGTTGCCGATGACGGCAACCTCTTTCGCGTCAAGGGGCCACTGCCGCGGGAAGTCCGGGTGGCCGTCGTACCAGCTCACGAAGTCGGCGGCACCATAGCTGCCAGACAGGCCGATGCCGGGAATGGTGAGTGGGGCATCCCGAATCGCACCGGTGGAGAAGATCACGGCGTTGTAGTGCTTCTTGAGGTCGTCGAGAGTGACGTCACGACCGAAGAGCACATTGCCGAAGAGACGGATCTTGCCGGTGTCGAGCACCTCTTTCAGGGCGGTGATGATGCCCTTGATCCGTGGGTGGTCGGGGGCGACGCCGTAGCGCACGAGGCCGTAAGGAGCAGGCAACTGCTCGAAGAGGTCGATGGAGACCTCGAACTGCTTCTCCGCCTTCAGCAGGATGTCTGCCGCATAGATTCCGGCGGGTCCGGCACCTACGATGGCCAGGCGTAACTTGGTCAATTCACTCAACTCTCATGGGTAATTCGCTCGCGGTCGAAATTAGCGACCGAACTATTCTGTCAGTAGCTGCGCTCGACGATTGTCTCGGCGAATCGCGTGAGCGCCTTCTTGACCGGACCTTCGGGTAAGGGTGCGAGTGCATCGACTGCCTCCCGCGACCAACGGTGCGCCTCGTCGAGCGTCTGGCGGGTCACGGGGTGGCTGCGAAGTTCGCTGATCGCGGCCATGAGGTCGGCCGCGTCCTCGGGGCTGGCCGCCGACGACACGTCCCTTTCGATCCGTCCGAGCAGGGTCGCGGCATCGGCGTCGGTTTTCGCAAGCTTGCGCAAGTAGAGCAGGGGAAGAGTCGCGACGCCGCCCCGGAGATCGGTACCCGGGGTCTTGCCGGTTTCGTCCAGGCCCGCCGCCAGATCGATGACGTCGTCGATGAGTTGGAAGGCCACACCGATCTTCTCGCCGAAGATCTCGACCGGCTCGCGATACTCCCGGGGCGCGTTGGAGAAGATCACGCCAACCTGCGCCGCCGCCGAAATGAGCGAACCGGTCTTATCCGCCAGCACCTGGATGTAATGGGCGATCGGGTCCTCGTCGCCCCGCGGTCCGATCGTCTCGTGCAACTGGCCGAGGCACAAGCGCTCGAAGGTGTCGGCCTGAAGCTTGAGCACGCGCTCGCCGAGGTCAGCGCCCAGCTTGCTGGCCCGGGCGAAAAGCAGATCCCCCGTGAGGATGGCGACCGAGTTACCCCACACGCTCTGCGCGGCGGGAACACCGCGGCGCATTTGCGCGTCGTCCATCACGTCATCGTGGTACAGGGATGCCAGGTGCGTGATCTCCACGGCTTGCGCGGCGATGATGACCGACTCGTTGTTGCCCTCGCCGAGCTGGGCGGTGAGCAGGGTCAACACGGGGCGCACCCGCTTGCCGCCGGCTTCAAGCAGGTAGCGGCTCGTCACATCCGCGATCTCGTCTGCGAACTCCATTTGCTCGAGTAGCCCGGCCTCGACTGCCGCAAGGCCCTGCTCGATCGCGTCGACGAAACGGCGTTCATTGCTTGAAGCGAAGAGTTTCTCGCCGAGTCCGAGTGAAGAACTCAGCGCGCTGCGGCGGGCGACCGCGGGTCGTGGGGTCACGTCGAAGAGCCGACGATTTGAATCGGCTTGGTCGCGTTTCTCTTACGCTTGGCAACCGAGGCGAGCACGGTCGCGTCCACCGGCTTTCGACCGCGATGAAGCGAGACGATCCCGCCAGTGAGGTTGCGATACGCGACACGGATGAAGCCGGCTGCGCGCAGCCACTGGCTCAGCTCGCCCTGGTCGGGCCACTTTCGGATTGACTCAGCGAGGTAGGTGTAGGCGGCCGGGTTCGAACTCGTGCGGTCGACGATCGTCGGCATCACGTAACGCAGATAAGCCCAGTACCCGGCGCGGAAGATCGCGACCGGAGGGCGTGAGAATTCGCACACCACGAGACGACCACCCGGCTTGAGCACGCGATACATCTCGCTCAGCGCGACCTTCGGTTCTTTCATGTTGCGTAGGCCGAAACTGATCGTCACCGCGTCGAACTCGTCATCGCCGAACGGCAGGTTGTGCGCATCGGCCTCGACAAACTCGATCTTCTTGTGCTTGCGGCGACCCTCGGCAACCATGCCCGGAGAAAAGTCCACGGCGACCACGCGAGCGCCGTGTCGCTGCAGCGCAGCGGAGCTTGTGCCGGTGCCGGCGGCGACATCGAGGATGCGTTCTCCCGGCACGGGCGCAACGGCCCGCACCGTGGCAGCGCGCCAGAGCATCGCGTTGCCGCCGGAGAGCACTGAATTGGTGAGATCGTAGCGCTTGGCAACGCCGTCGAACATGCGGGCAACCTCGTCTGGCTGCTTGTTCATGTCGGCCTTACTCACGTTCCAAGTCTATGCGCGCGCCCGCACTACGCTGGTGGGGTGA
>SCSV01000413.1 GCA_004297555.1 Salinibacterium sp.
TACTTGGCGGACTTGTAGACGATCACGCGGTGCGCGCGATTGAGCGCCTCAGAGCCGGGGTGCGTGGCCCAGGAGTTCTCTTCGAGAATGTCGAGGTACTGGCCGGCGGTCACTTCGGTGCGCATGCGGGTGAACTCAACACGACCGGCAAGCCCGCTGCTTCGAGTCGCAAGCAGCGCCGTGCCCTGGTCGAACAGTTCATCGCTCCAGCCGAGTAGCAGGTCACCGAGTAGGAGCCCCGCAGATTGACCGAAGAGGGATGCACTCCCGCGCCAGCCATTGCCGGCATGCAGGCTCTCGAAGAGCTTATGGGCGGCGGGCGCTCCGCGCCGGGTGTCGGAGTTGTCCATCATGTCGTCGTGCACGAGGGCTGCGGCGTGGAACATCTCCAGGGCCGAGGCGGCGAGCACGATACCGGGGAGGTCGGCCGAGTTGCTCTCCCCGGGGAGAGGATCGAGCGGATCGGGCATCCCGGCCACCGCTTGCCAGCCCCAATAGCAGAAGAGGGCGCGGAATCGTTTGCCGCCGGAAAGGAAGCCGCGGGCAAAGTCGGTGAGCTGCGTAAGTTCCGGGGCCATGGCGGCCAGGTCGGTGGAGCGCTCCGCCAGAAATTCATCGAGAGCCCGCTGTACGCGGTCAACTAACCGTGTACTCTCAGCCACCCATCTAGCCTACCTGCGGCGCCGAGGCGTATCATGAGCTTCAAGCGCCACTACTCGGAGCCTGAGGGGACCAGGATGCCACTTTCCGAACAAGAGCAGCGCCTCCTGGATGAGATGGAGCGCAGCCTCTATCAGAACGACGGTGATTTCGTCGCGTCGGTGAGTTCTCACGCGCGCCGATCCAACTACACCGTTGTTGTCGTTGGCATTCTGATCGCGCTTCTCGGCATTTCGACCCTCGTGGCCGGGGTCGCCGTGCACCAGCCGGTCGTGGGGGTACTCGGCTTCGCGGTGATGTTCGCCGGTGTGTGGTTGGCCGTCGCACCACCTCATCGCGGCAACCGAGTCGTCGATTCGGACGAGTACTCGACCCGTCGCAGCGGTGGGCAGAGCACGTTCATGGAAAATCTCAACGCCCGCTGGGACAAGCGCCAGGAAGGGCGCAACTAGCGATCTAATCGATTTCGCTGGCCGCCGCGCTAGGACACTCACAGCCAGCCTTCGGGCTGGCTGTTTTGTTGTTTCTTCCTTGCCAGCCTTCGGGCTGGCTCTTTTGTCATTTCCCCTCCACCGACAACTTCCCCGGGATTCCGGGCGACTGTGGGTCAAATTGCGGTCCGAAACAGCCAATTCTGTTGTTAAGTGGCGGAAAGTGGAGTAAAGTGGAGAGCACCTGATTTGGGCCGGAGAGGGAGGGGAGCTCAACGTGTTTCTTGGCACTTACGTCCCCAAACTCGATGACAAGGGCCGCATCATCCTTCCGGCCAAGTTCTGGGACGAGCTCTCTGCCGGCGTTGTCGTCACTCGCGGTCAGGAGCGCTGCCTGTATGTGTACAGCCAGCGGGACTTCGAGACGATTGCGGCAAAGGCGCGCGCGGCATCCGTTACTGACAAGCGGGCACGCGACTTCTTGCGACTCTTCCTCTCCGGAGCGAGTCAGGAGGCACCCGACGGCCAGCGCCGGGTAACCATCCCTATGCATTTGCGAGAGTACGCCGGCCTCGGCCGCGACCTCACCGTGATCGGCGCGGGCGATCGCGCTGAGATCTGGGACACCCAGGCTTGGAACGAGTACTACGCAAGCGTCGAAGCGGGCTATGTCAACACCTCGGAGGAGGTGATTCCGGGACTCTTCTGACGACCTTGGCCCTGACTCCCAGCCGTCGCCCTGACACTCTTCCCCGATGCCAGGTCGCAGCGGATGGGGATCAGGGCCCAGGTCCCTCTCCCGAAAACGACATGCTGCACGAACCCATCCACACCCCTGTGCTTCTCGAGCGCACCGTCGAGTTGCTCGCTCCCGCCCTCGGGCACGAGGGTGCCGTGCTCGTCGATGGCACGCTCGGAATGGGCGGTCACGCCGAAGCATTCCTGGAGCGCTTCGCAACCCTGACCCTCGTCGGCATCGACCGTGACCCAGAGGCTCTCGCGATCGCAGGGGAGCGACTTGCGCGGTTCAGCGACCGAACCCACCTCGTGCACGCCGTGTACGACGAGATCGGCACTGTGCTTTCGGGCCTCGGCTTCGCCCGGGCATCCGGCGTGCTGCTCGATCTCGGGGTGTCGTCGCTGCAGCTCGACCGGGTCGAGCGCGGCTTCTCCTATTCGAAGGATGCGCCGCTCGATATGCGCATGGATGCCACGAGCCAGCGCACCGCCGAAAGCATCCTGGCCACATACAGCGAGTCAGAACTGCGTCGCATCTTCTACGAGTACGGCGAGGAGAAGCTTGCCCCGCGCTACGCGAGCAAGATCGTGCAGGCGCGCGAGAAGCGGCCACTGACGACCTCTGCGCAGCTCGTCGAGGTGATCACGGCGGCGACTCCCGCCGCGGCACAACGCGCGGGGCACCCTGCGAAGCGCGTGTTCCAGGCGCTGCGCATCGAAGTGAACCAAGAACTCGCCGTGCTCGAGCGCGCGATCCCCGCTGCGATCGACGCGCTCGAGGTCGGCGGGCGCATCGTGGTGCTGGCCTACCAGTCGCTCGAAGACCGCATCGTGAAGCGCGCCCTCGTGGCACGATCGACCTCCACCGCACCGGCCGGACTGCCGGTCGAACTACCCGAACACGCGCCGGAACTGAAACTACTGGTTCGCGGCGCTGAACTCGCATCCGAAGAAGAGAAAGCCAGCAACTCCCGCGCAACCCCGGTACGACTGCGCGCGGCTGAGCGATTGAGAGACCCGTCATGACAAACCTTGCCTACGCACCCCTGCCGCACCGGTTCGCACCACGGCCCGGCATAGAACTCGTGCCTCGAGTCGACCGCCGGGCACGCCCGAGAGTGGCCTACGCGGTCGTGACCGTGACGAGCGTGCTCGTGATCTTCGCCCTGCAATTGCTGTTGAGCATCATGGTCTCCCAAGGCGCCTACGACATCGACACTCTGCAGTCGAAGCAGAAGGAACTGCTTCGAACCGAGCAGGCCCTGGGCGAGCAGATTGACCTCTATGGTTCGACCCAGAACCTTGCGGCGAGTGCCGCTGCCCTGGGAATGGTGCCGGGCGCAAACCCGAAGTTCCTTGATATTGGCAGCGGTCAGGTGTCAACCGCGCCGAGATTGCTCGACGCAAACAGTTGTGGCGGAAGCTGCACAAATGTGCCCAATGCGTTGCTTACAGGCTTGGGCCAACCGCATTGGTCGCAGGCGGCCGCGGAACCGACCGTGCATCCTGAATCAACCACCACCACGACCTCGGGTACCGATTCGCTTCCGGCACCGGTGACGCACTAGGGTCGCGCCAGACGGGAGGCGATAGTGGAGTCAAGACGCAATCGGGCGCGCATCTCGCTCGCCGTGCTGACGATTTTCGCGATCGTGACCGTTTTCGCGGTGCGTCTCGTCGACATCCAGTTGGTGCAAGCCAGCGAACTGAACAAGATCTCGAACGACAAACTCGCGCAATCGCTGATCAAGTACGGCACGCGCGGACCGATCATCGACAGCAACGGCAACATTCTCGCGTCGAGCGTCGAGCGCTACGACATCACCGTCTCGCCCCGCGTCGTTCTCGGCGATCACGGCTTGACCGACAAGGTGATCAACGCGATGAACCGCATCGCCCTGATCACCGAGCAAGACCCGGCAACGCTGATCTCGGCGATTACGGATGACCCCACCTCCGATTTCGCCTATCTCACCAAGAGCGTGACTCTCGACGTGTTCCACAAGGTGCGCGATCTTGAAGTGCCGGGCGTGTTCTTTCAATTGCGACCGAGTCGCACATATCCGAATGGCGCAATTGCCGGCAATCTGGTTGGTTTCATCGGCACGGATGGTCCACAGGCGGGTCTAGAACTGACCGAGAACGAATGCCTCAAGAGCACCGACGGCTCCACGAGTTACGAAAAGGGCGAAGACGGGGTGCCCCTGCCCGGAAGTCTTGTCACTACTAAGGAGCCGAAGAACGGCGGCACGTTGCAATTGACCATAGATCGGGATCTGCAGTGGTACGTGCAGAAGCGCATCGCACAGACCTACAAGGCGCTGGGCGCCGAATGGGCGACGGCTGTCGTTATTCGCGTCAAAGACGGTCACCTCATGGCCGTTGCCGACTACCCCTCGGTCGACCCCAACAACGTCGATGGAGTGCCGAACACCGCGCTCGGTTCGCGCGCATTCAGTTGGGCGTACGAGCCCGGTTCGACCATGAAGGCCATCACCGCGGCAACCCTGCTCGACACGGGCGCGGCAACGCAGACCAGCCACGTCGTCGCGCCGGGTCGGCTCTACCTTTCTGACGGGGGGTTCATCAAGGATTCCTTCTCCCACGACGACCTGCGGCTCACGCTCACGGGCGCGCTCGTCTATTCCTCCAACACCGGCGTCTCGCTGCTCTCCAAGAAAGTTCCTGCCTCGGTTCGCCGCGACACCATGCTGCGGTTCGGTTTGAACAAAGAGACCGAGGTTGGTTTCAACGGCGAGTCCGAGGGCGACGTGCATCCGGTCGATCAATGGGACGAGCGCACGAATCTCGCGGTGCAGTTCGGCCAGGGAATGACAGCGACCTCAGTGCAGATGGCCAGCGCGTATCAAACGCTCGGCAACGGGGGAGTGCGGATGCCCGTCACCCTTGTCGAAGGATGCACATGGCCCGACGGCACCGTCACCGATCGACCAAAGACCACGGGGACACGTGCGGTCTCCGAGAGCGCGGCGAAGAAGACGGTGCAAATTATGGAACAAGTCGTGAATCACGGGTGGGCGAGCGCCAACTTGACGATTCCGGGATACCGAATCGCAGCAAAGAGCGGTACGGCCGAAGTGGCTGAGAACGGCATTTACGGCAAGAAGACCGTTATTTCTTTCGCCGGAGTGGCTCCGGCCGACAACCCGGAATACGCGATCGTGGTTACTGCGGGCATCCCGAACAAGCTGTATTCCTCGGGGGCGATTGCCTCGACGTTCCGCGATATCACCTCCCGAGTGCTCACCACATTCCGGGTCACGCCCTCCACGACGCGTGCTCCGGAACTCCCGCTGACCTGGTGACCGGTGGTGCCGGGAGCGGTTATTGGCTGTCCAGGCATCCCGGCTAGGATGTGGTCTCGGTGCAAATGCGACGACGTGGGGATGACTGGAGGAATGCCGGGTGAGCGGTGATGCCTCCTCGCTCCTCCGCCCGGAACATCCGGTCGCCAGGCCGCTTGCAACTCTCGTTCGCGACTTCGATCTCGACGTGCACGGGTCGGTCGACGGAATCGAAGTCACCGGCATCACGCTGGCGACCGACGACGTTCAGCCCGGTGACCTTTTCGTGGGCGTCAGGGGCGTCAAGGGCCACGGGGCGAGCTTCGCCGCAGCCGCTCAAGAAGCGGGTGCCGTCGCACTACTGACTGACGCCGAGGGTGCGGAGATTGCTGCCGATAGTCCGCTGCCGATCATCATCGTCGAGTCCCCGCGCGAAGCGCTCGGTGCGATCTCCGCCTGGGTGTACCGCACCTCTGAGTCGACCGCGCAGCTCTTCGGCGTCACCGGTACCAATGGCAAGACCTCAACCGCGCACTTGCTCGAAGGCATCCTCAAGCAACTCGGCCTCGTCACCGGACTCAGTTCGACCGCGGAGCGCCACATCGGCGACCTTACTGTGGTGAGCCGATTGACCACCCCAGAGGCCAGCGAGATGCACGCGCTGCTCGCCCGCATGCGGGAAAGCGAAGTACGGGCGGTGGCCATCGAAGTCAGCGCGCAGGCCCTCACCCGCAATCGAGTCGACGGTCTGCTCTTCGATGTCGTGGCCTTCACCAACCTCAGCCACGACCACCTCGACGACTACGCGGGCATGGACGAGTACTTCGCGTCGAAGCTCACGCTCTTCCAGCCCGATCGCGGCAAGCGCGGCGTTGTGTCGCTCGACTCGCCCTGGGGCAAGCGCATCGTCGAAGGCTCGCGCATCCCCGTCACCACGATTTCCGCCACGCCGGGCACCGACGCCGAGTGGACAGTCGAGATCGTGGACGAGAAGCCCGAGTACACCGAATTTACCCTCACCGGCCCCCACGGCCGCTCGCTCACCACGCGCGTGCCGATCATCGGCTGGCACATGGCAGCGAACGGCGCTCTCGCCATCGTGATGCTCGTCGAGGCCGGTTTTGAACTCGAGCGCATTGGCCACGCTCTCGATACGGCGGGCGGCATTGTCGCCTACCTGCCCGGGCGCACCGAGCGGGTCTCCGGCGACCACGGCCCTTCCGTCTACGTTGACTTCGGACACAGCGCCGACGCCTTTCTCAACACCCTCGCCGCCGTGCGCAAGTTCACCACAGGCCGCACGATCATGG
>SCSV01000414.1 GCA_004297555.1 Salinibacterium sp.
AGCGGGCGCTTCCCTTTGATCGTAAGCCGCCAGTCCTTGGCCAGGACGTCGATGGCCGTGATGCTCAAAGAGACGTCCGGGTCGGTGTCAGATACGATCTCATCGTACGCGCCGACCAGTCGTAACCCTTCGAGCCAGCCGTCGCGCTGAAACACGCCCGGCTTTCGCTCCGAAGGCAGCTCCAGCGCCGCCTTCACGACTTGCTCGTATCCGGCTCGCTGCAAAACCACCTCGCGTGGAGGCTCTTGGAAGGTCGCGGGTGCGGGCGCCTCAGGAGTTTTCGACTTCGGCTTGCGGGGCATGGGAAGAGTCGGCCGGGGGCGGCTCGGGCTTGGGCTCTGGCTTGGGTGGCGCCTCGCCGAAAGTGTAAGGCTCGACGCGCCATTTGAAACCGCAGGCCAGGCAAAGGTGGGTGTGGTGAGGGCGCCGGGCCCAAAGGCCCTCGTCGACGTGCCGGTCTTTGCAGCGGGGGCAGAAAAGGGGGGCCCACAGGCCCTCGCCGGCCGAGGACGCCGTCTTGGGGGTGCGGACGGCGCTGGCCCAGGCTCCGATTTCGGACGCCAGCTCGACGGCTTCGCGCTCGCTGCCGGAGGCGAGGGAGCCCGAGCGGGTGATGCCCTGGCGAAAGATGTGGACCAAGCGGCGCGCGGCGTGCGCGACGGCGCCGATGGCGGGCATCGCCAGGTTGCGTTCAGAGGAAGACGTCTCTTTGGCCATGGGGTTGACGGTGGCCGAGGGAAAGGAAGATCGCTGCGTCCGTCAGGAAAAAGGTAGCGTCGTCGACGTCAGGCTCGGTGAGACATCATCACAAACCCGCCTTGCCAAACGTCGTCGGGCTGTCTTTCCCCACCACTGCACATTCGGGGCGGGCTTTCTCCACCCCCGGCCACCCATCTCAATGATACCGCACTCGGCGCTGCAGCAAACTTTTCGGGTGCGAGGGGGTGTAAGACGGATTTCGCGGTCTCAGGGCGCGGGCCAGGCGAAGACCAGGTGCCGGTCGAGGAAGTGGACGCTGTAGTAGAGGCGCCAGGCGGTCTGCAGCTTGAGGCACAGCTCGACCGCGGCGCGCTCGTCGGTGGTCGAGGCGAAGACGAAGTCGGGGTCGTGCTTGCCGATGAGCTTTCGATCGGAGGAGCAATTGCAGAGGCTGGTGGGGACGAAGGCGTAGTCGCCCCATGGGGTGACGACTCTCATTTGTCGGCAGTGGCGTACGACTCAAGGTGAGAAGGGTCGCCGCCGCCGTACTTTCCGTACTTGGCCAGCCGTTCGCTCAGCTCCAGCGTGCGCTGCCATTGAAGGGCAGCGAGGTGCCGGCGGCGAGCGGCGATGTAGCGGTTGACGGTGAACGCTGCTGTGACGAAAGAGACGACGAAGGCGGCGATGGAGAGAGCGAGGGTGACAGGATCGTGGATGGTCACGGCTTGTCGTCTCCGGTTTTGCCGTACTGGACATTCAGATCGAACTTCCGCCGCCAGTTGCGGGCCACGAGGTAGCGCTTGAGGGTGAAGGCGGCGGTGGTGAGGGAGACGACGAGGGCGGTGATGGAGAGGCCGAGGGCAACGGGATCGTGGTTGTTCATAGCTTCACGTGCCTTCCATCGCAGAGGACATGCAGAAAGTATTCAGGGAACGACGACGAGCACATCGACTCGGGCAGTGGGCTGCCTTTGCAGTAGGGATGTTTGCGGGGCGGCAGTTCGCAGACGGGGCAAATGTAGCGACCGTCGATGCGGACCATGTTGGCAGTGTCGCAGTTTTCGTCGTGCACGACTTTGACGCCTCTGGCCGCTGCAACAAGGCGATCTGAGGGGCGGTCCTGGCCGGCCTCCAAAAGAGACCCAGAGTTGTGCTGGTGTTGTTTCATTGGAAACCAGATCTTGGATAGGGTTCATACCAATTCACGCTCAATCTGCGCAAGATTCAGATCTGCCAACTCCCGATCTGATACACATCTCATTGCCTCATGAGCCGTGAAGAAGACAAGCAGCCGAAAGGGGCGTGAAAATGGCACAGCTCGATACCCCCGTGAGGAGCTACGACAGCAGCAGCATCGACGAGCTTATGATCGAAGGCGAGATGAACGTGTGCGACGAATGCGCGGACACTCTCTCGCGAGGCAAGCACGTCATATTTTCCGGGTACGACGAAAAGCGGAGCCTGTCGTGCATTCATCTGGCGCGCGAGCCCCGACAGCCTCAGATCGACGGCGAGCTTCTAGCGTCGATCACGTGATTCCCTAACTGGTTTTGACACCGCCGCGTGAGCAGGTGCGAGCAAGGGCGGGTGGAAAGGCGGCGG
>SCSV01000415.1 GCA_004297555.1 Salinibacterium sp.
ACACTTCCCAAATGAGCAATCCGCGATGAAAGTGCTCTACCTCGCCGTGATCGAACGCCGCCACAACCGGGCAAACCCGACCGGCGAAATCCACGGCTGGAAAGCTATCCTGAACACACTGGCAATAACCTACGGCGACCGCCTAGGACTGAACTAGCCAAAGCCACTTACACAAAGAAACAGACAGACCCGAACCTCAATGAATAGGTATTCAATCTACGATTCATACGACTTTGATCCCGTGGGATTCAATGACACTGTCTTGTGGTTCGTTGTGGCCATCCCGTTAACGACCTTTAGTACTGCAGAAAATTTCAAAGTGAGATCGAGTGGAACACTGCTCAAGATAAACTAAGTGCCAGATGCCGTCCCGAGGCGGGCAATCATGGTCATGGCGGTCGAGGTTCTGAAGCTGACATCCTTCGTTCAATTTTTGGACGATACGGGCTCCGCTGCGTGAACTCCTTGTACCTTGACAAGGGCAGTTTTTCAACAGGTAAGGAAACAAAGTCATCTTGGCAAGTTCGGTACGCGAAGAGTTCGAAGCTGGTGCGCTCAATGCGACGCAACGGTTTGCTGCAAGTGAAATGCTGACGGAGTAGCGAGAAGTGCGGCGTTCCTTTTGGATTGCAAGCGGAATCTCGATAGTGGTGCTTGCCATGATGGTTTTCGGTGCCGTTCGATTCTTTGACACGGAGGTCAAACGCGCCATTGGTGCAGAGCTCGTTGATTCGTCACCGCTCGAGGGTGGCACAGTCGTTCAAGGAGATCCGTTGGCATTCATTCTCAATAATTCGAGAACGGCGAAGATCGTGCTTTCGAGCTCGGCGGTTCACAAACTGTTGTCCAGCAAGCAGGTTTTCAAGGATTGCGCTTACTCAGGGCGCGAGTGTAGCGTGCCAGTGTGGGGAGATGGGACGCGTTCGCTTGACGATGTCCCGTCAACTGCGATTTGCGCTCAGTCATATCGGCGCGGCTCTGATGCTCTGAAAGACGTGCACGATATTTGCCTCGACGAGGCGACCAAAACCCTCTACTATTTCGGATGGTCCATAGGCCAGAGATAGTAATTCGTGCCGAGTTAGACGTGTCGCGCTTCCGACTTGTGGCAAAGGGGTCTGGTGCAGGACATCTTCCGCGGCACGACCATGGACCAGTTTGGTAACTCACAAGCCACTCTGATTCGCCCTGGGTTCAGTTCCTAGGTTCTTTCGAGGTCCGCGTAGCGGCTGGCCTCGACTTCGGCGGGTGTGCGGTAGCTGAGTTCGGAGTGCAGGCGCTGGTTGTTCCACCACCACCCATTCCAGGGTTGCGAGCTCGACCTGCGACCCATGGTCGCTGTGATGAGTCAGCCCGGTGAGATCACCTCCCGCTGCGAACACGGCCACGTCCAGTGCCTGCAGCGGCAGGATGTCCGCTTTGAGAGTCGACGCGACGTTCCAGCCTACGATGCAGCGGGAGAAGACGTCAGTGACGGACGCGACATAAGCGAAGCCTTGCCACGTCCTCACGTAGGTGATACCGACGACCCAGAGACGGCGGGTCGCGGCCGCAGCGGATCAGCGTTGCACCAAGTCCAACGGCCTCATCCCAGTCGTAGAATGCCGCGTAGGCGGCCGTTTGTGCCGCCCACCTTAGGCTGACCGTCCCAGGGCCGGGTGCACTGCATACAATGACAGCGTGAGCGTCGAACCGCAGTACGCCGAATTGGTCGCCGGACTTTCGGTGCGGCAGAGTTCCCTTCGGATCATGGGCGCCGACACCCACTACTGGGACTACGGCCCCACGGATGCCCACACCACTGTCGTGGTCGTGCACGGTTTCCGCGGCGAACACCACGGGCTCGAGCCTGTGATCGCGCACCTCGAAGGGTTGCGGATCGTCAGTCCCGACCTGCCGGGTTTCGGCGAATCCGCGCCGTTCGGCAGGAGCGCGCATGACATCGCGGGATACACCGCATGGCTCATGGCCTTCGTGCAGGCGCTTGGCCTTTCCGCCCCGCCAGTGATCCTCGGGCACTCTTTCGGCTCGATTGTGGTCGCATCCGCGGTGGCCCAGGGCCTCGCCGCGCAGCGGGTCATCCTGATCAATCCAATCTCGGCGCCTGCTCTATCCGGCTCGAATGCGCTGATGAGTCGACTCACCTTGCTGTACTACCGAGTGGGACGGGCACTTCCCCGCACGCTCGGGACAGCACTGCTCTCGAGCCCGCTCATCGTGCGCTTCATGAGCCAGTTTCTTGCTGAGACCACAGACCCGGAGTTGCGGCGCTGGATTCACGATCAGCACCGCACTTACTTCAGCCGTTACGCGAACCGGGACAGCCTGGTCGAGGGCTTCGAGGCATCCATCGGTTCCGATGTCAGCATGTTCGCGCCGCGCATCACGGTGCCCACTCTGTTGATCGGCGCCGATCGCGACCCGATCAACCCGGTCGAAGCTCAGCACGCTCTTGAAGCGCTCTTCCCCAACGCGAGACTGGTGATTCTCGAGGGCGTCGGCCATCTCGTGCACTACGAGCGGCCGCGCGAGGCCGCCGAACAGGTTGTCGCGTTTCTCGGCGACGGCAGAGTCGTGGAGGCAGCCGCATGAAGATCATCTTCGATTGCCGGTACACCCGAATCGGCCGCCACGACGGCATCAGTCGTTACACCGCCCGCCTCGTGGAGGAGCTGAGCAAGTTACACCCGGTCAGCATGCTCATCTCTGATCCTCGCCAACTCGAAATGCTCCCGCGGTTGCCCTGGATCATGACGCCGCCGCCGACGGCAGCGACCGAGGCCTTCATCTCGCGCTGGGTCAACCGTCACGAGCCAGACGTGGTGTTCACTCCGATGCAGACCATGGGCCCGGCGTTCCGCCGCTATGCACTCGTCAACACTGTGCACGATCTGATCTACTACAAGCACCGCACACCGCCTCACAATCTGAACTGGGCGGTGCGGCTGATTTGGCGCGGCTACCACCTCTGGTGGGGCTTCCAGCGGGCTTTGCTCAATCAAGCGGATGCCCAGGTCGTCGATTCCGAGACGACACGCAACCAGATGCTCGAGCACTCGCTCTCGCGCAAGCCGATCCATGTGTTGCTGCTCGGCACGGAGCATCCGCCGAAGACTCCGAAGCGCACGATGCCCGAGAACCGCAACATCGTCTACATGGGCTCGTTCATGCCCTACAAGAACGTTGAACTGATCGTGCGGGCGCTCAACATCATGCCCGGCTTCCGCCTGCAACTGATGAGTCGCATCGGTGACGAACAACGGGCGCGATTGATGAGTATCGCGCCGGAAGACAGCATCGAATTCTTCAATGGGGCGAGCGACGAACAGTACGAGACTGCGCTGAAGAACGCCTTTGCTCTCGTCACCGCGTCGAAAGACGAAGGCTTCGGGCTGCCCATTGTCGAAGCGATGGCTCTCGGCACGCCCGTGGCGATCAGCGATACCGAGATCTTTCACGAAGTCGGCGGCGAAGCGGCGGAGTACTTCGACCCGGACAGCGTGGAGTCGCTCGCCGACGCGCTTCGTAGGCTCGAGAATGCCGCGGAATGGAAGCGCCGGTCCGTCGCCTCGGTCGAGTGGGCGAAGCGCTACAGCTGGCCGGATGCCGCGGCGCAACTCCTGACGATTCTCACCGAAGCGGCTGAGGCGCGCTCGAAGATCAAGGCGGGCCCGGTCGTCCGCATCGCGGAGGGCTAGGCCCCGCGAGGGCGCCGGGGCTCAGACCGTCTCGACTGCTTCCCGGCGCTCGACGGCGTTTTGTTCGTCGAGGTCGTCGGTGGCGTAACTGAGCGACTCGAGTTCGATCGGGTCGTTGAAAGCAATCAGTTCGAACGAGCCGTCTTCATGGCGCACGCTATGGATCGAGCCGTTCGAGATCATCCCATGTCGCGAGCCCGGGTCGATCACGTTGAGAATCGAGCGGATGACCCCGCCGTGGCTCACCACCACAACGGCTTGATCGTGGTGCTGTTCGGCGATCTCGATGAGCTCGGGCAGCACGCGCTCCACCACGCTCTCCCGGCTTTCACGACCGGGCACCGGGGTGTCGCCGGGGAACCGAACCTCGATCTCCTTGTCGGTGAGTCCCTCCGCCTCGCCGTAGAGCCGCTCGGCGAGTGCACTGAGCACGGTCGGTGCGGCGAGCCCGATCTCCCCGGCGATGATCGTGGCCGATTCGAGGGCACGGGAGAGGGGGCTCGAGTAAATCGCGTGCCACGGGCGCCTGGCGAGCAGCGCACCGGTGGTGCGGGCTTGCTCGCGACCGGTGTCATTGAGCGGGATGTCGGTGCTTCCCTGGATGCGATGTGCGAGGTTCCAATCGGTCTCGCCGTGTCTCACCAGATACAGCAGCACAGTGTTCCTCTCGATGCGGGCCCGCGTTGCTCGGCCTCGCTAGGCCACCAATCTCTCGACGAGAGAGCTGAGCGTCTCAGATGTTCCAGCGTCAATCTTAACCGTTGCGCGGCTGTCGCCCTTCGTACTGCCGCGGTTGATGATAACGATCGGCACACGGCGGCGAGAGGCCCGTTCGAGCAGTCGCACCCCCGAATTCACGATGAGAGAGGAACCGGCAACCACGAGAGCCTCGGCGGACTGCACGATGGCGCTCGCCTCGTCGAACTTATGGCTGGGCACGTACTCCCCGAAGAACACCACGTCGGGTTTCAGGATGCCCTCGCACACGCTGCAATTCGGAATCACGAAGTCGTCGACATTGGTGACTGTCACGTCGCCATCGGGCGAGAGTTCGACGGCGCCGGGCGCATCCAGCCAAGGATTGTCGGCGCTGATGCGCTCCGCGATGCCGGTGCGGGCGTAGCCCTGACCACAGGTGAGGCAACTGACCTTGTTCATTGCGCCGTGCAGATCGACGACGCGCTGCGATCCAGCTCGCAAATGCAGGCCGTCGACATTCTGGGTGATCACTCCCGAGACCAGGCCCGCGCTCTCGAGTTCGACGAGTGCGCGGTGGCCCTCGTTCGGCTCGGCCGAATCGAAGGTCTTCCAGCCGAGATGGCTGCCGGCCCAATACCGTTTGCGGTAGCGCAGATCGCCGATGAACTGCTGGTAGGTCATCGGCGAGCGCACCGGGGCACCCTCCCCGCGATAGTCCGGGATGCCCGAATCGGTGCTCATCCCGGCTCCGGTGAGCACCGCGAACCGGCGCCCCTCAAGAGCCGCGGCAGCGGCATCCAGCTCGGGGGAGGCAAGGCGGAACTCGGCGGGGTGTGTTTGCACCATCGATTCCCTCCTTTGCTCTCAATCTCAGGGTAAGCCCGAGAGTTTTCCGATATGTTTCCGCTTGCTGGCAGTCTGTCATCGCCGCAGCACGAGTGCGTGCAGTCTTGGAGGTGGTTCATGCAGGTCGTGCCCGTCTCCGATCTGGCGGATGACCGCCTCGCCGACTATCTGAACCTCACCGACGTCGCGCTCAGGCGGGTGAGCGAGCCGCTTGGTGGGCTGTACATCGCCGAATCGCCGAAGGTCATTGCGCGGGCGATCGCCGCTGGGCATCGTCCACGTTCGGTACTGCTGCAAGAGCAGTGGCTCGACGACCTGGCCGCGCTCATCGGGCCTTTCGACATCCCGGTATTCGTCGCCTCGCCCGAAGTATTGGAGCGGCTCACTGGCTACAACCTGCACCGCGGGGCACTGGCAGCGATGCACCGGCCGGCTTTGCGGCCTATGGCCGAGGTAATCGCGCGCGCGAAGCGCGTCGTCGTGCTCGAGAACATTGTCGATCACACCAATGTCGGCGCGATCTTCCGCTCCGTTGCCGGACTCGGCGCGGATGCCGTGCTCGTCACTCCGCGCTGCGCGG
>SCSV01000416.1 GCA_004297555.1 Salinibacterium sp.
GGGTCTTCAACCGTGATGACGTTGATCTCTGGCTTCGCGACCGCGTGCAGAGTCGTGTACAGAGTGGTCGACTTACCGGAACCGGTCGGACCGGTGACCAGGATCATGCCGTAGGGCTTGGTGTATGACGAGCGGTACGCCTCGAAGTTGTGCGGCAGCAGGCGCAACTCTTCCATGCCCATGCCCGTGACGGTGTTGTCCAGGATTCGCATGACGACTTTCTCGCCGAAAACCGTGGGCAGCGTGGCCACGCGGAGGTCAATGGTGCGGCCGCCGTGACTGACTGACATGCGGCCATCCTGAGGCTTTCTGCGCTCGGCGATGTCGATGTCCGACATGATCTTGAGGCGCGAGATCACACCATTGGTCACCGCTTTCGGAGCCGTCTGCATCTCGTGCAGCACGCCGTCAATGCGGTAGCGAACGCGCAATTCGAATTCGCCCGGCTCGATGTGGATGTCCGATGCGTGGTCTTGAATGCCCTGGCTGATCAACAGGTTGACGAAGCGAACGATTGGAGCATCGTCTTCGGATGCCTCTTGCTGCGCGGAAGAGAGAACGAGGTCCGTGCCGCTGCTCTCCTCTTCGAGCGCGGTAGAGAGCGAAACCAGTTCGCCATCGGCGCGGTGGTACCGGTCGATCGCGGCCCGCAGGTCGGAGCGCTCAGCGACAACTGGCCGAGCCTGCATGCGGGATGCGGCGCGCACGTCATCGAGTGCAAATACGTCGCCGGGGTCCACCATCGCGAGCATGAGCGTGTTGGCGACAATGCCGATCGGCAACACTTCGTGCCGTCGGCACATTGCCGGTGGAACCATCGCAACCGCCGCGCGGTCGATCGGGTAGTCCAACAGTTCGACGAAAGGAAGGCCGGCTTGAGCGGCGCGAGCAGAAGCGATTTGGCTGGGCGTGATATCGCCGCGGTCGAGAAGTTCGAGAACTTGGCCGTCATCTTCGGCAGAAGAACCCGACACGGTGTCGAGCTTCTCGATTGGAACGATCCCCCGAAGAATGAGAATTTCTGTTAGAGACGCCACAGTCTTCACCCCCCGGTGATCTCGCAGGCAGAATCGCTGCCAGACGGCAAACCTAACGCCGCTCTGGGGGTAGCACCATACCCGCGATTGGGGTACGTCGGGAGTTAGCCCCGAAACCTCAGCTGAACTGCCCCTGGCTGAACCCTGCGGCACCGAATTCGTGCACCGCGATTTCGACTTCGCGACTCAGGAAGTCGTTGATGCGAGGGGCCACACACTCTTTCAAGACATCCCGGATATCGTCGAGCCGAGCGCCGAGCATTGTGGTTAAGGCAGCCAAAGCCCGCTGATCGTTGGCCCTCTGCAGCTGCTGAATATGGATCGAGCACAAGCCATCAACGACGAGTTCCTCGGCGTGCGAGGTGGCGACGTCCTCAGTTGCTTGGAGTAGTGCGGCGAGTAGCGGGTGCATGACGTCGTGCGGCCAGAGCCGGGCATCCGTCGCTTCAGCAAACGGCGAGTCAATGCACTCGCGGCAGACACCTGTGGAGGATTGCCCTGGAGGTCGCCAGGTTGCAACGTAGGTGAACCAATCGCACAGCACGGTGCCGAGGTGGTCCTCGATGGCCATCGGGATCATTGCCAACTCTCTCGGGTGAGGGGTGTCTTTTCGGGTAACTGAATGCTCCCAGCCCACGCGAGCGAGGGGCAGTCGTCGCTTCTCGTGACACCCTTTCGGGGGGTACGCATGACTTATCGCCCCGGCAACCCCCAATTCGTGGCATTGTCAATGCAGAACCGGCTCGGCCGGCCACAACTAGGGAGGCGCCGTGCCCGAGAGCTTCCCGTCGCGACCGCTGCGAATCGCGCATGTCGAAGATCACGAGACAGTGCAACTCGGCCTCGCAGCCCTGCTTGCCCCTGAACCCGACCTCGAACTCCTGCGATCGGCCTTCACGGTTGACGACATCGTGCCACTGCTCGACGAGATCGATCTTGTCGTGCTCGACATCCGGCTATCGGACGGGTCGACCATCACAAGCAATCTCAGTCGGCTGCACGAGCATGGCGTGCACGTATTGGCCTTCACGGCCGCCGAAACCGCGAGCGATCTGCGAGCGGCATCGAGAGCCGGGGTGCTCGGAATCGTGCGCAAGTCGGAGGCGCGCGAGGTGATTCTCGATGCAATCCGGCAGGCCGGATGCGGCGAAACGGTTGCCACCACGGAATGGGCGGCCGCGCTTGATTCCGACCCTGAACTCGAATCCGCCAAGTTGAGCCCCAAGGAACAAGAAGTGCTCGCGCTGTACGCCTCGGGGGACAAATCGATTACGGTCGCGAATCGCGCTGGACTGTCGACCAACACGGTTGCCGAATATGTGCGCCGCATCCGCCACAAGTACGCGATGGCCGGGCGCCCGGCCTATACCAAGATCGATCTCTACAAGCGGGCAGTCGAAGACGGCATCCTCCCGCGCCCGGAATCATAGGTTCACGAATGAGCGACCCTTCCATCCCGCAAGCAGCAACGCGATTGATGCGCACGATCACCATCGTGTTTGGAGTGACGGCAATCGCCTTCTTCACCCTCACCATCGGCCCGATCATCACCGAATTGCCCTATGTCACCCCTGTCTGGGATCTCGTTGCGGCCATCTTGGTTTTCGGGATGCCGCCCGCCCTCGCAATTGCGTGTCGTCTTCTGGACTTGGCGACGCTCAAACGGGCACTCGGAGCCTACGCAGTGATCTTCGCGATCGTCGTCATCACCTGGCTTCCAGCGATGCTCAACCACGCGATGCCGATCGAATTGTCGCCCTGGCCATTCGGCTTGACCGCCTTGGGCACTGTCCCGGCAGCCCTGGCGTGGCGACCCGCGATCGCATGGGGCTACCTGGTGGCCAACGCCGCCGTGGTTGCGCCCATTCGTTTTTTCGCCGCTGGCGGGGGCGACCTCGCGGTCGGAGTTCAGGATGCCCTGTTCACCCTCACCTTCGCCTCGATCTTCACCGCGCTCGCCATGGTCGCGATGCGAAACGGCTACGCGCTCGACAGGCTCGCCACCATCTCCATGGCGAGCGCCGCGCGGGTCGCAGCGAGCGAAGCCAAGACTCGCGAGCAGGGGCGCCTCGACGCCCTCGTGCACGACGAGGTAATGGCGGCGTTGTACTACGCCTCCCAAGACCAGCCCGAGCTCGATGAATCAGTGCGCCGCCAGGCGGCACGGGCACTCAACCAACTCGCGCGAGTGCACTCGGAGGTGGATGGCGAGCAAGCGGTGCCCGTCGACGATTTCGTTACGCGGATGCGATCGATCGCCGCCACCCAGACGGCGCCGGTGAGCTTCGAGGTTGCGGGAGAGCGCTCACAACCCATCCCCGGCGCGGTGGCCGCCGCCTTCGCGGAAGCCACGACCGAGGCGCTGCGCAACAGCGTCGCATACGCCGCAGGCTCAGGAGCGAAGAAGGTGCACGACTCAGTCTCTCGATTGGCCAGAATCGAGCTCAGCACCAACGGCGTGACGGTGACCGTCGAAGACGACGGCGTGGGGTTCGACGAACGAACCGTCGAGCCGCACCGATTGGGCATCCTGGTAAGCATTCGCGGCCGACTCGCCGTCGAAGCCGGGGGGAGCGCGACTGTGGAATCCAAGCCCGACCATGGGGTGCTAGTCAGGATGGATTGGCGATCGTGAGAACACCGATTCGCACTCAGCGTGCCGAGGTGATGCAACTCACCAATCGCGCGGCGGTGACCTTCATCTGGCTGTACTTCGCGATGAACGCTCTGCTGGCGCTGTGGACCCTCGAGCACATGCGCAGTCCGTGGCCGACGATCGTGGCGCTGGTGCTGTTCGCGACGGTATGCCTCGCGGTGAGTCTCGACCGCGGCGACAGGCTCTCTCCGGTCGTCTCGATTTTCATAATGATCGCCGGGCCAGCCACGGTTCTATTTGTCTCCTGGCACGTTGTGGATGGCGGCTACACCACCTGGTACATCGGCACCGGTACGGTCGCGCTTTTCTTCATGTGCTTGCGGGGTCGAGTCGCTTGGGCCTGGGTGGGTTTCGCTGCGCTTGTTCTCTCGATCGCGGTGTGGGGGTTCGCCACCGACACCGGGCAGGCGATGGCGATTGCCATCGTCGCCCGTCAAGTGCCGGTTCTCATTGTGGGCACCCTGGGAGCCATCGGCCTGGATCGCACCGGCGACGACATCGAGCGGATGACCGCCCAGGCCTCCGCGCGGGTCACCGCCGAGGCAGCCAGTGTCGCAGCGGCAGCGGAGCGCGCGCTACGCCTCACGGAACTCGAGCACTCGGTCGGTTCGCTCCTCAACAGGATCGCCAACGGCGAGCGGCTCAGCGCCGAGGATCGACGCGAGTGCGGCCTTGCCGAAGCCGGCCTGCGCGACACCCTGCGAGCACGCGCAATGTGCGTGCCACCATTGCTTGCCGCGGCGCGTGAAGCGCGACGCCGAGGCGTCGAGGTGGTGCTGCTCGATGACAGCGAGCCCTCCACCATCTCGGCGAGCGACCTCGCCGACTTCATCACTGTCGCCTCCGGAGCTCTCGATGCAGCCACCGACGGACGGGTGACCGCACGCCTCCTGCCATCCGGGCGGTCGAGTATTGGCACCGTCGTCGCCGACGGTGCCGCCTACATTCGCCATGACGTCGAACGGGTGAGCGTCTGAACGCCGAAGGGCCCCACGCTTTCGCATGAGGCCCTTCGGTCGTGAGGCTATTAGTTGTAGCCACCGCCCGGCGAGAAGTCGTCGGAGGTGAAGCTGTCGAAGTCCACGAAACTCAGATCGCCCTCGTTGAAGGAACTCTCATCCGTGAAGATTCGGTTCGGGTAGCGCTCCGCCTTCGCCTCTTCGGTCGCCTCGACAGAGACATCGCGGTAGCGCGCCAGACCGGTACCGGCCGGGATCAGCTTTCCGATGATGACGTTCTCCTTGAGACCCATGAGCGGGTCGGACTTGCCTTCCATGGCCGCCTGGGTAAGAACCCGGGTGGTCTCCTGGAACGACGCGGCCGACAGCCACGACTCGGTCGCGAGGGATGCCTTGGTGATGCCCATGACTTCCTGGCGAGCCGAGGCGGTGGCCTTGCCCTCGGTGAGCGCAGCGCGGTTCAACTCGTTGTACTTGAGTCGGTCGACGAGCTCACCCGGCAGCAGCCCGGTGTCACCGTGGTCGACCACGGTCACCTTGCGCAGCATCTGGCGAACGATGACCTCGATGTGCTTGTCGTGAATCGGCACACCCTGCGAGCGGTAGACGCCCTGCACGCCATCGACCAAGTGCAACTGCACGGCGCGAACACCCTTGACGCGAAGAACTTCCTTCGGGTCGAGGTTTCCGACGTGCAACTGCTGGCCGAGTTCAACGTGCTGGCCATCCTCGACGAGCAGGGTTGCACGGCGCAGCACCGGGTAGGCAATCGGCTCATCGCCGTTGTCGGGGGTGAGGATGAGGCGGCGAGCGCGATCCGTGTCCTCGATGGTGATACGACCGGCCGCTTCTGCGATCGGCGAGGCGCCCTTCGGTGTACGAGCCTCGAAGAGCTCGGTCACACGGGGCAGACCCTGGGTGATGTCATCGGCGGATGCGACACCACCGGTGTGGAAGGTACGCATCGTGAGCTGGGTTCCCGGCTCACCGATCGACTGCGCCGCGATGATGCCGACGGCCTCGCCGATGTCGACGAGCAGACCGGTCGCGAGCGAACGGCCGTAGCAGACCGCGCACACACCGACGGCGGACTCACACGTGAGCACC
>SCSV01000037.1 GCA_004297555.1 Salinibacterium sp.
GCTCTTCCGATCTGTGCGCCATTCCCCGCTCGAAGTGTATTTGACCATTTCGTTGACCACGGCAACAATCGGCACCGCGAACAGGGCGCCCGGGATGCCCGCGATGAAGCCACCGGCCGCGACCGCGAACACCACCGCCAGAGGGTGCACCTTCACCGCCGACCCCATCACGAAGGGCTGCAGGGCGTGACCTTCGGCTTGCTGCACGAGCAGGACGACGCCGAGCATTGCGACGGCAGCCCACGGCCCCAGATAGATGAAGGCAATGACCACGGCGAGCACACCGCTCAACAGTGCCCCGACGACGGGGATGAACGAACCGAGGAACACCGCAACCGCGATCGGAATAACCAGGGGAAAGCCCGTGCCGGCCACGAGCCCGATAATCCAGGCCCCGAGACCGATGCCCGTGGCATCCACCGCAGCGACCAGAATCTGGACCTTCACAAACGTCGTCAGTGTCACCCAGCCGGCGTGACCGGAACCATCGAGCGCAGGCTGGGAATCGCGCGGGAACAGGCGCACAAACCAAGACCAGATACCGGCACCGTCGATGAGGATGAAGATCGTGGCGAAGATGGTGAGCAGGAAGCCGGCAAGAATGTGTCCGGCTGTGGAACCCGCGGAAAGCAGGCCGTTGACGAGCAGTTGGCTGTCTTGCTGGAATGAGAGCCGTGCCTGCTCCAGGTAGGTGTCGATCTGGGCTGCCGTCAATTGCAATGGCGATGCAAGCAGGAAGGCCTTGAGTTGATCGATCGCGTCGAGCGACTTGGTTTGCAGGTCGCCGAATCCCGCCTGTACCTGGGCGACGACCACGAAGATGAGCCCACCGACCACCGCGAACGTAGCGACCATCGCGAGCAGCACAGCGAGCCACTTCGGCACCGCTCTGCGCATGAGTGATTGCACCAATGGCACGAGGAGCGCGCCAAGAAGGATTGCCACCATGAACGGGATGACGATGTAGCGCAACGCGCTGACCAGGAAGAAGAAGACAGCAATTACCGCGACCACGACGAGCAAGCGCCACGAATATGCGCCCGCCACTCGCAACCCGAGCGGAACCCTCTCGTCCACGTCGACGGGGCTCGCTTCCAGCGGTTTTCTTCGTGCAAGTGCCACGCGCACAGTCTAGATCGCGAGGCGGAGCGCCCCGGTCACCCTAGAAAGTGCCGCCGATCACGTCGAGGCGCTTGATGCGATCGCCGATCGGCGGGTGGGTGCTGAAGAGCTTTGAGAGGAACCCCGGCTGGCTCGGGTCGGAGATCCACATGTGCGCCATCGTGGAGTTCTGCCGCCTCATCGGCCGCCCATACTCGCCGAGCTTCTGGAGGGCGCTGGCGAGGGCATCCGGATGCCGGGTAGTCAGCGCACCGGTCGCATCGGCGAGGTATTCGCGCTGCCGGGAGATCGCAGCCTGAACGACCGCCGCGACAATCGGAGCGAGCAGCATCGCGACGATGCCGAACGCCAGGAGGATGGGCCCGCCGCCGCCGTTGTTGTTGTTATTACCGCGCCCGCCGAAGAAGGCGATGCGCAAGAAGATGTCGGAGATGAAACCGACCGCGACGACGAGTCCGAACACGATCATCGAGACCCGGATGTCGTAGTTCTTCACGTGGCCCATTTCGTGAGCCATGACGCCCTCGAGCTCGTCGTCGGTGAGCAGATCCAGGATGCCCGACGTTGCCGCTACCGCCGCATGCTTCGGATCACGACCAGTCGCGAACGCGTTCGGTGCCGGGTCATTGATGATGAAGACGCGCGGCGTGGGGGTGCCGTTCGCGATCGCCAGGTTCTCGACGATGCGGTAGAGCCGCGGATTGTCGGCCTTCTGAATCTCCTGTGCACCACTGATCGCGAGGGCCTGGGCGCTCGCGGCGAAGTACTGGATGATCGCGTAGATCGTGGCGACGATGATCGTGACGATCGCGATCGTCGGATCGCCGTAGACCAGCGACGCCAGGTAGCCGAGCCCGCCGATGATCAGCAGAAACAGCAGGATGATGAAGACGGTGTTGCGCTTGTTTCTCGCTATCGCGCTATACATCTAGCCTGACCGGGTTAGAACTGCACGCGCGGAGGCTCTGCCACCGCTGCGGCGTCGGCAACCTCGAAGAACTCCCGCTCCTTGAAGCCGAGGCCGCGCACGAACAGGGTGTTCGGAAACACCTTGATCTTGGTGTTCAGCTCGCGCACACCACCGTTGTAGAAGCGGCGGCTGGCTTGGATTTTGTCTTCGGTGTCGACGAGTTCGCCCTGCAGTTGCAGGTAGTTCTGGCTGGCCTGCAGCTGCGGGTACGCCTCGGCGACCGCGAAGATGCTCTTGAGAGCAGCCTGCATGTGGTTCTCGGCGACCGCGGCATCCGCCGGGCTTTGCACGTTGAGGGTTTCGGCCCGGGCCTTCGTCACCGCCTCGAAGACGCCCTTTTCGTGTGCTGCGTATCCCTTGACGGACTCGACGATGTTCGGGATGAGGTCAGCACGGCGCTTGAGCTGCACCGTGATGTCGCTCCAGGCCTCGTCAACGCGCACATTGAGAGTCACAAGAGAGTTGTATGTCGCCCAGAGGAAGATGCCGACGATGAGCACCAATACCACGACGACGG
>SCSV01000417.1 GCA_004297555.1 Salinibacterium sp.
AAAGAATCTCCCTTCACAATCCTTATGCCCGAATCCGCAATCTGATCTGGCTAAAACAACCGACGCACTACGGTCCCTGCGTCTCGCGCTTCTTGCGCCGCTGGTTCGCGTCCCGGGTGACCAGCGCGGCGAGCCGGATCCGCTCTCGGTGAAAACCACCGCCCATGCCCTTGCACGGCCGACTGCGCAGCGCACAGCAGTTGGGGCACGGGACGTCTCGCGCCGTGGTGCCGATGCCGGAAGTCACGGATGCGACCTCAGCAGATACCACAGCACGAGCAGTAAGATCGCAATCAGCACAGCGCACGTCCGATACACCACACGTTTGCGGTTGGCGCGGTCAATTCCAGCCAAGGCGTTCTTGGCCACTACGTCACCTTCCCCTTCGCCCCATCAAACTCCCCGCCCACCACACTCACCGACGCCCCGCTCCAATCCGACGTCACCACCGGGATCGCCTGCCGCTGCTCTCCCCCCAGCGTCGTGAAGTGCGGTAGCCGCTCCGCCGGTGCCGGACAGCACGCGCGATCTCCGCAGATCGGCTCATGGTCCTCCTTGTGCCCCACATCGCCATCGCACCGCACATCGGGATTGCCGTAGTGGTCGTCATCCAGCACCTCCCGGTAGTGCCGGTAGCTGCCGACGTGCGCGCACTGCGGCGGTCGCAGCTGCATCGGCACCAGCTGGTTCAGGTCGGGCAACATCCGTAACATCATTGCGGTCGACGCCGGTCGGATGTGCCGCTTGCTGTACTGGGTCTTGAACTCGTCGCACGCCGAGAAGTTGAGATCGAGCATCAACGCCCTGAACTCATCCTCGACCTCGGCGTACTCGGGCTGTCGCCGACACCGCGCCCCATCCGCACCGCGCTCGGTGCGCCAGCGCTGGAACCGTTCGTAGTAGGCGTCGGCCTGAAACCGCAGCGCCTGCAGCACCACATCGGCCTCCTCGTCGCTGGCGGTCCAACACACCGACCACTGCGTGTACTCCTCGTGCAGGCCGCAGTGGCCAAAGATCACGATCAGATTCTCCATAAACGTTGTTTCCTTTCATCCTCCTTATGCCGCGCCGTGCACAATGCTAGGCTGCCACCATGGAGAAACCGATCGAGTTCGACGAGGTCATCAACGGCCTGCGGGTCACCGTGGGCGAGGGCCCCACCGATTGCCGTCATCGCATTGTCCCGCTCGAGGCGCCCTACGCCTACACCGACAAGATCTTCGAGGGCGGTCGCGACGCGCCGCCAACGCCGGACGACAACGCGTTCACCTGGTTCGCGTTCGGTATGCCACCGGCGAAGGTACATGAGAACGAGTACGTCGAGCTCAAGGCCGAGGCTGCCGCGATTCGCGATCAAATCCACGCCCTCGAGCATCGCCACAGCTACCTGGCCCAGCGGATCTCCGCGCTCAAGCCGAACTCCTCGACCTGACCATGCCCGAGATCATCACCCACACCACCAACCAGCTCCGGCTGGCCAACGGCCAGATGCTGTCGGTGCCGTGCTGGCCCAAGGCGCTCCACACCAAGGCCGAGCTGCTCGCCATGGTCCTCGAGGGCTGCCCGCACCCGCGCGAGCTCCACTACATCGACCTGGTCGACAGCCACGGTGCGGTAGCAATCCACTGACCATGGCCGACACTCGCCGCTGCTCGTGGCCCGGCTGCAAATCCAACGTCCCGGGATGGCGCTGGGGCTGCGGCACGCACTGGGCGATGCTGCCCAGCCAGCTCCAGGACAAGATCAACCTCGGCATGCAAGACGCCTGGCTCGACGCCCAGGCGTGGATCCAGCGTACGTTTGGGGTCGAGCCCAAGGTCGAGTACGAGCCCGCGAAGTGGGAGCGCCTGGTTCGCATGGTCCGCGATCGCGACGCCAAGCGGGCAGCCCGCCGCTGGGCCCACACCTCGTATTAAAAAAGCGAGAGACGACGACCACGCCCCATCAGTCTCTGAGGCTGACGTGGAAAGCCCCGCGCAGGGCCCCTATCGAGAGTGACTCGAGTCGCTCAGGATGCGCGGGTGAAAGGCAGCTCGCGGCCGCCGTCTCTCAAAAGCGGGCACGGACAAGGTCCAGAGGGTCGGGACGTTAGAGCCCGCCCTGTGTGTTTCTTGACCTGGCGACGTTCGCCAAGCCAAGCCTTACCACCTTGTCCGTGCCCAAACTATCGTCGCCTCCGCAACACCGGCAGCGTGATTGGACTGCCCGCGTAACTGCCATGCAGCGCCCCGGCGTCGTTGCCCTCGTCGTCACGGCTGGGCCAGTAGAACGCGCCGCTGTCGAGCTCGAACACGACGGGGCAGTTGTCCCAACCGAACTCCGCGGCCTCGCCGGCGGTCATGTAGCGGACGTTGATGATCTTGGCGCCGAGCAGGTGCTTGCGGGCAACCTCGAGGACCGCCTCTTCGCGTGAGTCTTTGACGGGCTTGGCCTTGGGCTTCATCGCGGCCACCTCCACAGTCCAGCGTCGAGCACCATGCCGGGGTATCCGCGATCTTTGTGGCGGTGCCACGCGATGGCGATCCAGGTGTTGCAGAAGGCGGTGTATTGCGACCACGGGTTCATCGTTTCTTCTTCCTTCCTGGCGCCTTGGCCGCCCCGACAATCCGCTTGGCGGGCCCGGTTGTGTTCTTCGTGAACGCGTCTTGGTTGATCGTCTCCTTCCGCTTCTCGAGCTCGGCCCGCAGGTCCTGCTCTTGGCGCTCGAGCAAGAGCCGTGTGCCATTTAGCCGGGACAGTAGCGCGATCATCTCAGCGATCGACATCCGGCCCAGCTGATACATCCACTCGCGATGTTCGGCGGCGGTCACAGCGCAAACACCTTCTGCGGGAACCACACCGGCCACTCCAGGATGGACTGACGCAGCACGAGGTCCTGCTTGATGACATGGGTAAGCGGCGTACCGTGCGCCTGCCGGCGCCACGCCACAAGCGGATCGACGAGCACCGTGATCACGTGGAGCTCCTGTTGATACGCGTTGGCGAGCTGGCAGTAGGGCGCCGCCTCGGCGATCGCGCAGTTCGTGTTGTCCACGATCGTCGCG
>SCSV01000418.1 GCA_004297555.1 Salinibacterium sp.
CGAGCCGGGTAATCGTCACGAACGGCGGCAAGCAAGCGGTTTACCAAGCTTTCGCGACGATCGTCGACCCGGGCGACGAAGTGCTCATGCCCACCCCGTACTGGACCACCTACCCAGAGGCGATCAAGCTCGCCGGAGGTGTTCCCGTCGAGGTTTTCGCGGGTGCTGACCAGGACTACCTCGTGACTGTCGAGCAACTGGAGGCGGCACGCACTGACCGCACGAAGGTGCTGCTCTTCGTCTCCCCCTCCAACCCGACGGGCGCTGTGTACTCAGCGGGACAAGTCGCGGCGGTTGGCGAGTGGGCGCTCGAGCACGGCCTGTGGGTAATCTCCGACGAGATCTACCAGAACCTGGTCTACGACGGCATCACGGCGACTTCGATTGTGGATGCTGTTCCGGAGCTGGCCGACCGCACGATTCTCGTCAATGGCGTCGCGAAAAGCTACGCCATGACCGGCTGGCGTCTGGGCTGGATGGTGGGCCCCGCGGATGTCATCAAGGCCGCGGGCAACCTCCAGTCGCACCTGTCGAGCAATGTCTCGAACATTTCCCAGCGCGCCGCGATCGAGGCGCTCACCGGCCCGCAAGAAGCGGTCGAGGCCATGCGCCAGGCCTTCGAGAAGCGACGCAACGTGATCGTCGCCGAGCTGAACAAGATCGACGGACTCACCTGCCCGAACCCCGAGGGTGCCTTCTACGTCTACCCGGACGTCACCGGCTTGCTCGGCCGCGAATACCAGGGCGTCACGCCGACCACCACGCTCGAACTCGCCGACCTGATCCTCGATGCGGCCGAGGTCGCGGTCGTGCCGGGCGAGGCTTTCGGCCCGAGCGGGTACCTCAGGCTGTCGTACGCGCTCGGCGATGTGCCGCTGCTTGAGGGCATCCAGCGACTGCAGCGACTCTTCGCCTAGAGCTCGATCCCGACGAGCACGGGCTCGGGGCGCAGGAGCACCCCGTACTCGGAGCTGACTCGAGCCACGATGAACCGCGCCAGTTCGGCGACCTCGGCGGCCGTCGCGCCACCCTGGTTGACGATCGCGAGCGGATGCTTCGAGGAGATCGCCGCGCGCGACCCGGGCAGGGCGAAACCCTTGCCGATGCCCGCGTTCTCGATGAGCCAGGCCGCGCTCAGCTTCACATTCGGCTCCTGGCCGAAGCGAGGGGCGGCCGGCTCCTCGCCGAGCGGCACCACAAGATCGGCGGGCTCGCGTTCTACCGGCCAGCGCGGTGCAGCATCGGGGAGCCGTCTGGCGAAGTTCTCGCTGACGATCGGGTTGGTGAAGAACGAACCGCAACTGACGGAGTCCGGGTCGTTGGCGTCGAGCACCATGCCCTTTGACGCGCGGAGCGCGAGCACACTGCTCCTGATCTCCGCGAGAGGGGCGGATGCCCCCAGCTCGACCCCGAGCGCGGCTGCCAACTGCGGGTAGCCCACCGTTCCGAGCTCGGACTCCGCGAGCGCGAGCTCAATCGCCACCACGAGGCCTTCGCGCCCGTGCTTCAGCGCCGAGGCGCGATAGCCGAGTTCAAGCTCCAATGCGGGCACGTGCTCGAGAGTCCCGGTGCGGTAATCGAGAAAGTCGATGGCCACGAGCGCAGAGGCAACCTCTTGCCCGTAGGCGCCGATGTTCTGCATCGGGGCCGCGCCGCTCGAACCGGGGATGCCGCTGAGAGCCTCGATGCCCGCCCAGCCGGAGTTGACTGCGTGGGCGACGACAGCATCCCAGGGCTCTCCCGCTTGCACCCGGATGCGCACTCCCGCGCCGGGCAGGCGCTCGATTCCCCGCGTGAGGGTGCGGATGACGATGCCGTCGAATCCCTCGTCGGAGACGACGAGGTTGGAGCCGCCCCCGATGACAAGCCACGGCTCGCCGGAGGCCCAGGCATCGAGGGTCGCCTCGACCAGTTCGGCTTCGGTCGCGGGCGAGCGCGCTTCGGTAGCGGGCCCACCGACCCGCATTGTGGTGAGCTCAGAGAGCAACATCAGTTGAGGCTGACGCGAACCTGCGCCTTGCCCAGCACAGTCTCGTCGTTGAACGTCACGGTCAGGTCGATGCGCGCACCGGCGTCATCGACCACGCCAACCTTGGCGATCACGTTTACCGTCGCGCCGTCGACCGGGTCGACCAGAACCGGCCGGGTGAACCGCACTTGGTAGTCGAGCACCGCGCCGCGATCACCGAGCCAGTCGACGACCGGCTGCACCGCGAGTCCCATCGTGAGCATGCCGTGGGCGAGCACGCCGGGCAGTCCCACCGACTGGGCTACGTCATCCCGATAGTGAATGGGGTTGAAATCTCCGGATGCCCCCGCATAGCGAACGAGCGAGTCCCGGGTCAGCTGGAAGCTTCTCTCGGCCACGACCTCGCCGACGGTGAGCGCGGTCATGACTCGTCTCCCCGGATCACGAGCGTGGAGATCGCGGTCACCACGTGGCCGCCGCTCGCGTCGACCATGGTCGACTCGGAGGTGACCATCGAGTGACCGCCGAGCGTCTTGATGCTCGTCACCGACAGGGTCGCGGTCAATTCGTCGCCGGCGACGATCGGGCGAGTGTAGGCGAATCGCTGATCGCCGTGCACGACGCGCGTGAAATCGATTCCGGCATCCGGTTCGGCGAGGAGTTGGGCGAGCGTCGCCTCTTGCACGACCACGGGGAACGTTGGTGGGGCCACCACATCGGAGTATCCAGCAGCGGATGCCGCTTCGGGGGAGTAATTGAGTGGGCTCGTAGCGAAGACGGCGCGAGCGAATTCGCGCACTTTCTCGCGGCCCACGAGGTAGGGGGCGACGGGAGGAAATTCGCGACCTTGAAGGTCGGGGTTGACTGGCATCTCGCCAGCCTAACCGCCGAGCGCCGCCCAGCCCTTAAGGACGGGCAACAAGGGGGAAGCCCCGGTGACCGTTATTGGTCAGCCGGGGCTTCAGGAATCTTAGGTACGAAGCGCTACTGGCAGCTGTCGCACTGCAGAAGATCCATTGGGTCGACGGGGACTGCATAACCGCCAACGTTGTCGTTGTCGTTGTCCATTCGAACCTCCTCTAGTCTTCTCGATGTTTTCCCGGTGTTCCCCGGTGAGTCACCACTATATAACGGCAATGACATCCATGTCATTCCACTATATGTAGTGTTCCCGGCGTGTCGAGGGAATTTCTTCGAGACTACAAGGGGCCACTGACATTGATGGCGGGTATTAGTCCATACTGAACGCGCACGCGTCGATCTTCTTGTACGGTCGCGCCGGCCAGGCCGCGAGCTTTGCGCTCGCCACCGCCGCTTCTGGGCTTAGTTCGACAACACAGTTCGAAACGACTGCGGTACCGCCGCCATCCTCTGGATCGTCCGCCGGCAAGTTGCCCGAACCGCTGAATCCATAACCGGCGTATTGGCCGGCCCAACCGTATAGACCGTGGACCGGGTCACTCGAAGGCACCGCCGCTATGCCGTGCACGGTGCCAGGCAAGAGCATGGCCCCCTCCGCGCAGTATGACTGCCCAGTCACCTCGTCGCCCGAGTACGCTTGCGGGCCGAAGCCAACGAAGCCAAAGCTGACACGCTCGGTGAATTTCGGAGAACGCGGTCGCATCGTTGCCGTCATCGTCGTCTTGACGATGAGCGGGTTCGCGATCACCGTCTGCCAGCCCGGCTCCCCTGGGATGTTGCACTCTGCGGTGAGCTGTGCCTTGTCGGCCGCGGTCGGAGCGACCGGCTTGTAGACGGTCTGCACGAGGTCGGCGGTCGCTCCATTGGCCTCATGGATTGTCGCCGAGACTCTCAGGAGCGCGTCATCGGGCAAGGGTTCGGAAGTCGCGGTCGGGGTCGAAGTCACCTTGACGGGACTCGAACTAGTGGCCGAGGGAGCTGGCGCGGGTGGATTGGCACAACCACCCAAAGTGAGTATCACGAATGCGGTCGCCGAAAGGGCAATAACGGGGGTGAGGGGGCGGTGCATCGTTGCTCCAATCCTGGGCGAGAGAGCGCCAGGCTAGCACTAACGCGGGTATTGCTCATAACAATCTGGTCTCAGCTCGATCTCCGGTCGTGTAGGCGTGACCCCCGTTTGCTCTGAGTTATCTGCAAACCGGGGCCTCTCAAAGGCGGGCCGCGGTTTACTAGCAGCACGTTCGCATGTTGCAACCCGAGAGCGTCCCCGCATTCACTGGCGAAAGCGAAGGAGAGCCCACGATGACGATGACCAACCCCCGCAAGGGCCAAGTCGAGAAGACGCAGCTGCAACGAACCCCGACGATCGAATGGACAGCCGTTCAGTCGGGACTGTGGATCGGCAAATCGAACGGCGAATTCGCCGGGATGATCGAGGCCCGCTGGGGCGAAGGCTTCGTCGCAATGACGCGGCTCGCCAAGAATCTCGGCATCTTCAAGACCGTGAACGAAGCCAAAGCGAGCTTTACCGAACGCTAAAGGCCGATCGGGATGCCCGGCTAGCGTCCGGCGAACAGATCAGGATCCACCGCCGCTACCTGTGATCCGATGTATGGGGCAAGCGTGGCCGTGTATTCCTCGT
>SCSV01000419.1 GCA_004297555.1 Salinibacterium sp.
GGAGGCTGCGCACGCGGCTGAGCCGGGCACCAAGGTTGCGACCCCGGTGTTCGACGGCGCGCTCGAGGAAGAAATCGCCGGCCTGCTCGACTCGACGTTGCCTACCCGCGATGGCGAGCGACTTATCGATGCGAGCGGCAAGACGATGCTCTTCGACGGTCGCTCCGGCGAGCCGTTCCCCGAGCCCGTCTCGGTCGGCTACATGTACATCCTCAAGCTGCACCACTTGGTCGACGACAAGATCCACGCTCGCTCGACGGGTCCGTACTCGATGATCACGCAGCAGCCGCTCGGTGGTAAGGCGCAGTTCGGTGGACAGCGATTCGGCGAGATGGAGGTGTGGGCGCTCGAGGCATACGGCGCCGCCTACGCCCTGCAGGAGCTGCTCACGATCAAGTCCGACGACATCCTCGGCCGCGTCAAGGTCTACGAGGCGATCGTCAAGGGCGAGAACATCCAGGAGCCGGGCATCCCCGAAAGCTTCAAGGTGTTGATCAAGGAGATGCAATCGCTGTGTCTGAACGTCGAGGTGCTCTCGGCCGACGGCTCAGTGGTCAATCTGCGCGACACGGATGACGAGGTTTTCCGCGCAGCGGAAGAGCTGGGCATCAACATTTCCACGCGGTTCGAGTCTTCGTCGATCGACGAGATCTAACTCCGCCCCGGCACCCAGACATCCACAAGCGACTCTTAAAGAGAGAAGAACACAGTGCTCGACGTTCACGCGTTTGACGAAATCAAGATTGGCCTTGCGACTGCCGACGACATCCGTCGCTGGTCACACGGCGAGGTAAAGAAGCCCGAGACCATCAACTACCGCACGCTCAAGCCGGAGAAGGACGGTCTGTTCGGAGAGCAGATTTTCGGACCGTCCCGCGACTGGGAGTGCTCGTGCGGTAAGTACAAGCGCGTGCGCTTCAAGGGCATCGTGTGCGAGCGCTGCGGCGTCGAGGTCACCAAGTCCTCGGTGCGCCGTGAGCGCATGGGCCACATCGAGCTCGCAGCTCCGGTCACGCACATCTGGTACTTCAAGGGTGTGCCGAGCCGCCTCGGCTACCTGCTCGACATGGCGCCGAAAGACCTCGAGAAGGTCATCTACTTCGCCGCGTACATGATCATCTCGGTTGACGAAGAGGCGCGTCACGCAGACCTCCCGGGCCTCGAGAACGAGATCCGTCTCGAGATCAAGACCCTCGAAGGACAGCGGGATGCCCGCATCGCCGAGCGTCTCACGAAGCTCGAGGAAGACCTCGCGGCTCTCGAAGCCGAGGGTGCCAAGAGCGACCAGAAGCGTCGCGTGAAGGATGGCGCCGAGAAGGAGATGAGCCAGGCGCGCAAGTCCTTCGACGAGCAGATCGCCCAGCTCGAGCGGGTGTGGGAAGACTTCCGCAACCTCAAGGTCGGCGACCTCAAGCCGGAAGACTCCGTGTTCCAGGAGCTCGAAGACCGCTTCGGCATGTACTTCGAGGCCTACATGGGAGCCGAGGCGATCCAGAAGCGCCTGCAGGCCTTCGACCTCGAAGCTGAGAGCGTCGATCTGCACGACCAGATCGCCAACGGCAAGGGCCAGAAGAAGATCCGCGCGATCAAGCGACTGCGCGTCGTCAACTCCTTCCTGCAGACCGGCAACTCGCCGGCCGCGATGGTGCTCGAAGTCGTTCCGGTCATCCCGCCGGAACTGCGTCCGATGGTGCAGCTCGACGGTGGCCGCTTCGCGACCTCCGACCTCAACGACCTGTACCGCCGCGTGATCAATCGCAACAACCGACTCCGCCGCCTGCTCGATCTCGGTGCTCCCGAGATCATCGTCAACAACGAGAAGCGCATGCTTCAGGAGGCCGTGGACGCACTGTTCGACAACGGCCGCCGTGGTCGCCCGGTCACCGGTACCGGCAACCGCGCGCTCAAGTCCCTCAGCGACATGCTCAAGGGTAAGCAGGGCCGGTTCCGCCAGAACTTGCTCGGCAAGCGCGTCGACTACTCGGGCCGTTCGGTCATCATCGTCGGTCCGCAGCTCAAGCTGCACCAGTGCGGTCTGCCCAAGCAGATGGCACTCGAGCTGTTCAAGCCGTTCGTGATCAAGCGACTCATCGACCTGAGCCACGCGCAGAACATCAAGAGCGCCAAGCGCATGGTTGAGCGCAGCCGTCCGCAGGTGTGGGACGTGCTCGAGGAGATCATTCGCGAGCGCCCCGTGCTGCTCAACCGCGCACCAACGCTGCACCGATTGGGCATCCAGGCATTCGAACCGCAGCTCGTCGAGGGCAAGGCCATCCAGCTTCACCCGCTCGTGTGTGCAGCGTTCAACGCCGACTTCGACGGTGACCAGATGGCTGTGCACCTTCCGCTGTCGGTTGAGGCACAGGCCGAGGCCCGCGTGCTCATGCTCGCGTCGAACAACATCCTCAAGCCGTCGGATGGCCGTCCGGTGACCCTGCCCACACAGGACATGATCATCGGTCTGCACCACCTCACGACCATTGAAGAGGGAGCTGTCGGCGAAGGCCGCGCGTTCTCCTCGGTGGCCGAAGCGATCCTCGCGCACGATCAGCACACGCTGCACCTGAACGCGAAGGTGCGCATCCGTCTCGACAACGTGCACTTCGCCGAGGGTGAAGCGCCGGAAGGTTTCGTGCAGGGCGGTTCCGTGCTCAAGGAGACCACGCTCGGTCGCGCGATCTTCAACGAGACGCTGCCGGCGGACTACCCGTACATCGAGGCCGTGGCTGACAAGGGCCAGATCTCGTCGATCGTCAACGACCTCGCCGAGCGCTACCCGAAGGTCGAAGTTGCTGCGGCGCTCGACCGCATCAAGGATGCCGGTTTCTACTGGGCTACCCGCTCGGGCGTGACCGTTGCGCTGAGCGACATCCTCACTCCGCCGAACAAGCGCGAGATCATCGCGGGCTATGAGAAGCAGGCCGGCAAGGTGCAGGACCAGTTCGAGAAGGGTCTCACCACCGAGGCCGAGCGTCGTCAGGAGCTCATCGAGATCTGGAACCGCGCGACCGCCGAGGTTGCCAAGGCGATGGAAGACAACCTTCCCGAGTCGAACAACATCAACCGCATGGTCTCCTCTGGAGCCCGTGGTAACTGGATGCAGGTTCGCCAGATCGCCGGTATGCGTGGTCTCGTGTCGAACCCGAAGGGTGAGATCATCCCGCGTCCGATCATCGCGAGCTACCGCGAGGGTCTGTCGGTGGCCGAGTACTTCATCTCGACCCACGGTGCCCGTAAGGGCCTCGCCGACACGGCACTTCGTACCGCTGACTCGGGTTACCTCACGCGCCGCCTCGTCGACGTCTCTCAGGATGTCATCATCCGCGAGAACGACTGCGGCACGAGCAAGGGCCTCGATCTCACGATCGCAGCCAAGGGTGCCGACGGTGTGCTGGTTCGCGACGTCAACGTCGAGAACTCGGTCTACGCCCGCAGCCTCGCTGAGGACGCGGTCGACGCCAAGGGCAACGTGATCGGTGCTGCCGGTCACGACATCGGTGACGTGCTCATCGATGACCTCATCGCGGCCGGAGTCGAGCAGGTCAAGGTGCGTTCGGTGCTCACGTGTG
>SCSV01000420.1 GCA_004297555.1 Salinibacterium sp.
CGTCGAACCACGAGCCGTACCAATCGACCATGCGCAACGACTCGTAGGGCGAGGGCTCCACGTCGGTATTGCGGATGAAGAACTTGCCCGACGAGTCGTTGCGCATGGTCGATTGGTACGGCTCGCGGTTCGACGTGCCCGTGCTGCAGACGCGCGCGTTTCGCTACGGCATCCCGCTGACGTGGCTATTCGGCCTGCAACCCGACAACCGAGGCGGGGTCTCGCAGTGGTCCAAGGAGTACCGCGACAAGTACCAGGGCAAGCACGACGACGTGTCCGAGCTCTGGACCAATCGCGGCTCGTTTCCCAGGCCGCACCTCGAGAGCCTGGCAGTGCTCATGGGGTTGCCCGGCAAGGTCGAGATCGACGGCAGCAAGGTGTACGAGACCTGGAAGACGATCCCGGTCAATGCGGAGGCCGCCAAGAGCATCGACCTCTACTGCATGCAGGACGTCATTCAGACCGCGTTCGTGTTCCAGCGCTATCACTACCTCGCCGGCAGGCTGACGCTCGAGAAGTACCGTGCAGCCGCTACGTCGCTGCTGAACTGGACCAGCGAGGCGCCGGGCCAGGCCGCGTTCGCCGCGAAGATCGATCGTGCCGCGGTGCTCATCGAGGACGCCGTGGTACCGTCGACGTGACCCAATCACCCGCGGCGGATGCCGTTTTTTTAGGAGCAACATGACCCGACTGTTCGATGCCGAGAAGGAAAAGCAGACCCACGAAGCCGTCCGAGCTCGCCGCGATGAGGTTCGCCGGCGCGCCGAGGAGGCCGACACCGCACTCCGGGAGGCCGGGCTGATGGACGACAAGTCCAATGCGATCACTGGGGCGTTCGCCCGCATGGAGGCCTCCCGGGTCGAGACCGTGCAGCCCATTCGCTACGAGTCGTACCGCAAGCCGGGCGGCCGGATGACGATCGAACACGCGGTCGCCGGCGCCGACTACATCTACCAGGTGTTCCCGCTGCGGCCGCCGACGATCGCCTCGCCGGACATCCTGCTGATCATGATCACGGCGATGGACGGGATCTTCCCGCGGTCGGTGCACGTCACTTACGCGCCCCCAGCGGAGATCTTGCCGCAGAAGTTCTACACCGTGCGGGTGCTCAAGGTCGTCGGTCAGCCCGGCTGGCAGGACGCCGTGGGTCGCGCGCTGTTGGTGCTATCCGAGCTCGAGCTCTGGCCCTAGCGGCGCTTGGCGCCGTAGGCCTTGCGCTGGCCAAGGCGACCGAGAAGAGCGATCAGCGCGGCCGCCATGGCCCCTCCGCCTGCGCCCTTGGCAGCGGCCATGCCGACCCCGCCCTGCGGCCCGTCCCAGGGCTCGGGCGTGAGGCCGGCCTTGGCCTTCTGGGCACCGAACATGGCGGTCGAGCCCAGCGCGCCGGCGGCGGTCATGCGCTCGAACAGGCGGTCGGCCTGCTTGGGCGCCAGGATGCCGGCGGTCTTGGCGAGCGTAGGGCGGCCCTGTTGCGCGAGCTCGTCGAGGAAGGCATCGAGGAACATGATCAGGCTACTGGTTGGCGAACAGCAGGTTCGGGTTGTCGCCGGTCAGCTGCATCCGGATCGGCTTGAGCTGGTCGAACTGGAGGCTGACGCCTTCCATGACGAGGACCGAGCCCGAGCTCACCGACATCTGGTGGCCCTGGATGTAGCACTCCTCGAGGTAGACCGCGCCGACCGTAACGTCCATGGCGTTGCGGAAGTAGAGCGCGATGCCGGTGGGCTGGTTGAAGATGTCCGAGGCCAG
>SCSV01000421.1 GCA_004297555.1 Salinibacterium sp.
GCTTCGGTCTCGGTGCGGTGTGCAACGTCGGCTTCAATGTTGTCGAAGCGATCGCCGAAGCCCGCAAGGCTAAAGGCCGTTTCACCTCATTCCACGACTTCCTCGGCAAGGTGCCGTTGCAGGTCATCAACAAGCGCACTATCGAATCGCTTATCAAGGCGGGCGCTTTTGATTCGCTCGGCAACACCCGGCGCGCGCTCTACGACGCGCACGAACGCGTGATCGATGATCACATCAAGACGAAGAAGGATGCCGAGGACAACGAGCGCACCGGCCAGATGGGTCTTTTCGATATCGAGCTGGAGCAAGTCAGCATTGTGGACCGACCGGAGTGGCCGAAGCGCAACAAGCTGGGTTTCGAACGCGAGATGCTCGGACTTTATGTGTCCGATCATCCGCTCTCCGGGCTTGAGTCCAAGCTCATGAAGCTCGCCACCTCCTCGATCTCCGAGGTGTTGAGCGGGGAGGGACCGCGGGAGGGGGAGCACGTCACGATCGCCGGGCTCATCACGAACGTGCAGCATCGCGTGGCCCGCAATACCGGTAACCAGTACGGCATCGTGCAGGTCGAAGACTTCGGCGCCGAGATCACCGTGATGTTCCTCGGCAAGACCTACCAAGAGTTCTCGCCAGCCCTCACAAACGACTCGATCGTCGTGGTTCGCGGCCGCGTCAGTGCGCGCGATGACGGGGTGAACATCCACGCGGTCAGCCTGTCGACGCCCGACCTTGGGCAGAGCCTCGGCTCGGGGCCACTCATCATCTCGATGCCGGATGTGCGCGCCACGCCCGAGGTGGTCGGCGCGATGAATGACGTGCTCATCCGGCACGCCGGCGACACCGAAGTGCGCGTTCGGCTCATCAAGGAGTCGACAGCGACCGCTCGGGTCTACGACGTGCCGTTTCCGGTGCAGGTCTCCGCTGACCTATACGGCGAATTGAAAACCCTGCTCGGCCCGCAGTGTTTGGCGTGAGCGCCTAAACCATTTCGCCGGGCTTTCGGTACTGGCGCTCGTGATACAGCAGCGCCTCGTCCTCCGGGCCCAACCCGCCATCCTCGATGGCGACGACGATCACAGCGCTCTCCTCGATCGGATGCACTTCGACAACCGCGCCGAGCATCCAGGCCGTGACGCCCTCGAGAATCGGAAGGCCATGGGGCCCGGGATGCCAGTGCTCGCCATCGAAGCGCACATCGTGGTCGCCGGCCATGAGTTCGGCGAGAAAGCGCGTGCGCGGGCCAAGCGTGTGAATGGCGACGTGGTTACCCACGGTCATCGCCGGCCAGGCACTGGAAATGCGCGCCATGTTGAAGGTCGCGAGAGGGGGAGTGGCCGACAGGGATGCTAGCGAGGTCGCCGTGAAGCCCACCGGATGCCCGTCCGGTCGCAACGACGTAACGACCGCTACTCCGGCCGCATGCCGCCGAAACGCTTGCTTGAAGGCCTCGAGCCGATCGGCCGGGGCGTCAGCTGGGTGAGAGGCGGAAGCGTTCATTGTGCGAATCAATCATCCCACGCTCGCGGTTATTCCCGCCGTGCCCCAAACGGCCCAAGGCGGCACGAACTAACATGGTCAGGCCATGATGCAGACCATTGACCTCCGCGACGTCACGCCCAGCCGCAGCGAACTCGCACGCCTCGTGCCCCGGGCCGCCCTCGACGTCTCGGCGGCCTCGGCGATCGCCGCAGGGCTCATCGACGACGTGCGCGCCCGCGGCGAGGGGGCGCTCCTCGACCAAGCCGAGCGACTCGATGGGGTGCGCCCCGAACACATCCGCATCCACGCCGACGAAGTGTCGCGTGCCGTTCGCTCGCTCGAGCCGCGCGTGCGCGAAGCCCTCGAATCCGCGATCGATCGGGTGCGGGAAGCCACTCGCGCGCAAGTGCCCGAAAGCACCGTGACAACCCTCGGGCCGGGTGCGCACATCGTGCAGCGCTGGAGGCCGGTCAACCGGGTCGGCCTCTATGTTCCCGGTGGCAAGGCGGTGTATCCCTCGAGCGTCGTGATGAACGTCGTTCCAGCCCAGATCGCCGGTGTTGCCTCGGTCGCTCTCGCCTCGCCGGCGCAGAAGGCCTTCGACGGCTCAGTGCACCCGACGATTCTCGGTGCGGCCGGACTCCTCGGCATCAACGAGGTCTACGCGATGGGCGGGGCGGGCGCGATCGGCGCCCTGGCATACGGGGTGCCCGATCTCAGCCTCGATCCGGTCGACATCATCACCGGCCCCGGAAACGTGTACGTCGCTGCTGCCAAGAGATTGGTTCGTGGAGCGACGGGTATCGATGCCGAGGCCGGACCGACCGAGATCCTGGTGATTGCGGACGCCACGGCCGATCCCTACCTGGTCGCCACCGACCTGATCAGCCAGGCCGAGCACGACGAGCTCGCTGCCTCGGTGCTCGTCACCGACTCGCCCGAACTCGCGATCGCCGTCGCATCCGAAGTCGAGCGTCTGGCCGCGACCACGGCGCACTCCGAGCGGGTCACCGCAGCACTGCGGGGTGAGCAGTCAGCGATCGTACTCGTGAACGACCTCACCCAGGCCGTCGCCTTCAGCAACGCGTATGGCCCCGAGCACCTCGAAGTGCAGACCGCCGACCCGGGTGCGGTGCTCGATCTGATCGAGAGCGCGGGCGCGATCTTCCTAGGCCCGAATTCGCCTGTCTCGCTTGGCGACTACTTGGCCGGGTCGAACCACGTGCTGCCGACTGGCGGCCAGTCCCGATTCGCGTCCGGGCTGGGCGCCTACACGTTCCTCAGGCCGCAACAAGTCATCAACTACGACCGGGGGGCACTCGAATCGGTGTGCGATCGCATCGTGACGCTCTCCACGGCGGAGGATCTGCCGGCCCATGGCGGTGCGGTCACTGCTCGCTTCGAGGATCGCTAGCGATATTCTGTAGACACTATGTTCTGCCCTTTCTGCCGGCATCCGGACAGTCGCGTCATCGACTCGCGCACGAGCGATGACGGGCTTTCCATTCGCCGTCGGCGCCAGTGCCCGGAATGCGGTCGCCGCTTCAGCACGACCGAGACCGCGAGTCTCAGTGTGATCAAGCGCAACGGCGTTGTTGAGCCGTTCAGCCGCGAGAAGATCGTCGCGGGTGTGCGCAAAGCCTGCCAGGGGCGCCCTGTGACGGACACCGACCTCGCTGTGCTAGCCCAGCGCGTCGAAGAGACCATCCGCGCAACTGGTGTCGCCCAGGTCGAGGCCAACGAAATCGGGTTGTCGATTCTCACCCCGCTGCGCGAGCTCGACGAGGTCGCCTATCTGCGATTTGCGAGCGTGTACCAGGGCTTCGACTCGCTCGACGACTTCGAGGCAGCCATCATGCTGCTCCGCGTCGACCACCACGGCACCGCGGACGCGCCAGCGAGCTGAAACCGCCTGGCTGGCCGATAGCCTAACTACGGCATGTATCGCACACTCTTCCGCCTCTTCCTCTCGCGCCTCGACCCCGAGCGCGCTCACACCCTGGCCTTCACGGTCATCCGGGCGCTACCAGTCCTGGGTGTCGGCGTCCTAGTACGCCGCTTCACCAGGCCGGTTGATTCGTTGCGCGTGCACGCGCTCGGCCTGGAATTCGATTCGCCATTCGGTGTCGCGGCTGGATTCGATAAGGAGGGCACGGGCATCCGGGGACTCGGCCAGCTCGGATTCGGTCATGTGGAGGTCGGCACGATTACGGCCGTGCCGCAGCCTGGCAACCCCAAGCCGCGGCTCTTCCGGCTCATTGCCGACCGCGCGGTCATCAACCGCATGGGCTTCAACAACCACGGGGCCGCCCGCGCGGGCGAGGTCATCGCCAAGGCACGGCGGGCATCACGGCGGCCGGTCATCGGCGTGAACATCGGCAAGTCCCGTGTGGTCGAGGTGGATGACGCGATCAACGACTATCTGCACAGCACGCGGCTGATCGCTCCACTCGCGGACTACCTCGTTGTCAACGTGAGTTCGCCTAACACACCCGGCTTGCGTGGCCTGCAGGAGCTCGACAAGCTGTCGCCCTTGCTCGCGGCCGTGCGCGATGAGGCCGGGACCACTCCCGTGCTCGTGAAGATCGCGCCCGACCTCACCGACGAGCAGGTCGAGCGCATCGCGAAGCTCGCCGTCGAACTGCGCCTCGCGGGCATTATCGCGAGCAACACCACGCTGTCCCGTGAAGGTCTCGTGACCGATCCCGCGATCGTGGCGGCGGCGGGCGCCGGGGGGCTGTCGGGCCCGCCTGTGGCTGCGCGCTCGAAGCAACTGCTCGCGATCATCCGCGGGGTCGTTCCCGCCGAGTTCTGTGTCATCTCGGTCGGGGGAGTCGAGACTGCCGAGGATGTCGCCGAGCGGCTCGCTGCCGGGGCAACTCTCGTGCAGGGCTACACGGGTTTTCTCTACCGTGGCCCACTGTGGGCACGAGAGATCAATCGTGGCCTCGCGAAAACTACTCGGGGTACTGCCCGCGCCTGACCTTGGTTCTCGGCACCCGCAGAATCGGCAGGGTCAGCGCCCGCATCGACGCGTAGAGCCCTACTTTTTGCACGTTCTCTGCGCCGTACTTCGCGGCTAGCTTGCGCCGAAGGCGGAAAGCCAACAGGAAGCAATCCGCGAGAAGGACTACGAAGAAGCTCACGAAGACGATGGTGCTCAATTCGAGCACAGACTTGGGCACCCGGACGAAGCTCAGGATGATCGCGAAAATGAGCAAGGGCACCATCAACTCGGCGATGCTGAAGCGCGCGTCAACATACTCGCGCGCAAAGCGTCTCTGCGGACCGCGGTCGACCGGGGAAAGGTATCGGTCGTCGCCCGCGAGAGCGCCGGCGCGCTGCTTCTCACGCTGTGCCTTCGCGAGTTCGCGCGACTGCTGGCGTGCGGCTGTTCGGTCGCCTCCGACGAGAGGTTGCTTGCGCGCGTCTTCCTTTTCGCGCCGAGTGGGGGTGGGGCGACCCTTGCCCGTCGCAACGGCTCCTGTGTCGAGCTCGTTGCTCGCTTCGTCAGTAGATTTCTTGGCCACGAAAAAAGTCCTTGCTCTGGGGTCTGCTCTAGATTACTCGCATGACTGAAACCGCTTTGCCACAGCCGCTGCTGGCCAATCTGCGTGAGGCGGTGCAAGCAGGGCTCCCGACCGCGATCGCCGACCTGGCCCGACTCGTGCGTATCCCCTCGGTCTCTTGGGACGGCTTTGACGCGCAACGAGTAGAGGAGAGCGCTCAGGCCGTCAAGGTACTGCTTGAGGAGCTCGAAGTCTTCGAGTCGGTTGAAATTGCCCGCGCCCCGATCGATGCCGAGCGCGCTGGCCAACCGGCCGTGCTCGCGCGCCGGGCTGCGCGAAACGGCAAACCGAGCATCCTCTTTTATGCACACCACGACGTGCAGCCGCCGGGACTCGAGACCGAGTGGCATTCGCCCGCGTTCGAGCCGACCGTTCGCGGCGATCGCCTGTATGGCCGGGGTGCTGCCGACGACAAGGCCGGCGTAATGACCCATGTTGCGGCCATCCGCGCTCTCGTCGAGACGCTTGGACCGGAGTTTGACCTGGGCCTCGTCGCCTTTATCGAGGGGGAGGAGGAGTATGGTTCGCGCTCTTTCGCCAATTTCATCACGAAGCACCGCGATCAGCTTGCGGCCGACATCATCGTCATTGCCGACTCCGACAACTGGGATGCCCAAACCCCCGGCCTCACCGTGAGCCTTCGCGGCAACGTGATCTTCAAAGTAACAATCTCCACTCTCGACCATGCTTCGCACTCCGGCATGTTCGGCGGAGCGGTTCCGGATGCGATGCTCGCGACGATCAGACTGCTCGCGACCTTGTACAACGACGACGGGTCCATAGCTGTCGCTGGGTTGACTTCGCGCGAGACTGAGACTCCGGAGTACAGCGAAGAAACCCTGCGGCAGGAGGCAGCGCTGCTCGAGGGCGTGCAGCCAATCGGTCATGGTGCAGTGCTCAACCGCCTGTGGGACCAGCCCGCCATCACCATCACCGGGATCGACGCGCCGAGCGTGCAGAACGCATCCAACACGTTGGCCTCATCGGTGAGCGTGAAGGTCAGTGCACGAATTGCGCCGGGTCAGAGCGCCGCCGACGCCTTCGTCGCCCTCGAGGCCCACTTGCGCGAGAACGCGCCATTCGGCGCCCAACTGCACTTCTACGACATCGATCTGGGCAACCCCTTTCTCGTCGATACCGCGGGCTCGGCTGTGGCTTTAGCGAAGCAAGCGATGCGCGAGGGCTGGGGGGTGGACGCGGTCGAAATGGGCATCGGCGGCACCATCCCATTCATCTCGGACCTCGTCGAGGTGTTCCCCGATGCGCAGATTCTCATTACCGGTGTGGAGGATCCGGATGCCCGTGCGCACAGCCCGAACGAGTCACTGCACCTCGGGGTATTCCGCCGCGCCATCCTCACCGAGGCCGTGCTGCTCGCGAAGCTCGAAACGGCGGGTAGAATTGCTCCATGACTGATACAGCCGTACAGACCGACGCGCCCTCGACGGGTGCCGCCCACGGCGTTGCGCTCACTGACGTCGCGGCTACCAAGGTGCGCAGCCTGCTGGCGCAGGAGGGTCGCGACGACCTTCGTCTTCGGGTGGCCGTGCAGCCTGGTGGTTGCTCCGGCCTGATCTACCAGCTCTACTTCGATGAGCGCAGCCTCGAAGGCGATGCCTCGGTGGAGTTCGGCGATGGCGTTGAGGTCGTCGTGGACAAGATGAGCATCCCGTACCTCGACGGTGCGACGATCGACTTCGAAGACACGATTCAGAAGCAGGGATTCACAATCGACAACCCGAACGCTGCCGGTAGCTGCGCGTGCGGAGACAGCTTCCACTGATCCATTGGATTTGGCTGGGGCGCGCTCGAAAGGGCGCGCCCCAGTTCTCTTTCCGGGCCCGATTTTCAGAGTGCGGGGGGAGCGGCGGTGCGACGGCGCACCTACCCGCTGGCTATAGACTTGCGTGGATCAGTTACGTGTTTTGCGAGAGGTTACAGGTGCGCTCGAGACGCCTTCACAGATGGGCCGCGATTCCCCTTAGCCTCCTAGTGACGGTGGTCCTTGCGGGATGCACGCAAGATGAGCTTCAGGGCTGGCTGCCGACCCAACCCGGCACCACCAACCATGTCGACCGTGTGATCGGTCTCTGGGTCACATCGTGGATCGTGCTGCTGTGCGTCGGTGTTGTCACCTGGGGGCTCATCATCTGGGCTGCCGTCGTGTATCGCCGCCGCAAGGGCCAGACAGGCCTGCCGGTGCAGTTGCGCTACAACATGCCGATCGAGATCTTCTACACGATCATCCCGCTCATTCTCGTCCTAGGCTTCTTCGCTTTCACTGCTCGCGATCAGGCGGCTATCGAGCAGCCGACTGCCCACCCCGACGTGAAGATTCAGGTCTACGGCAAGCGCTGGTCGTGGGACTTCAACTACGTCAACGAGAAGGTGTACAGCGCCGGAGTGCAGGCTGACTTCAACCCAGACGGCTCGATCAACACTGACAATCTGCCGGTGCTCTACCTACCGGTCGGCAAGTCGGTGCAGGTTCAGATCGAATCGCGCGACGTCATCCACTCATTCTGGATCGTCAACTTCTTGTACAAGAAGGACATGATTCCCGGCAAGACCAACTACGAGTACTTCACGCCCGAGAAGATCGGCACCTATCAGGGCAAGTGCGCCGAATTGTGCGGCGAGTTCCACTCGCTCATGCTCTTCCAAGTGAAAGTAGTCTCCCAAAAGGACTACGACGCCTACATTGCTGCGCAACGGGCAGCCGGCTTCAGTGGTCAGCTCGGCGCCAACTACGACACGAACCAGAACCTGCCGAACAACACCGGTAGCGAGGGATAGGGCATGACAACGACAGCTGCGGTTTCGTCGCAATTCGGCACCCCGAAGGTTGAACGCAAGGGCAACGTCTTCGTCAACTGGATCACCTCGACCGACCACAAGACCATCGGGTACCTCTACCTGATCACTTCGTTCCTGTACTTCATGCTTGGCGGCGTGATGGCGCTCGTCATCCGCGCTCAGCTCTTCACCCCAGGCGAGAACCTCGTGCCTACGGGAGAGCAGTACAACCAGCTCTTCACGATGCACGGAACGATCATGTTGCTCATGTTCGCGACCCCGCTTTTCGCAGGCTTCGGCAACGTGCTCATGCCGCTGCAGATTGGTGCTCCCGACGTCGCGTTCCCTCGCCTGAATGCCTTCGCCTACTGGTTGTACAGCTTCGGTAGCCTCATTGCCGTCGCTGGCTTCATCACTCCGCAAGGTGCCGCCTCGTTCGGCTGGTTCGCCTACGCGCCGCTCTCGAACACCACCTTCTCGCCCGGCTACGGCGGCAACCTCTGGGTCTTCGGCCTCGCGCTCAGCGGTTTCGGCACCATCCTCGGTGCGGTCAACTTCATCACCACGATCATCACCATGCGTGCACCCGGAATGACGATGTTCCGGATGCCCATCTTCAGCTGGAACACCCTTGTTACCTCACTGCTCGTCATTATGGCGTTCCCAGTGCTCGCCGCGGCACTCTTCGCGCTCGGCGCCGATCGGGTGTTCGGGGCGCATGTCTACAACCCCGCGAATGGCGGCGCCATCCTCTGGCAGCACCTGTTCTGGTTCTTCGGGCATCCCGAGGTTTACATCATTGCTCTGCCGTTCTTCGGCATCATCTCCGAAGTGCTGCCGGTGTTCAGCCGCAAGCCGATCTTCGGCTACAAGACGCTGATCTACGCGACGATCGCCATTGCGGCGCTCTCGATGACGGTGTGGGCGCACCACATGTATGTGACGGGCTCGGTGCTGCTGCCATTCTTCGCGCTCATGACGATGCTCATCGCCGTGCCCACCGGTGTGAAGATCTTCAACTGGATCGGCACGATGTGGCGAGGCTCGGTGACCTTCGAGACGCCCATGCTCTGGGCCATCGGGTTCCTCATCACCTTCACCTTCGGCGGCTTGACTGGCGTGATCCTCGCCTCGCCGCCGCTCGACTTCCACGTGTCCGACAGCTATTTCGTCGTTGCCCATTTCCACTATGTGGTGTTCGGTACCGTCGTCTTTGCCATGTTCAGCGGCTTCTACTTCTGGTGGCCCAAGTGGACAGGCCGGATGCTCAACGAGAGACTCGGCAAGATTCACTTCTGGCTTTTGTTCATCGG
>SCSV01000422.1 GCA_004297555.1 Salinibacterium sp.
CACGGCGCCTCCGGTGGACCCATCCGGCGAAACGGGCGGCACCCTAGTTGCGATGCCCAGCGGTCCGGCCGACCCGTATGCCAATTTCGTACCCGACAAGTGCCCGGATGGCACGGTCGCCGGCAAGGTCGACTCCTACGGCAACGAGAGCAACTGCCAGGCGGCCCCGCCCGCGGGCTAAGCCTGAGGCTGCTTCATCGCGGTGGCCTCAAACGCCGTCGACGCGCCTAGAATTACCGTTCTGCTTTTCGCGGCATGACCGCTAGAGTCATCGCAGAGGAGCGACGTTCACCCCCTCCCCCCGTCGCTGAACTGCATGAAAAAGCCCATTGTCGTGCTGCTGCTCAGCGCCGCATTAACCCTGACGGCAGTCACGGACGCTTGGGCGCTTACTACAAGCACGATCAACGTGGGGACAACGCCGTACTCAATTGCTTTTACGCCCGATGGCACAACCGCATACGTTCCATTGCCCGATGCCAATGCGGTCGGCGTCCTGGATGTCGCGACGTCGACCATGGTCGGCACTATCAGCGTCGGCACCACTCCCGTCTCGGTGAGCTTCACCCCTGACGGCAGTGTTGCGTACGTCGCGAATCGGGACGATGACACCGTCACTCCGATCGACGTGGCGACGGGCATCCCGGGCACCCCTATCGCGGTGGTCTCACCACGATCAATCGCCTTCTCCGCCGATGGAACAACCGCCTACGTTGCGAGCGCGGGCACCAACAGCATCGCTGTCATCGACGTCGCGACCGGAATTGTCGGTTCGCCGATCGCGGTAGGCAACTCCCCCATCACGGTCACCACCAACTCAACCGGCACTCGTGCGTACGTCACGAACGCCAGCTCGGACACCGTCTCGGTCGTCGACCTCGGAACGGCGACGGTAATAGCTACCGTTGGGGTTGGCGCGACGCCCTGGGGTGCGACGGTGAGCCCGGATGACACGAGGCTCTATGTTGCGAACGTCGGAGGCAACTCGGTGTCGGTGATCAACACCGGCACAAGTACCGTCGTGGATACGATCGTCGTCGACAACAACCCGCACTTCATCGCCTTTAGCGGTGACGGAAAAACGGCCCTCGTCGACAGCTACTTCGGCAACGTCGTGACCAAGATCAACACGACCACGCTCGCGGTCACTGACCACATTTCGGTTGGCGCGAACCCGCTCTTCGTGAGGTATGCAACCGACGGCACCACCGCTTATGTTGCCAACAGCGGCGACGGGACCCTCACGGTTCTCGCTTTCGCCAGCCCTGCCGCATCGGATGACCCAGAACTCGCCGCGACTGGGGTTACAACGGCTGAAGTGTTGTCATTGGCTGCGGGCGGAGCCGGGATGATCGTGCTCGGGCTGACCATGGTCGCTTGGCGCAGCCGCCTCAACCTGCTGGAGCGTTAGGCCCGGTAGGGAAGAAACGCGGTACGCCGACCCCAGTTGCGCCACCCCGGAAGAGGGAGGAAGGCAAAGACCGAGCCTTGCGGCCCCATGGCTGTGCGCACCGCACCGCCATCGATTGAAATATTGATCGCTGAACGCCCGCCTCCACGCACTTCCTCCACTCGCCCGTCAATTACCGCGCGAATCATTTCCTTGAGTAGGCGGATGTCGCTCGGCGTGTATTCAAGATCGAAGCTGCAGCTCGAATCATCCACTTGCATGATGATTGAGGTGTCCGTCCTGACCCAGACGCTCGCAGCGCCCTCTCGCTTGGGTTCAACGGAGAGGATCGAGCAGTCATCGTCGGCTCGAACACCGACTTCGGCAGTGCCACGAACCCACTCGCGCGCTTGATGCTCCAACTCGGTAATTAGACGACGGCGCCGCTCAGCATCGGCGGTTGCGATGCTGGAATCGTCTGATTCTTCGGATGCCCAAGAGTCGAGCTTCGCAAGGAACGCCGCAGAACGTGGGAACCGGGATTCGGGGAAGATGGCGTCCCCGATTGACAGCGCCGTTAGCGGCGTGAGCATAATCCGTCCGGTCCGGGTCGTCCACGAAATTGTCGGGGAGCGCAGACTGGTATCAACATCGAAGATCTGCCGTCGCGGTATCGTGCGAGACCACAGGAGGCCGCGGACTCGTACCTCGTCTCCCGTGAACGCGACGCCCGCCACGTGCGCGCGAACCGCAACAAGAGCGAACGCGACGATTGGCGCGGACAGGAGGATCGCCCATCCCATCGATTTGATCGCGAAGAAGAAGCCAACACCAACAAGAACGCACACGAACCCGGCGACGGAGTTGACCGTTCGCCACAGGATGCCCGGTCGGAACGAGGTCACACTTTGATCCACTACGACTTCTTTCTCCTGGGCCATGTCCCCCGCCACTCCATCGCCCGCTCGGCGATGGCAACGGCGATAACCGCAGCACCCAGCCAAGGAGCCCACACACCAGCACCACTCCACTGCTCAGCGTGGACGATGTTGTTGTCGGAGTCGCTAATGAACCCTTTGGGTCGATAACTCGCCCGGATCGTTCCGTCCTGGTCGGGGTATCCGTCCAAGGCGATCTCGATCTTGGTGATCGTGCCGTCGTCGCTCGTCCACGTCCCGAAGCTGCGGCAGCCGCCCTTTAGACCAGGTCGGGGTTCGCACGATTTCTCTGTGTAGGTGCCCCAATACGTTGGTTCGCCGGAGTCCAGCGCGCTCAAGACGCGCACGATCACCATTACACAGAACAGGAACCCCATCACCGCGTAGAAGAGCACTTGGCCCGCTCGAAACCAGGGCACCCACCAGCGGCTACTTCGTGGACGGAAGTCGCGGCGCAAGCCCACAGAGCAAATCTAGCTGCCCAGCCCCTGCCGCTCAGACGATCCCCTCAGGCAGAGGGCCGAGAAGGGGTTGGGCCTCAGGCGGATTGTTGAACCCGGCATGCCAGGGAAAACGACCGGCGTTGTCGCACCACACAAGTTGCAACGCCTCAACGTGGCCAAATAGCTGCTCGACTGCGGTGAGGTCGGCGGCGTCGTCAACGTCGATAAGAAGCAAGTCGCAGTCGGTGAGGTCACTCACCCACGTGCCCCCACGAAACCTCGTGCCAGAACGAACGTCCTCACCCATGGGATTCAGAAAGCCTTGTGCGTACTCGGCTCCCATCCCCGTGATGACGAGCTCCGGATGCCCGAAATTCGTCAAGCCGACCGAGTAGGAGATAGGCACATGGTCGTCATCCCTGAGCACGTGCTGGATCGCCCAGCCGTACTCGTCGATGGAGGAGCGGATGTCGGTCATCCGCCGGCGCTTCCTTCGCCCAAAAGGACGCCACATCATTCGAACCTCGCGACCTCTTCGATGGTGCCCACGATGTTGTCATTGAACTCCTCGAGCTGTTCGGCTGGAATCCAGTACTCCAGAATCGTGCTGCCTCCGACCTGGTGAACTTCGAACTGGTCAAGGTACGACTTGCGCACTGAAAACCGAGTGACGTAGCCGACCCCGGATGCCTTCACATTCCAGTCGCGCGCTATCGCCGTCGCGTATTCCTCGTTCAGAACCGGGTAGAAGATCGGCTGCTCGGGAAGACGTGGCGGCCATCTCGTCGAACCAGAGACACGAACGAGCTGGATTTCTTCCGGCCCGGTGGGGCGCCAGAGGACCACAAGTTCATCGTCATTCATGGGGCAAACCTAGCTCTTCATCCCCCCACGCGCTCAAGGGCTATGACCCCGACGGTCAAACGTTCTGGATATGAAGGAAAGGCAAGAGCGGCTCAGGTTTCCTTCAAATCCAGAGCGCGCGGCACGCCCGATACGGAAGTGAC
>SCSV01000423.1 GCA_004297555.1 Salinibacterium sp.
CCCCTGCGAGCGGTTCAAGCTGCTCGACCTCTCCATCGTGGGGACGCGCCCGGAAGGCCACAAGACGGCGCTGCTCCAGGTGCAGTATGGCGCTCACTACCTGTTCGATGCCCGGCAAGAGGATGGCCCCGTCGGCGAATGGCGCGAGCGGATCAAGGGGTTCGCGGCGTCCGCTCCTGGCATCGACACGATTCGGAGGGGAGACGACATCGCCGTGACGATACGCATGCCCGAGGGCGGTGGCAGCGTGAAGGTCGCCGCGTTCGGGTGGAAGCCGAAGGACCGCGATGAGGCCCCGCCGCGGCGCTACCACATGAGCGAGTATGACCACGACGAGGACGACGCGAGCGACACGCCGAACGCGGAAATGGTCAAGGCGGTACGCGAGGTCTTCGATCACGCCGTCCAGGCTGCGCGGGTGAAGCTCCAGGCGGTCACCGGCCGAGACATCGACGAGGACGAGGCGACGAGCGCGCTCCTGGCCTTCCTCGTGTCGAACATCGATCCCAAAATGGAAGGCGGTGCGGCCGAGCGGAAGTTTCTGCACGAGCTCGTCGATCAGGCCTTCGATGTTGCCGCCACCAACACCCCCGACATGGACGCCTGATGATGATTTCCAACGAACTGATGGAACGACGTGTCCGTGCGCTTGCGGTCGCGCACAAGGGGGTCGCCGGGGCGCTCGATGAGGTGTGCCGCGCTGCACGCGAGCGCGATCGGGGGGCGATGGGTCGAGCCATCACCGCCGTCGAGCTCGCACGGGAACGGCTCGCCGAGGCCGAGGCCGCGGTGGGCGTGACCGAGCTCCGCGCCCCGATGCACCCGGCCCTGGCCCGCGTACGTGACGCGATCCCCCACGGCGAGCTCCCGGCGGACCCCACTGATGACGAGGTTGCGAGCGCCGCCGCGCGCCTCGTGTCGAGGTTGCCGGTCGTCACCGAGGAGCGCGACGAGCTGGAGAATCGGCTGTCGCGCGTGACGCTCCAGGCCGCGGAGTGAACGCGCACCAGCGACGCATTGAACGCCGCGCCATCGCGCGTGGCGAGCTTGCACCGCGGCCCCAGCGGTTCCGCATCCCGCGGCCTATGGCCGTCGGTGCGCCGAGGATCGCATCGCGCGCCGAGCACCTCGCCGAGCTCCAATGGGAGCGTGACGAACTGGCCCGGCGTGCGCGGCTCTTGCAGGCCGACGGTTAGCATACAAGTTGACAAACACGCCACGTCAGCGTGGCTCTGGAGGATCCGTGGCGAGTGAACATTTCCGGGTGGTGGCCGTGAGCATGGACGCGATGCTCCGGCTGGACGACGACGAACAGGTGATCGACAAGCGTGCCGACTACGACGAGAAGCAGTGGCTGCTGCTTGTGGTCAAGGGCCACAAGGCCAGCGGCGAGAAGCCCCCGGCTCCGTTCGGCGAACGCCTGACCGGCCTCCCGGTGGACGATGCGCGCAGGCTGGCGAACGCCTTGAGCAAGGCCGCGGCTGCGTTCGCATCGGCGCTCGACGAGCCCGCCAAGGCCACCTCCGGCGAAATGTGCTGATCGTGGACGAGAAGCAGGTACGAATCGAGCGGAAGGTGGATGCGTTCGCCGCGTCCGCCCTGACCGCGACGATTCGGCTGGTTGTCGAGGAGGAGGCGCGCCTGACCGGCATCCCCGTAGACGCTGAGAGCGAACAGGGCATCGTCGCGGTGCTGCTCGGCGACATCCTGAACCGGTGGGAGAACGGGCGCACTCACGAGGAGGCACGCGCCGAATTGCACAAGCTCGTGGATGACGTGTATGGTCCGCCGGCCCTTCCGAGTTAGGCTCTGGATGCGGGATAGAGCAGTCAGGTAGCTCACCGGGTTCATACCTCGGGTGTCGTCGGTTCAAATCCGGCTCCCGCAACACACCTTCGTACTCGAGTACGAAACCGTGGCGATGTCAGCCGGACGTGTCGGGCCGAGCTCGAGGCGACGGATCGACGAACATCCCCCACGCGCGGTCGATGCCCCGCGAGCCTGGGAACAGATCGTCCAGCGTGTCGCCGGCCTGGGCACACAAGAGGCCGAACATCCAGAACGCGAACCCCGCCGGCTTCGCTCCCATGACCCTCCGCGGGTCCGTCGTACGCGGCCGGGCCTGGAGGACCAGGGCGTCGTCCACGACGTCGCGCGAAGGGTCGGCGAGGCGTCGTCCGCCGGCATAGACGACGGGTTCCCAGGCCTGCCGGGGCTCGCAGACCGGTCCCGGCCGACCGCCGCGGAACCACGCCGCAACGTGGACCTGGCGGTACTCTGGACCGGTTGCGGGCCCGGCCAGCGGCGTCTGGTAGCCGAGCTCGCGGCACAGCCCCAGCACGAACGGGAGCGCGTCGGCCGACGTCGAGAGCGCCCAGCCGTCGTAGACCTGCAGGCGCGACAGGAGCACCCGGTGGTCCACCTCCCCGGCGTAGTCCTCGTGCTCGCCGTAGTACCTCTCGGCGAGGCCTGGATACGGCGGGTCCGCATAGGCCCATCGTCGGGAGACGGCGGCGACCGTGGCCCGAACGCGGTACCGAGCGAACCGCCACGCCGCCTGTCGGCACCTCTTGCCGCAGTACAGCGCATCGCGGCGGGTGCCGACGGGGAACTGCACCCCGCACCAGAGGCAGACGTCGCGCCGTGCCGGCGTGGACGTGTCGCCCCGCCCTCGAGGCGACGTGTCGAGCTCGGCCGGGGCCGACGTGTCGTTGCCTGGTTCTCGCGACATGTCGTCGTCGTACCGCAAACCGTCGCGGCTGTCAAGCGACGACACCTCGGCTATGGACAGGCCTTCGCATTCTGGCACGAGGGCGGAACGGGCACGGGGCAGAACGTCACGACGTAGCCGTCGTTCGCGTTGTAGGTGTCCTGACACCCTGGTTGTGGGGAACGGCCATCGGGGCATCCCCCTGTCGTCGGGGTCGCGTAGGCGTCGGGGCACGTCGCGGAGGTACACACGAGCGGCCGACAGTCGTGCGCTTGCCAGTCGTGCGCACACGCGCCGAGCACGGGTCCGTAGCTCACAGGCACGGTGTAGCCGGTTTCGACGTCGAGATCGTAGCTGTCGAACATGCCGTAGGGGTCGCCTGCGTTGCCGGCCGTGTACTCGATCCGCGTGCCGCGGCATCCGACCTGGCCGTCGTGATTGGCGGTCACAGCGAGGCCTGCGGTGAGACAGGGCGGCGTCCATGACGGCAGACATGAGGCGTAGTCGCCGTTGGTGATGGTGAAGGCCGCGCTCACCCCTGACGCGAGCACAGGACCGGCCGTACAGGCGCATTGTGGAGCGCCCGCCGAGCCATCGCCGTTGCAGCCGATCTGGTAGGACAGGCTGACCGCCTGGGGGCAGGCGTTGGTGAAGGTCACACACCGTTGTCCGGCCGGGCACGCCGGGGTCCACATCGGCGCGTAGTCGGGGCATGTGTTCTTTGCCGCACCGCAGGGGTCCGCGGCAGGCGTCGTGGGCGGGACCACCACCGGATCGGCGATGATGATGGGCTCGTTCGTTGTCGAGCAGGCCAGCAGGAACATGAGCACGGGACACCCCCGCTCGATCCTATGCAGGACGGGCCGCGCGTGCGAGCTCGATCAGGAGCTCGGCGAACGCCGGGGGCGTGAGCTCGCGCTGGCGCTCCGACATGATCTCAACGCCGCACCGCCCGGAGGCCGCTCGACGGCCGATGCCCGCGGGCGCGAAGTCGATCGCCACGGTCGGAGGCGGCCCCACGTAGTACAGCCACGTCCGTTTGCGCGCGGCGTGCCCATAGCGCCCTTGGTCCACCTCGCAGGCCCAGCCGGGCCGCATGACACCGAACGAGGACGGTGGGTGCTTCGCCGCGGCGCTTGCCGCCGTCGAGCGGTGGGGCGGCGTGCTCGAACACCCGACCGCCTCGCGGGCCTGGAAACACTTCGGCCTCCCGCCGGCCGCGGTGGACGGGCCTGGGTATTCGCGGGCATCCCGCGACTCGTCCCATGCGTCGATGTCATCGCGACCGGCGTAGGGGCCATCACGACGCACGAACAGCGCCGCGATCAACCGGCCGGCTCGAACAGCCCGAGCTGGTTCGGGCAGAAGATCGATACCTCGCAGGGCCACACCATGTCGAGCCGGCCGTCCGAGAGGCGACGGCAGGCGATTCCGAAGCCTCCACCGTTCTCCTCGCTGACGACCACGACGTCACCCTCCTTGAGCTTGCTCGTGTATGGCTCGTCCGGGCAATGCGACTCGAATCGAAGCATCGCGCCGATGTGGTACTTGTCGAGGTGATCGAGGTCTTCGATTCGCGTGCCGCGTTGCAGGGCCGCGAGCAGGACTCGCACGTCGCTCCCCATCACGTTGCGATGACGGAGACGGGCAAGTAGTGCCTCAACCGGGATCAGGGTGTCCCGGATGCACTCCGGCTCGTCGATGTCCTCGGTCAGCGTCGGTGGCCGGGAACGACGGCGCCCACGGGCGCGACCGGCGGTCATGAGCAGCCCGTGGTCGCGCCGCACCCGTGGCACTTCATGCACATTCCGTTGCGGGTGAGCTTCATCGCGCCACATTCGCCGCAGGCATCGCCCGTGAAGCCGGATTCGATCGACACCTGCCGCAGCTGCGCTCGCACGCGCGGGTCGTCCGACCTGGTGGGCGCCACGATTTGCCCCGCCGGCGGACGATCCGTGGCGCTTTGTGCAACAGGCTGCTGCACGGTGCTGCTCGGTGCTGCTCCCTGCGGCACGTCCTCGACGTAGGTGCCCCTCGCACCCTCGGCGAGCTCGGCGGCCACCTCGGCCTCCGTGGCGGCGCGCTGGGTAGACGTCCCCGTCCACCACAGGAAGGTGGCGTGCCGGCCGTTGCGTCGCCGCAGGTCCTCCGCGACGTGAAGCCCGGCCTCGTGCTGGAGCTTCTCGCAGGTCAGGAAGTCGGACCCGATGCGACGGAAGGTTGCTCCGCAGTGATCGCCGCTCACCGGGACGCCCCGCGCGAGGCCTTCGATCGCTGCGCGACGTCGTGCTGATCAGCGCACTTCGCGCAGCGACCGTCGTACCGCTTCGTTCCAAGCGTGGTCCCGCAGGACGTCTCGATGCACGGCGGCTGGTCGCCGAGCTCGTCGGTCGTCTCGACGGCGGGGAGCTTCAGCTGCTTCCCGCGCCGCTGCTTCTGGCGCACCTTCCGCAGCCCGTCCAGGGCCGCGTGGTCCTGGTCGGTGAGGATGTGTCCCAGCACACTCCGGGCTGCCTGGAGCACGCGCTCCAGGCCCCGCGCGCGCACCGTGGCGCCATCCTTGTGGTCGGTCACGTCGTAGACGGCGACCGCGAGCTCGCGCCGCGCGGCCTGTCGTTCTGCACTCACCCTACGCATGGTTGCTCCTTGACTTTGCGCACCGTCACCTCGAACTCCTTGCGCCCGTCCGCGGCGAACGTGCCAAGCGACGGGAAGCCGATGACCTCGTACTCGACGGGGCCATAGTCGAGCAGGAACGGCATGTTGTCGTCGCGCTGCCCGTACTCCCTGTCGTAGTCGGGGTTCGGACGGTCGCCCCAGGCGACGAACACGGACTCGCCTTCCTCGACGCCGTAGCCCCAGGCGTACTCCTGGGCGGCCTCCTCGGGCGTCCGCGCGTCCTCCATGCGGATGAACATGCCGTCGTCGCGGTCGTGCGCGTAGAACGGCGCTCGGATTCCGCGGGCGCGACGATCGATTCGGCGCTGATGGGCGTTCACGATCCCTCCAGGGCAAGCCCGCTGAGGGTCTTTGCATCCGCGAGAAGCGTCTGTCCGGCATCGTGCAGCGAATCGGCCATGCCGTCGCCGACCCTGGCACGCAGGCCCGATGCGACCAGTTGCAGACCCGTCCCGATGCTCATGAGGTGACCCGCGATCACCCCGCTTCGTGTGGGACCAACGCACGGCGTTGTCGCCGCGGCGATGGCCTGCTCGACCATCTGGATGTCCTGGTCGAGCTGGACGTCCGGGTCGCTCCCCGACTCGACGAGGCCGGCTTGGATGGCGCGCAGTTGCAGCAGCGCCACTTCCATCGTCATCATGAGGCCCCCAGCCCGATTGCGCCAATCGTGGACCTCGGTCTTCCGACGCGCGAGCTCGGCGACGGTCCGCTCGATCATGTGCTCCAGGTCGCCACCGACGGGCGGTTCCTTCGGCCGGGGGAGGGCATCGACCAGCATGTCGCGCGCCCACATGCTCCGCTTCCGCTCCATCGTGAGCGCCTGATCGGCGTCGTCGGCGAGCCGCACGAGCTCGGCAATGCGATCGAAGTCGTCGCCGACGCCGGCCGGGGCCGCGAGCGCCAGCGCATCCGCGAGGCGGCGACGCTCGGCACGCTCGCCGAGCAGCGCCTTGGCATTGACCAACACATCCGCGATGAGAATGCGCGTTGCCGGCGTCCATTGGCTCACCGTGATGGTCGGCGGCGTCTCGTTGCCTGCACCGGGCCTCGTCTGCTCGGCGATGGCGCACTCGACAAGCCTCTGTAGATTGTCGCTCATGTGCCGACGACGCTCATTGTAGCCGTCCCGCAGGTCGTCGAGCCCGGCGTGGGGATCGTCGTGGTCCGGTTCGAGGATGCATGTCTGGCCCGCCGATTCCGACCCGACGCGGCGGAACACCGCACCGCAGCATAGACGGCCCGCGATCGTGCTCATGTGGCCTCCAGGGCGGCACGCCCGGCATCGGTGAGGGTCAACGGGTCCTCGGTCACAAGCTCCTTGCGAAGCAAGGCGTCGGTGACCCGGTTGAAGTTGCGGAACTCCAGGCCCCCATCGTCGGACCGAGCCTCGTAGTAGTGCGTCCAGACGTCGCCCCAGGAGTCGGAGCCGACGCTGACGATGATCTGAAGCACCTCGCGCTGTCGCTTGCTGATCTTCATGACGTCACCCGCGAGGCCTTCGACGCCGCGAGGATGCGCTCGCCCTCGTCGCACAGGGCCTTGTAGGGCGTCCAGGCCTCGTTAGACCGTACGTTCGCGGCCTTCAGGTCGTCGAGCGAGGCCCGGCCGGCCGTGAACTCGTCGCACACCCGGTCCTCCGCGGTGACCGCCGTCTGCCACACCTTATAGGCCTCGTCGATCTTCGCGCTCACGTCGTGCAGCGCGCGGACGTGCTGCGCGGCAACGTGCGGGGCGATCACAGGACCACCAACGTACGGACGTCGTCCAGGCGCAGGCGCGCCAGCGTGGGCCGTGTAGGCTGCTCCCAATCCTTCAGGACGAGGTAGTCGCCATCGCAGCGCGGAATGCCGCGGTACACCGCGTTGTCCTTCATGTAGACGTCCACGAGCAGGTCTTCGTCGGAGAGGACCAGCGGCAACGTGCCGAAGTCGCAGCCGTCGTGGAACACGATCGTCGGCATCCGCTCCGGGGTCACCTCGTTGATCGACCACCGAACCTCGCCGAACATCGGCGGGAACGGCGGGGCGCCGACCGCGTGCTGCGTGTTGACGAACGGCCCCTTACGCTCGCGTTCCACGGCCGCGGTCCACTCGAGTACACGCTGCGCGTAGTCGCGCTGCGCTTCGGTCTGGTGCTCGTTCGCGTGGCGGTGCGGACCATGCACCACCTGACAGTCGGGGCAGATCGGAGCGTCCATCACGTCCTCCCGATGCGCTTGTTGTGCTCACCGAGCGCCGCCACGATGATGTTCGCGAGGGCCTCGCGGCGGGCCTTCGTCTTGGCCGGGAGCGCGCCCTCGGCGAGCAGCCAGCCCGCGTCGATGTGTCCGCCGAACCCCGACATCGACCAGCCTGCACGACCCGCGGGCAGCGGGAGGCAGATCACATCCTCCGCGATCACTACGCGGATCAGGTCGCCATCGAGCCTGTACCGCAGGTCGGTGATGACGGCGGGCCGCCCGCGACGCCGCACGGCCTCCTCGATGCACTCCCCGCAGATCGTGAGGCCGGCGTGGGGCATGTGCTCGACGGTGCCGTCCTCGCGGCGGCTGTCCCATCCGACCGACGGGGCGCCCTGCTTGTTGCCGAGGCCGTTCTCGGTGCGGGTGCAGTCGCCCGTGCAGAGCGTCCGCTCGATGGGGCCGACGTCGAGCCACTCCACGCGGAGCTTCACGAGCTCGTCGATCGTCCCCGTGATCTTGCGCTCGCAACGGTTGCACACGTTGTTGATCACGAGCTCGCGCCGCAGCGTCAGCGACAGGTCGAGCAGCGAGTAGAACGTGTCCGCCTTGCTCGGCGCGTCGTGGCCGGGCCGCTGCTTCGTCGGGCTGCCCTCGGTCCAGTCGGCCGCGGTGCCGAGCTTGCCGCGCAGATCCGAGTCGGCGCGGTCCGTGTTGAGCAGCAGGATCGCGTCCGCGATCGTTTTCGCTCCGTACGTCTCCTCCACGACGCCGCACTTGACGTTGCCGTCGTGCAGCGTCCACCGGAAGGCGCCCATCACGCACCCCCGACAGCGAGCGCCGAGCGGACGGCCTTGACGGCGTCCTCCTCGTTGTCGCACTCGACGAGCTCGGTCGCCGAGCCATCGTAGACGGCCTCCTCGTTGACGTAGAGCCCGACGCTGTACTGCTCGCCCTGGTCGAGCCCGGCGACGAACACGACAGGGTCCTTCTCGCCCGCACGACACACGCTCAGCGCCGAGCACATGCCGCCGGTCTGTTCCAGTTTCGCGTCCACGCCGCCGCGCGCGAGCAGCGCGTCCCGCAGCCGGGCGTAGGCCGCGACGGCGCGCTCGACCACGATGGGGCACTTGCAGCGGTCGCACCTCGTCGCTCCGCTGTCGCGGTCGTCGAGGTCAACGGCCGTCTCGCACCACCGCTTGAACTCCGCATCGGGCAGCACGCGCTCGGTCGATTGTCCCGCCCGGAACTTCGGCCCGTGGCAGACGCCGCACAGCACCTCGGCCTGGGGCGTCCAGACGCCCTCGACATGGGCCTTGCGCGGGCAATGCGCCTCGTGGTGGATTGTCGTTCCGTCGCGGCCCATGATGCAGAGCAGGTCGGTGCCACAGGGGGCGCGGTTTTCGCCGATCACAGGCCACCTCGGTACGCGCGCCGCGCGTCGCCCTGCGCCTTCATCACGGCATCGTAGTAGTCGGCGACGGCGCTGCGCTCCATCGCGTCGCTACCGCGTTCCTTCGACCCGCAGTACAGCGAGGGCCGGTAGCTGTTCCGCACCCGGCCCGCGCCCTCGCAGGCCTCGCAGCGCACGTCGTGGGCCTTGCCCGACCCCTTGCAGATCCGACAGGGGAAGGTCGCGAAGGCGTCGCGCACCATGTCCGCCGCGCCGCGCCACGTCGTGTGCTTCGCGACCAGCGCGTCGAGCTCGTGGTGGGGGAGGACCAGCACCTCGGCCTCGGCGCCGCCGCCGAAGGTCCAGGCCCACCCCTTGCGGAGCTCGGCGAGGCCCTGCTCGTCCAGCTCCGGGTTGGCCGCGATGAACTCATCGAGCGTGCCCGTCCATGTGGGCTTCCGGGCCCCGACCACCTCATAGATACTCACCGTCAGGATACACTCGCTGTCCATGTTGGCCTCCGATGGACCGGGCATTCCCCGGCGCCGTCCTCATGGTACCCCGGTACCGTACGCGCGTACAACAAGAACCTGATAGAATTCTCGCGGAGGTGCCTTCCATGCGGCCCATCACAGCACGACCCCATCCCGATGCCGACGCCGATGCGGTCGGTCTGTTGAAGCAGACGCAGGAGCACCAGGGCTACCCCTACGGAGACTGCGTGCGCGCGAGCTACGCGAGCCTGCTGGAGATTCCGATCAAGGACATCCCGCACTTCGACCCGCGCGGCGACCAGACCGCCAGCGAGCGCCGTTGGTTGCGTCAGCGCGGGCTCGACCTGGTGATCGTCCCCATCGTCGAGGGCCAGCCGCCACCCGAGGTCCCGGACGACGTGTACCACCTCGTGTCGGGCTGGTCGCCACGCCACCCGTCACATGGCCATCGCGTGGTCGGAAAGGGCGGCGCGATCGTGTGGGACCCGCACCCGAGCCGCGCGGGGCTGAACAAGCTCCGCGCGTTCTACTTCGTGGTGCCACTGCACCCCGAGCGCATCGCGAAGCCCGCGCACGCTCGCGTCATGAAGCGGAGCCGCTGATCGGCACCCTGGCCGCCGACGTGCTCGATGCGGAGCTCGTGTCCTGCATCGCGGTCGGCGGCCTCGGGTGCTACCTCGTCGGCACCTTCGTCGTCCTGCTCGTGCTCGTCGCTACTAGAGCGTCGCGTCGTTGAGAAGCAGCTTCGACCCGCCGCCCACGATCGGCCCGTTGCCATTCGCGACGAACGTAGTGTTGCTCGCCAGATCGAGCCTGATCCAGGCCGTCGCTGGACCGGTGAACGCTCCGTCGAGGAAGGAGTTGAAGAAGCCGATCGGGGGCACGCTGCCGACGGAGCCGACCGTGAGGCCCGCGTTGATGCGCGTCTCCACAACATCGCTCGCCTGCCCGATCGTGAGCAACCCGTCGAACCGACACAGGCGACCTTGGAACAGGTTGCTGTTCGTGCCGAAGTTGGCGGCGGTACGGAACCGGCAGTTGTGCAGGTACAGCGAGAGGATCTGGTTCCCGATGTTCGAGGCACCCTCGATGCCCCCCATGCCGTAGACCTCGCCCTCGAACGTGAACTCCAGGTTCCCGGCGGTGAGCCCGTCGAAGTTGATCTGACCGCTGATCCGCGGCCCGTAGTAGGCCTGATGGGTCGTCACGTGGGCCGGGCGGGTCGCGCGGGTACCGAACATGATGCCGGGCCGGATGTCGGTCGCGCCGCCGTTGCCCGCGTCGCCGATGATGATCAGGTCGCGACGGACGCTCGGACCCCACACCGAGGCGGCGTCGAACTTGCCGATGTTGTAGCCGCCGTCGCTCGTGACGAGCAGCTTGAATCCGTCCGAGACATCGATGGTGACGTTCTCGTCGTACTCGGTGAACGGCGCCACCACGAGCACCATCCCGGCCTTGCGGGTGCCGAGGGCGAGGTAGGCGGTGCGCAGCGCGTTGACGGCAGCCTGGAACGTCTTGAACGGGACGGGCGAGCCGACGGACGCCTTGCTGTCGTTGCCGTATACGTCGTCGAGGTAGGCCGTGTTCGCCATCCCGACGTTCAAGATCGCAGCGATCGACGCGAGCGCGGCGGGGTCGTTCAGGATGTTCTGCAAGCGCAGCTCGGCTTCGGGGGTCATCGGCATGGGAGCTCCAGGGCGAGGGATTGGCCCACGCCAAGGTAGCCGGGTCGCCGAGCTCGGCAACGCGCCACGGTTCCCCCGCCGGCGGACGTCGCGTGTCGCGTCGCGGTACCCCGCTAGCTGATGAGCGTCTTTGAACCAACGATGAAGCGCGTGAGCTCGCTCACACACCGCAGCGAGAGGGAGGAGTCGCCGATTTGGAGCGTGACCGGCGTGACAGGGATGCCGGCCGGCATGCCTCCGTCGGTCGCGATGTAGTTTGAAAGCGCACCCGCGCCCACGAGCCGCGCGTTCGGCTTGGCCGCGAACACCTGTCCCGTCGTCGGCATGACGCCGCCATTCAAGATCATGTCGAGGTTGATCGGGTTGTTGGGCCACGCCACGGGGTAGCCGGGCCCGCCCGTGTAGAACGTCGAGACGGGGGGAGCAGGGACGGCCGCGTAGATGATGTAGAATGCGTTGTCCATAGCGTCTACACCGGCCGGCCCGGTGTTGTATGACCGGCCGGTTCCTGGCGGCAGGCCGCTCGCGAACGCAGCGATGTCGAAGTCGGTCACGGATGCCGCGACCCCAGAGAGCCCGTTGTCGAGGGCCGCGTTCAGCGTGGCGGTGATGTCCATGATCACGACATCCGCGGGGTTGCCGTTGCCTTCAAGGTCCACGAATACGTTGTATGACAGCCCGCGCTGGCCCTTCGGCGCGACCGCACTCGTGTTGAGCGCGACGGACGCCTGGAGTCGGGGCAGCTCCGCGATGGGAAGGCCGTCGAGCTCGGGAAGATTCAGCCCGGCGATGGGCTTGTTGCCGGTACCGCCGCCGTTGAAATTGCCAGCCGTGTTCGTGCGGATGTTGCTTTCGAGGATCAGGCGCCCGAGCTGGTTCATCCAGGCCTTCGCGCCGTTGACGGAGTAGTCCTTGAACAGTGCGTACTGGTCTGCGTTGTCGAGGCTCGCCACCACCTCGTCGTACACGGACGGATCGTTGATGGCCACCTTCAATCGACGTTGTGCGGCGGGCGTGAGCAGCATGGGAACCTCCGGCCCGAGCATACCCCGGCAGTCCGTGCGCGGTTCCAACCACGCGACCGTACTCGAGTATGAAGGCGTGGCGCCGCCGCCCTATCCGAAGGTCGATGCAATGGCCCGGCGACGCGATTCTGGCGCGATGCGCTGCTGACACCACGCGCTCCACGCCTCCTCCAACGCGAGCTCGACGAGGTGACGGTCCTCCTCGTCGAGCTCGGCGAGGTACCCCATCGGGTCCGCCTGGAAGGCCGTCGCTTGTGACCTCGTCAGCGAGGCCTCCCGCGCCACCCGCGCGAGGCCCTTCGGTGAGAGCCACGCGGCCGGGTCGCCGATCAGGTCGGTGTAGTCGAAGCTGCCGCCGATCATGTCGGCCGGGAGGCTCCCGCGGCACAGGCCGCCCATCTCGTCGCGCGCCACGTCCTGCGCTCGCGTGAGCTTGCGTGGCGACCGGCCGCGGCCGACGGCGGCGACGATGCGGTTGCTGTCGAGCGACACGGCCGTCGTCGGGCTCGCGTCGCGGAGGCTCCGCAGGATGCCGTCGAACTTGCGGTTGCGGGCGCCCATGCCGAGCAGGTGGACGCGGGCCGGCTTGACCTCCCGCACGAATGCCAGCACCTCGGCCGGGGTCATGGCGGCCTTCATCGCCGGGAGGGCTGGGATTGCCTCGAATCCGAGCACCGCGACGACGCGCCGGTAGAAGTCGGCCGCGGCGAGCTCGCCCCGCTGGATCGCCACGAGGACGTTCGCGCCCTGGTCGCGTAGCGCGCGGAGCTCGGCCGCGTAGGTCGTCAGGCGTGCGAGGGTGACGTCCTGATCGCCTACGCGGTCGGGCGCCACGACGTACACCTGCGCGCCGAGCGTCGCAACGAGGCGGGAGTACAGCGCGATCACCTGCCGCCAGTCGCCATCGTCGAGCGGGCGAACCACGATCGGCGGCCCCGCCCGCTGGAACCGCACCTCCGAGAACGCGCCCGAATCGACGAACACGGGGATTCCCCGCAGCGCGCCGAGCGTCCGCAGCACGTCCTCGGAGAGCCCGATCCGCCAGCCCTTCGCGGTGAGCACCAGCGCCGTCACCCCGATCGGCGCGCGCGCATCGGCCCACCCTCGGATGTCGGCGACGCGACTGCTCCCCGAGGCGAACCACACCGGCCGCGGCTGGATGCGCTGCGCGATCATGCCGAGCAACGCCTCCCGGTTGCGCTCGACGAACCCGTCCACGTCGGCGCGGGTCTGACCTGGCACCATGAGGGAGGCCGCGATCCGTTCGAGCAGCACGGCGGGATCGAGGCTCATGCGAGCACGATGCGCCGCGCTTCGATGTCGCGCTGAACCGCCTTCGTGAGCCCCCGTTCCCACCGGATCTTCGGCGTGGTCGGAGCCGTCGTGTCGCGCCGGCGGGACGGCTTGTCCCACTTCCCGCCGCGGCCCCGATGCGTCGGCACCCACCCGGCGGCGACGAGCGACGCGCCGCTCTCGATGCCCGCGAGGGTGTAGGTGATGATCTTCGTGTAGCCGAGGCTCTTGGTGCGCGTGGCCGCGGCCCCGTAGAGCTTGGATGCGGCGTTCTGCCGGAGCGGCCCCTCGCCCCATGTCGTCAGGCGCGTGACCTCCAACGTGCGGGGCTCCTGCTTCTGGAGCGCCCGCGAGACGGGGCGCCCGACGACGGCGACGCCGACCCGGACGGAGCCGTTGTGGACGGCGAGGGAGAACTTGTGGCCCTGCGGCGGGTCGTGGTGGCGGTGGTGCTTCTCGACGTCGGCGAACACCTCGGTCCGCCACCCCTTCGGCGACGCGGCCTTCCGACGCCCGAGCTCGTCCGCCTTGCCGGGCAACGCCGGGTCCGCCACGCATAGGCGGCAGACCACCGAACCGTCGCCGTGGTCCTCGATGTGCAGCACGTCCTGGCCCGTGATGTCGCGGACCACATCGACGAGCTTGCGGCCGTAGGCCTTGTCGTAGCCCTGCTCCTCCACGGCGGCCTGCATGCCCTCACAGCAGGGGGCGAAGGTCACGAAGGCCTTTCCCTCGCCGGAACGCACGTCGAGGCCGTAGTGCGTCAGCCAGTCCTCGAACGGCGCCTCACAGGTCGGGCACGCCGTCGGTCGGAGCCGGGCGACGATCATCGCGAGCACGGGCTCCCGGTTGCGCCGGATGAAGCCCTCGACCTCGGCGCGCGTCTGGTCGCCCTGCGCCACGACACCCGCCGCGAGCCGTTCGAG
>SCSV01000424.1 GCA_004297555.1 Salinibacterium sp.
CGCCGCTCGAGAGAGCCCAAGTGCGGAAAGTCATTGGATGTCCTTTGCTCTGGCCGCCGGTGGTGACGACACCGACACGATCGCAATGCCGTGTTCGAGCGGCGTCAGCAAAATGTTCGAGCCGTGTAAGGGCCACCCGAACCTCACGGGCTGTGAACGACGGATGCACTTGAATGGAGCCATGACTGAGGGGCGCGGCCTGGTGCTGATCGTCGAGGACGAGCCGGCGATCGCCGACGTGCAGCGGCTGTACCTTTCCGAGGCCGGGTACGGCGTGCATGTGGAGCGGGATGGCGCGGCCGGGCTCGCGAGCATCCGCTCCCTTCGACCGGTCGCGGTCGTACTCGACGTCGGCCTGCCCACGATGGACGGCATCGCGATCTGCCGAGCCCTGCGCGAGAGCGGGGATTGGACCCCGATCATTTTCGTGACCGCGCGCGACGACGAAGTCGACCGCGTGCTCGGACTCGAGCTCGGTGGCGACGACTACCTCACCAAGCCATTCTCGCCGCGAGAACTTGTGGCGCGAGTTCGGGGCATCCTGCGCCGGCAGGACGGCCCGCCGACACCAACCCCGCTCACGCTCGGCCTGATCGTGCTCGACCCGGGGCGCCGCAGGGTGAGCGTCGACGGGGCCGATGTCGCGTTTACGAGCACCGAATTCGATCTGCTCGCCAAACTGATGAGTGCGCCGGGCCAGGTCTTCTCGCGCGAGCAACTGCTCTCAAGCGTCTGGGGCCACGTCGACTACGGCGGCGGGCGAACCGTCGATGTACACGTCGCCCAGGTTCGCGCAAAGCTCGGCGAGGCGAACCCGATCCGGACTGTGCGCGGAGTCGGCTATACGGCGGAGTCATGAGAACGTTGCGCGGACGCATCACCGCGGTCACGGTCGTCGTCGCGGTGATCGCCGTTGTGATCACGGGGCTCATCTCGCTGCAGCTCGTGCGAGCATCTACCACTCAGGAGGCGCGCGACCAGCTTTCGGCCCAAGCGGACGTGCTCGCCAAGGTGCCGCGGCTCGCCTCCGCCGCGGAGCTCTCCGACAAGGCGAGCCTCGCCGTCGGCGGCACCCAGGTCGCCCTCGTGAGATCGGACGGCCAGGTCGAAGGGGCGGCGTCGGCTTACGTCGATTCGCGAATATTGGCGGCGCTCGAGCGCGGCGAATCCGTGTCCACGACTCGGCGCGGGGGAGCCATGCTCGGCCGGGTCATGATCGAGGCGCGGCCCGCGCAGGGCGGAAACGCCGTCCTGCTGGCGTTGCCGCTCACGAGCGTCGACCGTGCTCTCGGGGCGGCGACCATGCGCATCCTGATCGCTCTCGGCATCGGCCTCGTCGTCGCGATCGTCGGCGGCTCCCTGCTCGCTCGGCGGCTGTCGCGGCCCCTCACGGAGACGGCGGCCGCGGCCCGGCGATTGGCATCCGGCGAACGAGGGGTGCGGATGCCCGGCTCGCCCACCACAGAAATCGCCGCCGTCACCGACGCCCTCGCCAGCCTCGACGCGGCACTGGTTACCTCCGAGGCGCGCCAGCGCGAGTTTCTCCTGTCGATCTCGCACGAACTGCGCACCCCGCTCACCGCAGTGCGGGGCTATGCGGAGGCGATGGCCGACGGTCTCGTGCCACCCGCCGACGTGCTCTCGGTCGGCGCTACCCTCGTGGCCGAGACCGAGCGCTTGGACCGCTTCGTGGGCGACCTGCTCGAACTCGCCCGGCTCGAGGCCGACGATTTCACGATCGCGCACGCGGCGACGGATGTGACGGCCTTGCTCACCGAGGCAGCGACCGCCTGGCAGGGTCGTGCCGCGAGTGCCGGGGTGCTGCTCGAGGTTTCTGCCGCGGGTTACCCCATATCCACGGATGCCCGCCGAGTGCGGCAAGTGATTGACGGACTCATCGAGAACGCGCTGCGCGTCTCTCCGGCCGGCTCGATGATCTCCCTTCGGCTGGTTCAGAATGGCCGCACCCGCATCGAGGTTCAGGATGGCGGGCCCGGCTTCGCCCCCGAAGACCTCGCGGTCGCCTTCGATCGCGGTGTGCTTCGTGCCCGCTACCGCGATATCCGCCCGGTCGGAACCGGTCTCGGCCTCTCGATCGCCTCCCGCCTCGTCGCCCGGCTCGGCGGCACAATCTCGGTGGCGAACGCACCGGGCGGCGGAGCGGTGTTCACGGTCGAGCTGCCCTAGGCCGCTCGCACCGGTTGGCACCGCGCGCTCGAACTGAACCGACGCGCCTCAAGCAGCCCGGCGCACCGGCTGGCACTTCGCACAGAAGTGCGAACCGCGGTTCATGAAGCGCTCGCGCACGAGCGGCCGGCCGCAGCGCGGGCACGGCAGGCCTTGGCGGCCATAGGCGTTGAGCGAGCGGGCGAAGTACCCCGACTCGCCATTGACTTGCAGGTACTGGGTGTCGAAACTTGTTCCCCCCTCGGCGAGGGCTCGGGCGAACACGGCGCGCACCTCAGAGAGCAGGGAGACGGCGCGGCGGCTGAGGGCATCCGTCGGCTCGTTGTAGTGAACGCGCGCCGCCCACAGCGCCTCGTCCGCGTAGATGTTGCCGATGCCGCTCACGAGCGTCTGGTCGAGGAGTGCGCGCTTGACGCCAGTGCGGCGGCGGGCGAGGGCGGCGAAGAAGTGCTCGTCGTCGAATCCCTCGTCGAGCGGGTCGCGGGCGATGTGCGCGACCTGGGATGGCACGGATTGCGCCGGGTGATCTTTGGTCGGCACCAAGCGGTCGATGGCCATGGAGCCGAAGATGCGCTGGTCGACGAAGTTGAGGCGCAACGGCCCATGCTCGGGATGCTCGAGCTCGAGCCGAATGCGCGTGCGCGGGTCATCCGTGTCTCGGTCGCGGAGCAGCACCTGCCCGCTCATGCCGAGGTGGACGACGAGCGCGCTGGCCGGGGCGCTGAGCGGAATCCACAGGAACTTTCCGCGCCGCTCGGGCGCGAGCATCCGGATGCCGGTCAACCGATCGATGAAGTCTTCACGCGGCCCATCGTGGCGCCGCAGCGAGCGCTCATCGAACACGGTGACAGAGGTCACGCGCGCGCCGGTCACGGCCGGTTCGAGCCCGGCGCGCACGACCTCGACTTCAGGCAGTTCGGGCATTACTTATTTCGCGGGAACCTGCAGCAGCGTCCACGCGTCGAGCGCGGCGGCCATCTCGGCCTGCTTCTTGCTCGATCCGTCGCCCTCCGCAATCACTGTGCTGCCGAGCAGCACGCTCGCATGGAAGCGCTTCGAATGATCGGGGCCGCTGTCGCTGATTTGGTAGCTCGGCAGGCCCATGCCGAGTCGCGCCGCGAGTTCTTGCAGGCTCGTCTTCGGGTCCATCGCCGCACCGAACCGCTCCGGGTTGTCGAGCAGCGGTCGGATGAGGCGCAGCACCAGCTCGGTCGCCGCCTCGCCGCCAAGGTCGAGGTAGGCGGCGCCGATGATCGCTTCGACAGTGTCGGCGAGAATCGACGACTTATCGCTGCCGCCGGTCTGCTCCTCGCCTTTACCGAGACGGATGAACGGGCCGAGGCCGATCGACCGCGCGACTTCGGCGAGCGCAACACTCGAGACGAGGCTCGCGCGGCGCTTGGCCAACTCGCCCTCGTCGAGGTCGGGGAACTCGGTGTAGAGCATGACGGTGACCGCCTGCCCGAGGATCGAGTCGCCGAGAAACTCGAGACGCTCGTTGTGGGCGAGACCACCGTTCTCGTAGGCGTACGAGCGGTGGGTGAGAGCGAGGGTGAAGAGGGAGGGTTCGATTTGCACGCCAAGCACCGTCGACAGTGCTTCGTGACTCGTCATTACCCGCGCTCCCCGATTGGCCAGCAAACGAAGCATAGCTCGATTTGCTGGGGCTTCCCGGGACCGCTCCGCGATCCGTTTGCCGTGTTAGACGTCGGCGACCTTGCGGCCCTTGTACTCCATGTACAGGGGCGTGCCGGTGGAGTCTTCGACGACCTTCGCGCGGTGCGGGAGGCTGTAGGTAACCTTTCCGTTCTCGACGGTCTTGACCAGAGTGGGGGCATCCGCCTTCCACTGGGCGCGGCGCATGCGGGTGCTTGCCCGCGACATCTTGCGCTTGGGTACGGCCATGGCTATCTCTTTTCTTCGCTGGAGTCTTCGTTCAGGCCTTCGAGCCCGGCCAGAGCAGCCCACCGCGGATCGATGGATGCCTCGTGCTCGTGACCCGGGTTGTCGAGAAGCCGCACCCCACACTGTGGGCACAGGCCGAGGCAATCTTCCTGACAGACCGGTTGGAACGGTAGTGAGAGCACCACCGCATCCCTGACCAACGGTTCGAGGTCGACGTGATCATCGTGAACCGTGTAGTCAAAAGCTTCGTCGAAAGAATACGCGAAAAGCTCCTGGAATTCGACTTCGACCGGAACCTTGATGTCGATGAGGCAGCGCACGCACTCCCCCTCGGCAACCGTGTCGACCTCGCCGGAGACCAGGATGCCGTCATGCAGCGACTCGAGGCGCACATCCACATGCACGGTGGTTCCTTGACGGATGCCGATGACCGCGTTGCCGTACCCCTCCGGTTCGGAGGCGTCGATGTCGACCTCGCGCATCTCGCCGGGGCGGTGCATGAGGTCGAAAACGGGGACCGTGTAGGGGGTCTTGACGAAGTGTGGCACGAGCGTCGATTGTACGCGGCCTGGCTTTGGCGCGCGTACGGGAGTGCTGCGCGGGCCCGGCTGGCAGCCCGCGCGATTCGCTGTCGGCCGCCCCACAACCGTTTCGGAGGATGACACGCGGTCGGGCAACCCTCGCCGGGGCACTCGCGCGACGTGTCATCCTCCGGAATGGTCATCGTGTTCGCGTGACTCTGGATTTGAAGGAAACGCGAGCGGATATCGCCGTTCCTTCAAATCCAGAGTCACGGGACAGGGGCCGCCGTTTTAGGTTGCGGAAGATGACACGCCGGTGTGAGGTGGTGCCGAAGGCGCTTGTGCGGCGTGTCATCCTCCGCAACCGTCATCGTGTCGGCGCGAGGG
>SCSV01000425.1 GCA_004297555.1 Salinibacterium sp.
CTGCCGGCCGCCGCCGGTGTGCATCCTGGCGCTGATCGCGCGCGCGCTCGACACCACGGTCGACGAGCTGCTTGCATCACCTGCTTAGTTGAGGGCCGTAATCGCGAGAGCCATGGTCCGGGCGTCCTCCCCGGAGTTTCCCCATGGCCAACCAAGGCACCCTTCTCGTCGCGCTCGCGGAAGCCTACGGCACCGCGTCCGGCGTCGCATCCTCGAAACCCGTCGACACGCGCGCCAACGCTGCGTTCCGCGGCAAGGTCCGCGCGCGCATCAGCCGCACCGAGCTCGCGAACAACGCACTCGCCAACGTCGGCGGGCTCACGATCTACGGCTCGAACCTGCCGAGCCTGCAGAAGGGCACCGACGCCCAGGAGTTCCGCGGCGAAGATGGCGCGACCGGCCGCACGGTCTTCACCAGCGCGCTGACGTACGTCGCCAACTCGAACTACAACTGGATTTGCATCCTCAACGGCACCGTCCTCGTCTACGGTTCCGGCGCGGGCAAGTTCCAGATCAGCAACTCGAGCGGCGTCGCGGTCTGCACCCTCGGCACCGCGGCCGCGGTCGGCGACAAGCTGGAGTTGTACTACGTCGTCCCGACGTCGCTGTACTCGTTCGCGGACGGCGAGATCACGCACAAAACCGTCGACTTCCAGGGCTACGACATGCTCTGGCTGGTGCTCGACAGCACCGCGACGCCGTCGCTGACGAACTGCTACGTGACGCCGGTCGCGGCCGCAGCGTAACCCGTGGACTCCGTCGATCCGGGGCTTGCTGCCATGACGGTGGCAAGCCCCGCCGCCGACCCGGCGGCGCTGATCGAGCAAGCGCACGAGGCCAACGCCTTGGCGCCTGAGCGGGAGCAAGCCGAGGTCGACGAAGCAACCAGGTCCACGGTCGCGCGCTGGTGGACGATCACCAACGCGACGCCGGCCTTTGACGAGGCCGTCAAGCAGCATGCGGCCGACCAGAAGACGCTCGTCGGAGATCCCAAGGACAACGACGACGAGAGCGCCGTCACCGTCAACCACGTCTACCGCAACGGGATCACCACCGTCGCGCTGACGGTGCCGGAAGACCACGTCGTTCGGTTGAAGCCCAAGCGGATGGCGCCGTCCCCGGACCCGACCTCGCTGGGCGAGGACGGCGATCCGCTGACCAAGCGCTTCGCGGCGACGCTCGAGCTGCTGGGGCAGCGGTACACCGACGAGATCGACTTCCAGGAGACGCTGGAGGCGTTCGTCCAGGACGCGACGCACTTCCCGGCCGCGATCCTGAAGCTGACGTTCCAGCGCGACTTCGGCGGCGATCCCGTCCAGGAAGAGCGCCTGCCCGACGAGCAGGACAACCTGGCGCGGCTGCGCTACCTGTCCGAGCGCTTCGCGCGCGGCGAGATCGACAAGACCTCGCCGGAGTTCCGCGACATGCAGGTCCTCTTCGAGGGCCTGGGCAAGTCCGAGGTCAGCGTCTGGCAGGGGATCGTCGCCGAGAACATCCCGCTGGACCGCTTCAAAGTCGACCCGCGCGTCACCGCGCCGGAGAACCTGAGCGCCGCGACGTGGATGTCGCACGACGTGCTGATGACGCGCGCCGAGGTGCTGACCAAGTGGCCGCACATCCACCCCGACGACCTGGGCGTGGCGCAGCGGTATCGGATCGACGAGAACGGCCGCCTGCTCAAGCAGCAAGCCGCCGACGAGCGCCAGGCCGCGGTCGCGGTGCAGCGCGCCGGCCAGAACACTCACGGCGGCGTGATGCCGTCGGACGCCGACCTGTTCCTGGTGCGCGAGGTGTGGGACCGCACGCAGACGCGGTGCATGGACCTGGTCGAAGGCCTGGAATACCCGGCCGCCGACTGGACCCCGGAGCGCCAGCCGGCGCAGTGGTTCCCGTTCCACGTCCTGGTCCTGAACCGCCTGCCGGGGAAGCTCTACGGATTCTCGGACACGCAGCTTCAGGCGAAGATCCAGCGCGCGATCAACCGCAAGCGCACCCGCGAGGAAGAGAATCCGTAGAGCTTCCCCGGCAGGCGGTTCAGGACCAGGACGTGGAACGGGAACCACTGCGCCGGCTGGCGCTCCGGGG
>SCSV01000038.1 GCA_004297555.1 Salinibacterium sp.
CCGGCACTTCCTCCTCGAGCAGGCGCGGAGGGACGCGCTCACCGACTGCGACCCGCGCCCGATGTGGGTCATATCGGTGCAGGGGGATGAGGTTTACCGGGACGACCTCCGCCAGCACGTCATGCTCGCCCAGAACGAGCGCGCGACGGTCATGACGTGCCAGGTCGCGACGTTCTTCCTGCACGAGAGCCAGCGGGAGGGCTGGGACTGGGCGCAACCGCTCGACAGGCGGCTCAACCACTACATCTGGGACTTCGGCGAGCACGCGGGGTTCCTCGACTTCCCGTGGGTCTACTACGACCCGTCCGAGCACATGCGCGCCCACCCCCACGGTATCTATCCGGCCAAGTGGGCGACGGCTCGCCCGGTGCGAAAGCACTACCCGTTCCGATCGCCGGAGCAGGCGTGGAAGCGGCTGGAGGACCGGATCAAGAGTGGCTGGCAGCCGCACTACGAGAACTACCGCGACGTGTTCATGAACGGGCAGGCTGCCGGGAGACCAATCAAGAAGTACCACGGTTGGTTCCCCGAGGCCGAGCGCGTTCCGGGGATGTGGTGATGGACCGCGTCCTCGACAGGCTGTGGGTGGGAGACAGCGCGGATCTCGACTCGCGTTTGCCGCTCCGGGCGCTCGGGTTCAGCGCCGTCGTCGATCTGCGCGACGACACCGTGGCCTCCCCGAAGGGTGTGGCGCTCCTGCACATCGCGAACCGGGACGGTGACCCGTGGAACGCCCATCAGGTGGAGCAGGCGCTCACCTTCATCGCGGAGCACGTGCGGTTGGGCCGCGTCCTCGTGGCGTGCGCGGCTGGGATGTCGCGGTCGGTCAGCATGGTCATCGGCTATCTCGTGCGCACCGGGTTCGACGTCGCGACGGCCTACGAAATGGTGAAGATGGTGCGACCGCAGGTTCGCCCAGTGGAGAGCATGGTGGACTCGGTCCTGAGGGTGGCCCTGGCCCCGGTGAAGGCGACGTGATGGCGATCGCCGTTGCCATCGTGGCACTCATCTGGGTCGCGGGCGCGATCGCGATCATCTGGATGGCGATGCGGCAGCGTCGCCTGGAGAAGGCGTGGCGCGCCAAGATGCGGCAGGAGATCGCTCGCCGCAACGCCGACTTCTGCATGGTCGTTGGACGACCGCGCTTGATGGTCCTGCGGGGAGGTCGCTGAGGTGTACGCGCACGCCAGAGCGCCCGTTCGAATTGGGATTGTCGGCGGAGGCACCGATCTCCCCGCGTGGACGCGCGATCGCGTTGGTTACTGTCTCTCCCTCGCGGTTGCCACGTACGCCCACGCGGTCGCCATGGACCGTCCCGATAAGAGGGTGGTGGCGAGCTACCGTCGCCTCGACGAGGCCCCGTCCGCGACGGAGATCGCCAACGGGCTCATCCGCGAGAGCGCACTCGTCCACGGGTTCGTCGACGGCTTCGAGGTTCACACACTCTCCCAGGTGACGTCGCTCGGGTCAGGTCTCGGCGTGTCGAGCTCCATCGCCGTCGCCCTCGCGGCGACCTTCTCGCGCCTGGACGTGATGCGGAAGGGGGGGAACGTCGAGCCGAGGTGGCAGGATGGAGGGGAGGTCGCCTGGCGCGCCGCGGTCGCCAAGCACGCGTGGGAGGTGGAGATCGATCGACTCCTCCGACCCATCGGCAGGCAGGACCACATGGCGGCGACGTACGGGGGCCTTCGCCTCTACCGCTTCGAGCAGGACGGCGCCTCGGTCGAGAGGTCGTTCTCGGAGGAAGACGCGGCCTGGGTCGCCAGACATCTCCTGCTCGTCCGCCTCCGAGAGGGGCACGACTCCTACGTGATCCTCTCGAGGGTGAAGAGCTCGAACCAGCTCCAAGCGGCCTACGACGCCGTCGCGGTCGGGATGGACGCCATCCAGGCACGCGACCCGCGGATCCTCGGACAGGCCCTCTCGATCGGCTTGTCCTCGAAGATGCTGATCCCGGGAGCAGTACCCGCCAGCGTCAGAGAGGTCATCGGTGAAATTTCGAGGTGTCAGGGTGTCTACGGGTGC
>SCSV01000039.1 GCA_004297555.1 Salinibacterium sp.
GACCTGAGCCTGCCGATCGACGTCGCCGGCGAAGCGATCGCGATCCTCGCCAAGCGTGGTGCCGGCAAGACGAATTCCGCGGTGGTGCTAGTCGAGGAGCTCCACGCCGCCGGCGTCCAGTTCGTGATCCTCGATCCGGTCGGTGCCTGGTGGGGGATTCGCTCGAGTGGCGACGGAGGCAGCCCGGGCCTTCCGGTGCCGATCCTCGGCGGTCAGCACGGCGATGTCCCGCTGGAGCCAGCCGCGGGCGCGATCGCCGCCGACGTCGTCGTCGACCACGGCGCCTCGCTATTACTCGACCTCTCCGACTTCCCCTCGAAGTCGGCACATGCTCGCTTCGTCGTCGACTTCTGCGAGCGGCTCTTCAGGCGCAAGGCCCGCGACCGCACCCTCGTACACCTCGTGCTCGAGGAGGCTGATGCCTTTGCCCCCCAGACGAAGGCGGCCGACGTCGCGCGGATGAAGGGCGCGGTCGAGCAGATTGTCCGCCGCGGCCGTTCCCGAGGGCTGGGCACGACGATGATTACGCAGCGTTCTGCCGTGCTCGACAAGGACGTGCTCGAGCAGGCCGACGTCCTCATCGTCATGCGCACGACGGGCCCGAATGACCGCAAGGCGATCGAGCGCTGGGTAGACGTTCATGCTGATCGTGAAGAGGCACGGGCCGTGCTCGACTCGCTGCCCGGGCTACAGACGGGCGAGGCCTGGATCTGGAACCCCGAGCGGGCCCTGCTCGAGCGGACGTTGATCCGCCCGCGTCGCACGTTCGATTCCTCGTCGACGCCGAAAGCCGGCGAACGGCGCGTTGATCCGAAGCAGATCGCGCCTATCGACCTCGACGAGCTCGGCGAGCAGATCAAGGCGACGGCGGAGAAGGCGAAGGCCTCCGATCCCGCGGAGCTGCGCAAGACGATCCGCGAGCTCGAGCGCGAGCGCGCAGCGCGGCCGGCAGAGACCGTCGTCGAGGAGCGCATCGTCGAGAAGATCGTCGAGATCCCGATCATCAGTGATGCGCAGCTCGACTTCCTCCGTCAGGTCGGCCGTGAAGCGCAAGAGACGGCAGCTCGACTCGGCAACGTCGCGAGCGAGATCCTGAACGGGATCAGCGCCGCGTCACGGCCTCCTGAAGAGCGGCGGGAGCGAAGAGAGGTGCGGCCTGCCGCTAGACAGCCGCCGGCCCGACCTCCCGCGCGACCGGCCAGTCCGCGAGCAGAGCGACCGCGGACAACGACCGCGCTCGACGAGCTGACCCGCATCTCCGGTCCGCAACAACGGATCCTCGACGCCCTCGCGCAGCTCGAGGCGATCGGCGTTCCGGCGCCTGCGAAGGTGCAGCTCTCGCTATTCGCGAAGGCCTCGCCGAAGAGCTCGGCTTATACGAACAACCTCGGCTCGCTCCGCACTGCTGGGCTCATCGACTATCCCGCCAGCGGCCTCGTTGCTCTCACGGAGGATGGCCGCGCGATCGCGGATGGTGCGGCCGCACCATCAACGGTCGACGAGCTACACGAGTATGTCCAGCGCCTCGTGGGTGCGGCAAAGTGGCGATTGCTCGAG
>SCSV01000040.1 GCA_004297555.1 Salinibacterium sp.
GCTAGGGCGGCGGGCCCGGGTCGCCCCGAGGCACAGCAAGAGAGCTTACTCGAACTTGGGAGTGCTCATGCGAAGAGCGACTTCAGATCGGCGAAGGACCGCTCCAGTTGTTCGGCAAGTGACAGCGAGGACTCCTCGTTCACCCATGCCGTCCACGCATGACGCAGAGCGGCAAACGCGACCAAAGTCACCAACCGCGCCCGATCACGCACGAATTCGGGATGCCCGAGCAGAGCCGCATCGTCGCGAACCAGCCGCCGTGACACCAGTTCGGTGATCTGCTCTTCGAACACGCGCATCCGCGCCATGCGCATCGCGAACAGCTGCGGATACTGCTTGAGCAACCGATGGCGTACCGCGAGAATGTCGAGATCGTCAACGGACTTCTGGCCGGCGTCGATCAGCAGGCTCGCTAGCCCATCGAAAAGGTCGGTTTCGGGGCCTGCGACGATGAAGGATTCGACAAGTTCGCTATCGGGCAGTTCTGGCGGATCGCCGAGGAGCGCTTCTTCTTTGGACTTGAAGTAGTTGAAGAATGTGCGAGGCGCGACATCGGCGACCCTGCCGATTTCTTCAACTGTCACTCCTGCCAGCCCGTGCTGAGACACGAGTTCGAATACGGCGAGCTGGATGGCGCGACGGGTGGCAACCCGCTTGCGTTCGCGCAGTCCCGTGCTCATGCCCACATTGTTGCACACCGCGCAAAATTGCGCGGTGGCCGCCGCAATTCACCCGTCGATTAGCACTGCGGATCTGCAGTGGGCACGACGCCGTGGATCAGGTAGTTGTCGACCGCATCGTTCACGCACGCGTTCGACTTGTTGTAAGCGGTATGGCCTTCTCCGGTGAAGGTGATCAGATGCCCATGTTCGAGAGTCCGCGCCACGGTCACTGCCCACTGGTAGGGAGTTGCTGGGTCGTTGGTGGTACCGATCACCAGGATGTCCGCTGAACCAGGTGCCACGATCGGCGCCGGTACTCGCTTGGGCGGCACCGGCCAATTGGCGCATCCGGTTCCTCCGTACGACATCTGGGGGCCGAATACGGGGGCGATCTTCTTCAATTGAGCGGCCTCGCGTCGCATCTCCGCCGCGCTGGGGTGACCATGCTCGTCAAGACAATTGATGCTGATGAAGGCCTCGGTCTGGTTGTTCGCGTAGGTGCCATCCGAGTTACGCCCGTTGTAGGTGTCGGCGTAGTAGAAAGCCCTGTCAGTGTCACCTTTGAACACGTCGGCAAAAAGGGTCCTGAGAGCGCCCCAACTGTCATGATCGTAGAGAGGAAAGATAATGGCGATGAACATCGTGCTCGAACCGAGTTCTCGACCGTCGCTGCCCGGCAAGGGGCTCGCGTCGAGGTTATCGAGAAGAGCCCGAATGTCCGCGAGGTCTTCGTCGACGGTGCCGTGGAACGGGCAGTCCTTGTGGTGGGGGCAGTCCTTCAAGAACGCATGAAGTGCGCTTTCAAAGCCCTTGGCTTGAGTCGCGGTGCCCTCGAAGTCGCTCGCCGCAGGGTCCACCGCGCCGTCGAGCACGAGTCGACCCGTCTTACCCGGAAACAGGCCAGCGTAGACAGTGCCAAGCAATGTGCCATATGAGTAGCCCACGTAGTTGAGCTTCTTGTCGCCGAGGATCGCCCGCAGAAGGTCGAGGTCGCGGGCCGCGCTCTCGGTATCAACGAGCCCGAGGAACGGCCCCGTGAGCTTCAGACAACGTTTGCCGAACTGCTTTGACGATGCCGCGAGCGCAGCGATCCATTCGTCGCTCCCGACCTTGCCGGGGGTGATGTCGTAGATGTACGAGTCGAGCTCTGCCGGATCGGTGTAACAGCGAACTGCGGTAGATCTGCCCACCCCTCGTGGGTCGAAGCCAACGATGTCGAAATGCTGCTGCAATTCATCGTCCGTCGCGTAGTTCACGCTGTCTCTGATGAACTCGAAACCGGACCCGCCAGGGCCTCCGGGATTCACCAGAAGCGATCCTTGGCTGTGGCCCGACAGCGCGGGTTGCCGAACGAGAGCGAGATTGATGGTGTCGCCAGTCGGGTTGGCCCAGTCCATCGGCGCTCGCGCAGTTGCGCACTGCATCCCATCGGCGCAGGTCGACCAGCGCAACTCCTGGTGATAGAAACGCGCCAAATCAGGCGCTACC
>SCSV01000041.1 GCA_004297555.1 Salinibacterium sp.
ATCTCGATAACGGCAAGTTCGGCACGCGTACGGTGCGCTTCGAGGCGGGTCGCCTCGCTCAGCAGGCGCAGGGAGCGATCGCTGCCTACCTCGACGAAGACACCATGATTCTCAGCGCGACGAGCGCGGGAAAGCAGCCTCGCGAAGGCTTCGACTTCTTCCCGCTCACGGTCGATGTCGAGGAGCGCTCGTACGCCGCAGGCAAGATTCCCGGCAGCTTCTTCCGCCGCGAAGGCCGCCCGAGCACCGAGGCCATCCTGGTCTGCCGTCTCATCGACCGTCCGCTTCGCCCGACCTTCGTTGAGGGTTTGCGCAACGAGGTGCAGATCGTCATCACCGTTCTAAGCATCGCGCCGGATGAGTTCTATGACGCTCTCGCCATCAATGCGGCATCGCTCTCCACCCAGATCTCGGGCCTGCCGTTCTACGGTCCGGTTGCGGGCATCCGTCTCGCTCTCATCGACGGCCAGTGGGTCGCCTTCCCGACCTACCCGCAGCTCGACGAGGCCGTGTTCGACCTCACGGTCGCCGGCCGTCTCGTGACGAACGAGGCCGGTGAAGAGGATGTCGCGATCATGATGGTCGAGGCAGAGGCAACCGAAGCGAGCTGGGACCTCATCAAAGCTGGCGCGACCAAGCCCGACGAGACTGTCGTGGCCCAGGGCCTCGAGGCGGCGAAACCGTTCCTCAAGCAGCTCATCAAAGCCCAGCTCGACCTCGCGGCGCAGGCTGCGAAGCCGATTCAGGAGTTCCCGCTCTTCCCGCCGTACAGCCAGGAGACCTACGACGCGGTCGCGGGACTCGCCTACGAAGACCTCAAGGGCGTGTACCAGATCGCCGACAAGGTCGAGCGCCAGGATGCCGACGATGTGCTCAAGGAGCGCGTCAAGGCCCACATTGCCGCCGAGGTGGAGGCCGAGCGCCTTCCCGCCTCCGCAAGCGGCGAGGTTTCTGCGGCCTACAAGTCGGTGAGCAAGAAGGTCATGCGCACCCGGGTTCTCACTGAGGGCATCCGCATCGACGGCCGTGGCCTGAGCGACATTCGTGCTCTGGATGCCGAAGTGCAGGTCATTCCACGCGTGCACGGTTCCGCGATCTTCCAGCGGGGTGAGACGCAGATCCTCGGCGTGACCACGCTCAACATGCTCAAGATGGAGCAGCAGATCGACTCGCTCGCCCCAGTGAAGAAGAAGCGCTACCTGCACCACTACAACTTCCCGCCCTACTCGACCGGTGAGACCGGTCGCGTGGGCAGCCCTAAGCGCCGCGAGATCGGGCACGGCTTCCTCGCCGAGCGCGCTCTCGTGCCGGTGCTTCCGCCCCGCGAGGAATTCCCGTACGCGATCCGCCAGGTGTCCGAGGCTCTCGGCTCGAACGGCTCCACCTCGATGGGCTCGGTCTGCGCCTCGACCCTCTCGCTGCTCAACGCGGGCGTGCCGCTGCGCGCGCCGGTCGCCGGTATCGCGATGGGACTCATCTCCGACGAGGTCGACGGGGTCACGCGCTACGCGGCCCTCACCGACATCCTCGGTGCAGAAGATGCCCTCGGCGACATGGACTTCAAGGTCGCCGGCACCTCGGAGTTCGTCACCGCGATTCAGCTCGACACCAAGCTCGCCGGCCTGCCGTCCTCGGTTCTGGATGGCGCGCTCAAGCAGGCGAAGGAGGCTCGCACCGCGATCCTTGCTGTGATCAACGCCGCAATCGACGCGCCCGATGAGATGGCGCCGACCGCGCCTCGCGTCATCAGCGTTCAGATTCCGGTCGACAAGATCGGCGAGCTCATCGGACCCAAGGGC
>SCSV01000042.1 GCA_004297555.1 Salinibacterium sp.
CGGTCATATTCGGGACTCCTCGGGGATTCGGGGTTTGCTGCAATAACGTTATCGGATGCTGCCACGGCGTCGTCGCCTCACCCCCGCGGTGGCCGACGTGCGCCGAGCCGTGCGGGTCGCGCTAGAGCAGGTGAGCAGCGGCGTCGTGCTCGTGGCGCTCTCCGGCGGACCGGACTCGCTCGCGCTCGCGGCGGCAACCGCGTTCGAGGCGTCGCGCGCAGGCCTGCGCGCCGGTGCGGCGATCATCGACCACGGGCTGCAAGCAGGGTCTGCGGATGCCGCGGCTCGGGCATCCCGCCAAGCCGAAGAATTGGGGCTCGACCCGGTCTTCGTGCGGACCGTCACCGTCGGTACCGCGGGCGGACCGGAGGCCGCCGCTCGCGCCGCGCGCTACGCCGCGCTCGCCGAGGTAGCCGCTGAGACGAACGCCACCGCGGTGCTGCTCGGCCACACGCTCGACGACCAGGCCGAGACGGTGCTGCTCGGGCTCGCGCGCGGCAGCGGTGCGACGAGTGTGCAGGGGATGGCGCCCGTATCGGGACTGTATGTGCGACCTCTGCTGGGCATCCGCCGTTCCACGACGGTGCAGTTCTGCGTGGACTCGGGCCTTGAGCCCTGGCTCGATCCGCAGAACGGCGACCCGGCGTTCGCGCGAGTTCGGGTGCGCGAAACCGTACTCCCGGTGTTAGAGGCCGAGCTCGGCCCGGGCATTGCCGAGGCCCTCGCTCGCACGGCAGAGCAATTGCGCGAAGACGCCGAGGCGCTCGACCATTTCGCCGAAGAGATCGCCGAAGACCTGGCCGAGCATTCCGAGGCCGGCATCTCGTTGCCGGTGGCAGCGCTCGAAGCCAACCCGCCTGCGCTGCGGCAGAGGCTGATCCGACTCGCGGTGCTCAGCGAGTTTCACGTGAGCCTGAGCCGCAGTCACACACTCGAGATCTCGCGACTGGTCACCGACTGGCACGGCCAGGGACCGCTCGATGTTCCCGGCGTTAGGGTGGAGCGGCGAGGGCGACTTATCGTCTTCACCGCGCGGGACTAAACGAACCGCACCGTGGGATTGAAACCCAAAGGAGCAGCCATGGATCTCTCCGACGTCGGCGACGACCTGACCGAGGTGCTACTCATAGAGCGCCAGATTCTCGACCGCATCGCCGAACTCGCCCGATTCATCGAAGCCGACTATGCCGGCGAACGACCCTTGCTCGTGGGCGTGCTCAAGGGTGCGGTCATGGTGATGGCGGATGTTGCGCGCGAGTTGCGACTGCATGTCGATCTTGACTGGATGGCCGTCTCCTCCTACGGCGAGGGCACCCAGTCGAGCGGGGTCGTGCGCATTCTGAAAGACCTCGATTCCGACCTCACCGGCAGGCACGTGATCATCATCGAAGACATCATGGACTCGGGGCTCACGCTGTCGTGGCTGACGGCAAATCTCCAGAGCCGAGGCCCGGCATCCCTCGAAATTCTTGCCCTGCTGCGCAAGCCGAACAAGGCCAGGCCTGACGTCGATGCCAAGTATGTCGGGTTCGATATCCCCGACGCCTTCGTCGTCGGCTATGGACTCGACTACGCAGAGAAGTACCGAAACCTGCGCGGTGTCGGGGTATTGGCGCCCCATATTTATCAGTGAGCGTCGCTTGCGCGCTCCGCGAACATCCAGTTCACTGGCAGTGAGCTACCGGTAGCCTTACATCACGTTTCTGAGCAGGAAGGCACCGGGTCGTACCCGGTCGGAACATCATGGATTTCAAGC
>SCSV01000043.1 GCA_004297555.1 Salinibacterium sp.
CGGCGGGAGACCAGGAGCCGTGCTGCCCCACCATCGCGCGCGCGTGATCGGTCGCGGTCTGCCCGTTGTAGTACGCGATGTTCTTGCGGGCCGCGACGATGAGGTCGCCGATCCGGGGCATGACCTCGGCCCGCACTCCCCCGAACCAGCCGGCGGCGACCGCTTCGTCCCGCGTTGCGACCCAAGACAGCTGGGATTCGGATGCCCGCCAGAGCTCGGTCACTCGGGATCGGTGCTCGGCAGGGGCATCCGGCTCGAAATGTATTTGCAGGCAGCGCGGGTCGCCCGCGACGAAGCGCACCCCGTCGAGCAGGCCCGGCAGCATGTCGTAGAGGCGGTGCTGGTGGCGCGGCACGTCGAGCGCGCCGTGATCGGCGGTGACGAGCATCCCGTGCTGCGGCGACAGCGATTCGGCGAGCTCGCGAATGGCGCGGTCGGTCACCTCGAGGGCGTGCGTCCACTGGTGCGACTCGGTGCCGTGGGCGTGCGAGGCCATGTCGAGCTCGGGCACGTAGACGTAGATGAGGGCGGGCGGGCCCGGCTGGCGAGCGAGCTCGGCGGCGGCGAGCATCCGGTCATCGATCGATTCGGCGGACACATACCGGGCGCCGCGCAGCACGGCCTGGCTGAAGCCGGAGCCGTCGAAGCGGCTCGGTCCGATCGCGATCGCGGCCGCGCCCTCGGCCACGGCCTCGAAAATCGTCGGTTCGAGTTGCCAGGCGAGCGGGTCGATTCTGTCGTCCCAGCCGGAGAGCTGGTTGACGACGCGGTCGTTTGCGGTGTCGAGCGCGGTGTACCCGACGATTCCGTGCTGGCCCGGAGCGACGCCCGTGGTGAGGCTCGCGATCGCCGCGGCCGTCGTGGTGGGGAACCCCGATTCGATGATCGATTTCGGCCCGAGCATCCCGGACATCGTTCGTGCATGGCCCGACCGCGATCGCAGCGCGTCAGCCCCCAGCCCGTCGACGAGCACGATGATTGCCGTGTCGACCCGCGGCAGGCCGAGCCGATTGGGCCGCCCGGCGATTGCGTCGGCGCCACTTTTCAGTACGTCGGCCAGGCTCGGGCCGCCCGGTTTCGGCGCCGGTAACATGGGGGCAATCTTATGGCTACTCCCAACGACCCCACCCCCGAGAGCTCCGCTCAACTGACCGGCGAACGCATCGACGACGTTGATGTCTCGGTCGAAATGCAAGGCTCCTTTCTGGAGTACGCCTACTCGGTCATCTATTCGAGGGCACTCCCGGATGCCCGCGACGGGCTCAAACCCGTGCAGCGCCGCATCCTGTACCAGATGACCGAAATGGGTCTGCGGCCCGACCGGGGCCACGTGAAATCCGCCCGCGTCGTCGGCGATGTGATGGGCAAGTTGCACCCGCACGGCGACGCCTCGATCTATGACGCGATGGTGCGGCTCGCCCAAGACTTCATTCTGCGCGTGCCGCTCATCGACGGACACGGCAACTTCGGGTCGCTCGACGACGGCCCCGCCGCCCCGCGCTACACGGAGGCCCGCCTTGAAGCGGCCGCGATGGCTATGACCGAGAACCTCGACGAAGACGTCGTCGATTTCGTGCCGAACTATGACAACCAGCTCACGCAGCCCTCGGTGCTGCCCGCGGCGTTCCCGAACCTGCTCGTGAACGGGGCGAGCGGAATCGCTGTCGGCATGGCCACCAACATGGCCCCGCACAACCTCATCGAGGTGGTGGCCGCCGCTCGCTACCTGCTCGACAACCCTTCGGCGACGCTCGACGATCTCATGGCGTTCGTGCCCGGTCCCGACCTGCCGACCGGCGGCCCGTGGCGTAGGCATCCTTGATGCCGTCGAGGCCGATGATCGTGCCGCC
>SCSV01000044.1 GCA_004297555.1 Salinibacterium sp.
AGCCAACTCGTCGACGAAATGGATGCGGAACGGGCCGATTCGATCCGTCGCCCTCCATTTCGTGCCGACACGCGGAGGGCCCTCGTCGAGCTGCTCGCGAAACTCGGCCGCCGGGGCGAACTCGCGCCAGCGCACTGGGTCGCAGAGATACGGGAACACCGCGTCGAGCGGATGTGCGACGATCGCCTCGACGAGGATGCGGCGCTCCCAAAGCCCACGGGTGGCGGGTTCCATGGTCGAAAGCGTAGGCAGATTTGTGAGCGCAGGCAAGGAATCCCGGTGCTGGTTCTACGATGAGCTATGGCCACGAAATTGCCATCGACGGGCGGCCTGCCCGAAGGCAGCGCCCCGCGTTGCGACACGTCGGGCCTGATTCTTGTGCATCGCATTTTCCGCTGGCTGTATAGCGAGCTGCCGGTGCTCATCCGGGAGGTTGCACGTGGCGATGTCGCTCGGGCTGAGGTTGTCGGGGTCTACGCGAAGCTCTATTTCTATGCGCTGCACCTGCACCACGAGACCGAGGACAACCTCCTCTGGGACCGGCTGACCGAGCGCGACACGGCCTGCAGCATCCATGTCGACCAGATGCTGGCCCAGCACGCGGATGTCGCGGCGCGCCTGAAGCACATCGAACCGCAACTCGCCCCCTGGGTCGCGACCGCGGACGAAAAACTTGGCGAGGCCCTCGCCGTCGACATCGACGACCTGTACAGGATTCTCGTCGCGCACCTCGGCCAGGAGGAGGACCAGATCATGCCGGTCGCCGCCGCCGTGATGTCGCAGCGCGAATGGAACGAGCTGGAGACGCACACGCGAGCCACCCTGACGGCTCACCGCAAGGAGTTCCCGCGCGACGTGCTGTCGCTGCAGCTTGGGTTTCTTCTGGCGAGCGTGCCGGAGAACGAACGCGACGAGTGGGTGCGGGCCAACGTGCCACTGCCGGTGCGAGTGCTCTATCTGCTGCTCATGAAACGGCGTTACGAGCGGTCGATGGAGGAGCTGTATCCCAACCGGCCGGTGCCGGCAATGAACTGGGCCGAGTGAAGTGCCGTCGCTCACAGTGACCACTAACCTCGACTTGTGACCCGGAGAAAGACTCTCGCGCTCGCCGCCATCGTTGCCCCCGCGATCATCATCGCGGGTCTCGGTTTCACACATCCGCACGATCTCGTGCGCGACAACGCCCACTGGTGGCTTCTGCTGCACCTGATTCTGATGCCATTGTTCCCGCTGCTGGGCGTTTCGATCTGGATTCTGCTGCGCGGCTACTCGGGGTTCCTCGCGTGGGGAGCACGAGCATCCGGCCTCTTCTTCATCGTGTTCTATGGTGCGCTCGACGCGATCGCGGGCGTTGCTGTCGGGACGGTGATGGTGGCGTCGGGGGCTGCCTCGGACGATCACGTAGCCAGCATCCAATCGCTCTACGCGATCGCCAACAAGGTCGGCCTGCTCGGTGCGATCTTCTTCTTGATCGCAGGGATGCTCGCAGCGGCCGCAATCGCCCGCGCTGGGTCGAGACTCGGGCTGCTGATCCCGGCAGCTGCGCTCCTGCTCGTTGCCGACGCCCTGTTCTTGCACTCGCACATCTACTGGCCAGTGGGAGTGTTGACCGTGCTCGCTTTCGGTGTTGCTCTCGCGCTTCTCGAACTGGCGAAACCGACTCAGGTCGAACCTGCCTAACGGTTTCTCTTGGCTCATGGGCTCCACTGCCGCTAACCTGTAGCCGGATGAAGCCCTGAGGCTAAGCGGTATTGACCGTGAAGTTCCGTATGTCGGGTTCTCTTATGTCTAAGGAACATGGTTAGCGGTCCTAAACCGCAGTAAGCGTGTGCCCGCGCGGCTTCGGCTTGCCGGAAGATGCTCCTCGGCTCTGCGCCACCCGATATATGGAGTGGCCCGCTGAGGCGTTGACGTCGTCGCGGGCACACGCGCCCGAACAGAAAGCATCAGCATGTCCGCAAGTTTCACGTTCAAGGCCGCTGCCCCTCCCGTGGCACGGTTCGGTTTTCACGTCACCGTTCCGTCGTGGTCGCGCGCAGTTGTCTCCCGCGATGGCATGCTCATCGGCGAGCGCGGGCCGGGCAGATACCGCCGTGCGCGCCGAAGCGAATGGCACCTCGTTGACATGCGACCGAGCATCCTGACGCTTCCAACCCAGGAGGTGCTCACCTCTGACGGGGTGCAAGTTCGCGTGTCCGCGATCGCAACGATCACCGTCGTCGACCCGACCGCGTGGGTTTCCGCAAGCGAGTCACCTCTCGAGGTGATCTACTCCGCACTGCAAATCGCTCTGCGCGATCGGGTTGCCGCCATGGAGCTCGCCAGCGTCTCATCGAGCCGATCCACTCTGCTCGATGGAGTCGAGGCCGAACTCGCCACCCAGTTCGCGATGATCGGTGCAACCGTGACCGGCATCTCGCTGAAGGATGTCACGCTGCCGCAAGAGGTGCGCTCCGCGCTCGCCCAGGTAGCGCTGACCAAGCAGCACGGTCTAGCGGAACTTGAGCGGGCGCGGGCTGAGGCTGCTTCTCTCCGGAGTCTGGCCAACACCGCGAAGCTTCTTGCCGAGAACCCGACGCTGCTTCAGCTGCGCACTCTTCAGGCCGCATCCGACGGTGCACAGGTGGTCATCCACCGGGGCGAGGGCGAAACTCGCTAACACTCGCGAAGACGGAAATGGCCGCCTCAAGGGGCGGCCTTTTCTCTTGGCGGAGACGGAGGGATTTGAACCCTCGGAACCCGTGAGGGTTCTCCACCTTAGCAGGGTGGTGCACTAGGCCGAACTATGCGACGTCTCCAGGCGTTCGTCAGCAATCATAGCGGCAGGGTGCTTGGAGTCGGGAACCGAGCGACCGGGGTACAGGCCGGGGTACAGCGCTTGTCCTCCTTTCGGCGGACAAGTATAGTTCCAGTGTGTCTGGCTGGCTCCTGACGTCAAACCGGAGCCAGTCAGCTCTTGAGCCCCGCTAGGTCGACAGTTCGGGTCGAAACCAAGCGGGAAAGTGGGTCGCTCGCAGCGCTGGGTAGCCAGCGGGCGGCCCACCATTCTCTCCTCGAAAAGGGATCGAGCGTTAGTTATTGGCGATCGAACAGGTGTAGTCCGCGGCCGTCTGCCCATGCACTCCGGAGAGCACCGGCAGGTGGCTGTTATCGATCGGCTCGGCCGAGGGGTCTGCCGTTTCAGTGGGCTTGGGCGCTTGGGCGTTCTTCTCGGATCCACGACCATCGCCTGCCGCCTCGAGGCGGAAAGGCTTGTCGGCTCGAACTAGCGCCATCATTTGGTCACCGAGAGCTCGGTTCGGTTGCACCTTTCCGGAATACAAGCCAGTGCCTCCGGTCCTGCCGGGGTACTGAACGAATGTGACACGCTCGATCGGAATGTTTTTCAGCGCGAGGGCAATGGACACCATGGTGTTCATGTTCCCCAGGCTCGACGAGAGCGTCATGTTGTCGTTGGAGAACGCTGCCTGCGCCAGGTCGTAAAGCTTCTTCGGGTCGCTGAGCGTTTCCTTGCTCTTCAGCGTGCGCACGAGAGACGATAGATAGACCTGCTGCGAACTGATGCGGGTGAGGTCACTACCGTCGCCCACGCCATGGCGCGAGCGAAGGAACTGGAGCGCCTGGAGGCCGTGGAGGTTGTACGTACCAGCCTTGGGAAGGTTAAGGCCCGTGTAGGTGTCTCTCATTGGACCGTTGACACACACATCCACACCGCCGACAGCATCGGACATGTTGATGACGCCCTTGAAGGTGATCATGCCGGCGTATTGGATGGGCAGACCAGTGAGTTCGTGAATGGTCATGACCGCACAGTTCAGACCGCCGTAGTAGAGCGCCACGTTGAGTGGCTCGGTCGAGTAGCCCTTGGTGCCATGTCCGTTCTTCCACGGGCACTGCGGAATGCCGACGACCATGTCGCGGGGAAAGCTGATCGCAACCGCGTTGGTCTGGTCCTGCGAAACATGCAAGAGGATGTTGACATCGTTGAGCACTGAGGTCTCAACGGCCGCGTTCCCACCGATACCGCCTTGACCCTGTCGAGTGTCGCTACCGACGATAAGAATGTTGAACCCACCCTGGATGGCGCCAACCTCCGGCGGTGCGGCCTGCAGCGCGGGCAAGACTTTCGTCGCCGGGTGCATGATCTTGTTGTAAGCGATGGCAGCGATTGACCCGCCGCTCAGCAGGATCACGGCGAGCGAAAGCGCGAACAGACGAAGAATCGTTGAGATGCCGTGCTGCTTCTTGAGCCTGCCGTGGCGGGCGATCCCGGCCGGAGCCCCGGCGGAACGAGAGCGCGAGTCAGATCGCGGACGCAATTCGTTCATGTAAAGATCCCTTTCCTTGCACCGCCCGCTGGGCGGCTGCGCCAGCGGAGGGCGTGGGATTCGAACCCACGAGACATTTCTGCCCACCAGTTTTCAAGACTGGCTCCATCGGCCGCTCGGACAGCCCTCCCGGAGTGACCAAGGTTAGAGTGTAACCGATGACGAGCGCGGCATCCCTGAATGCCCGTCAGAAGGTGTCCAGCACGCGGGCGACTCCATCCTCGAAGTCAGTTGCGGTGACATTCTGAGCGGCCTCTTTGACCACATCCGGAGCTTGGCCCATCGCGAAAGACCGACCTCTCGATCCGGCCCAGCGCAACATATCGATGTCGTTGCGCCCGTCGCCGATGGCCAGGATGCGCTCCCGCGGGATGCCCATTAGGTCGCGTACCTTCTCAAGAGCGGTCGCCTTGTTGACGCCATCTGGCGCGATGTCGAGCCAGGCTGTCCAGCCCACGTTATAGCTGACTCGGTGCAAGCCCATTCGCTCAACGATGGCGAGAAACTGTTCCACTGGATGCGCGGGCGAGATGACCACGACACGGGTGGCTCGAACGCTCAGCAATTGGTCGAAGTGCACTCGTTCGCTCGCGGCGCCAAGGGTGCCGTCGGGGAATTCTCCGGTGAATTGATAGACGCCGTCTTGGTCTTCGACGGCGTAGTGGGCTCCTTCGAGACTCTCGCGAATTGTGCTGAGAACGTTGCGCGGGTCGAAAGTCTCCACGAATTCGCGCACGTATCCCATTGGGGCGCCGCTATCGCGCTTGAGAGTCACCGCGCCGTTTGACGTGACCAGATAGTCAGGCGTAAGCCCGAGCCGATCGAGAACCGGCATGGCGAGAGCCGCGGAACGACCGGTGGCGAGCATGACCTCGTGTCCGGCATCCCTCACTCGCCGCACTGCACTGACCACAGCAGGTGCAATCTCGCCGTCTTCTTTGAGAACGGTGCCGTCGATGTCGAGCACCACCAGCCAGCGGTCGTCAACCACGGCGGGATGCCCGGACCGATCGGATCACGTCTTCGCCTCGAGAACCTCGAGCCCTCCCAGGTAGGGGCGAAGAGCTACCGGAACCTTCACCGAACCGTCGGCCAGCTGGTGCGTCTCGAGGATCGCGACGAGCCAGCGAGTGGTGGCGAGTGTGCCGTTAAGGGTGGCGACAGGGGCGGTCTTACCCGACTCGGTACGGTAGCGGATCTCGAGCCGGCGCGCCTGGTAGCTCGAGCAGTTGCTCGTCGAGGTCAGCTCGCGGTAGGTGCCCTGGGTCGGCACCCAGGCCTCAATGTCGTACTTGCGTGCGGCGCTCGAGCCAAGGTCGCCCGCCGCCACGTCGATCACGCGATAACTCAGCTCGCACGCCTGAAGCATCGACTCCTGCCAAGCGAGCAGCCTTAGGTGTTCTGCCTCGGCGTCTTCCGGCTGCACATAGCTGAACATCTCGAGCTTGTTGAACTGGTGCACGCGCAGAATGCCGCGGTTGTCTTTGCCCGCCGAACCCGCCTCACGGCGGTAGCAGGTCGACCAGCCCGCATAACGCAGCGGGCCCTCCGAGAGGTCGAGAATTTCATCGGAGTGGAACCCCGCGAGCGCGACCTCACTCGTACCGGTGAGGTAGAGCTCGTCGGCGGGCAGGTAGTAAATCTCGTCGGCGTGCTCGCCGAGAAAGCCGGTGCCCGACATGATCTCCGGCCGCACGAGAGTAGGCGTGATGAGGGGCGTGAAATTCGCCTGCAGTGCTCGGTCGAGCGCCAGGTTCATCAGAGCGATCTCGAGTCGCGCGCCCACGCCTTTGAGGAAGTAGAACCGACTGCCGGAGACTTTCACCCCACGGGCGATGTCGATTGCGCCAAGTAGTTCGCCGATCTCGACGTGATCGCGGGGCTCGAAATCGAATTGGGCCTTCTCGCCGACCTCGCGCACGAGCGACCAATCGTCCTCGCCTCCGGCGGGAACGCCCTCGATGATCACGTTGGCGATTGACCCGGCGATGCGGGCGAACTCTGACTCGGCATCCTGGGCCTGCTGTTGGGCGGCCTTGACGCGGGCAGCGAGGTCTTGGGCTTCCGCGAGGAGCGCGGACTTCTGCTCTTTGGCAGCGCTGGCCACAGTCTTGCCGAACAGGTTCTGCTCCGCGCGCAGATTCTCGAATTCGCCGATCGAGGCGCGCCGACCGGCATCCGCCGCGATTGCCTCGTCGACGATGTCGGTGGATGACCCGCGGGCGATCTGCGAGCGTTTCACGGCATCTGGGTTGTCGCGAAGAATCTGCGGGTCGATCACGGGTACAGCCTACCGAGCCATGCCGTAGCGTTGATCGCGTGGCGAACTCCGCGGTTGCGCGTAGCAGGCAGGCCGCCGTCGTGTACAACCCGACGAAAGTCGACCTGGCGAAGCTGGAAAGCGCCGCGATGGATGCCGCGGCCAAGGCCGGCTGGGCCACCCCGCTCTGGTTCCCGACGTCTGCGGATGATGCTGGCCAGAACGCCACGCGCATAGCTCTCGAACAACGCGTGGATCTGGTGATCGCGGTCGGCGGGGACGGCACGGTTCGCGCAGTCACCGAAGTACTGCGCTCCGCCGACGTGCCGCTTGCCATCGTGCCAGCGGGAACCGCGAATCTCTTCGCACGCAACCTCGGCTTGCCAATCGGCGACCTTGCAGCGAGCGCAAGGATTGCATTCTCGAAGGTGGAACGAGCCATCGACGTGGGTGTCGTGACGATAGTGCGCAACAGTGCCGAGCCCGATGAGGAACATGCTTTCGTCGTGATGGCTGGCCTGGGCATTGACGCACGCATGGTCAAGAACACGAGCAAGTCGATGAAGCGGGCTGTGGGGTGGCTCGCGTACGTCGGCGGAATCACGCGTTCGCTGCCACAGATGCGCGCGCTTCGGCTGCGCTACCGACTCGACGACGCACCCGAACAGTCGTTGAGCGCACACTCGCTCATTGTCGGAAACTGTGGTGGCTTGACCGGCGGTTTCCTGCTTATGCCCGACGCGCATCCTGACGACGGCATTCTCGACATTGCCGCGCTTCGCCCTCGGGGCCCCTTCGGTTGGCTGAACGTGTGGAACCGCGTCGCCTGGCAGAACAGGGTCGTCGCGAAGAACGGCATCGGTCGCCGGATCATCGAACTCGGTCCGGATATGCCCGACGTGACCTACCTCACGGGCCGCACGCTGCACGTGCGCTTCGAACGCCCTGAATACTTTCAGCTCGACGGAGACGTGTTTGGGGAGGCGATCTCGATTTTCGCGTGGGTCGATCCTGGTGCCCTGCGCGTGAAGATGCCCGACGAAAGTTAGTCGGCCGTTCCGGCGATCAGGCCGCGCAGCCAGTCGCGCGCATCCACAAAGGCATCGTTGTCGTAGTGCTCCGAGACCGTGATGGGCTGCCGGTCCGCGCGCGGGTAGCTACCGAGGAAGATGACGTTCGGGCTGAAGCGCTTCAAGCCGAGCAGCGCATCCGCGACACGCTCATCGAGGATGTGCCCGTCGAGGTCGATGATGAAGCGGTATCGGCCGAGCTCGTCGCCGATCGGGCGCGATTCGAGCAGGCTCATGTTGACGCCGCGGGTCGCGAACTGCTCGAGCATTTCTA
>SCSV01000045.1 GCA_004297555.1 Salinibacterium sp.
GGCGTACATCGCCACCGCGGCGGTTGCGGCAACGTTGAGCGAATCGATGCCGTGTGCCATGGGAATCTGCACGACCGTGTCGGCGGCCGCGATCGCCTCGTCGGTGAGACCGTAACCCTCCGCTCCGAGCACGAGGGCGACCCGCTCGGGTGCTGTGTGCGCGAAGGCACGCAGCGATACCGCCCCATCCTGCAACGCCAGTGCGGCGATGTGAAATCCGGATGCCCGCAGCTGGTCCCGCGCTGTGCCCCAGTCGCCCAGCCGCGTCCACGGCACTTGCAGCACGGTGCCCATGCTGACCCGAATCGCCCGCCGGTAGAACGGGTCGGAGCAGCGCTCGGTCACCAGCACGGCGTCCGCTCCGATCCCGGCCACGGAGCGGAATATCGCGCCCACGTTCGTCGGATCGGCGACGTCCTCGAGAATCACGATGCGATGAGCCGTCTCAAGCAATGACTCGACAGACGGCAGGGCGGGCCGGCGCATCGAGGCGATCAGGCCCCGGTGCAGCAGGTACCCGGTGAGCTGCTCGAGCAGCTCGCCCGGACCGGAGAAGATCGGTACGTCGTCGCCCACGAGGCGCTTCGCCTCATCGAGGGATGCGCCGAGCGCGAGCACCGAGCGTGGCCGGTGACCGGCTCTCAGGGCTCGTTCGACCACGAGCGCCGACTCCGCGAGGTAGAGACCGTGCTCAGTTCCACGGGCCTTCTTGAGCGCGACATCCGTCTGATGCGAATAGTCCGCGAGTTGGGGGTCGTCGAGATCGGCGATCTCGATCACCGGCATCGCGACTCACCACCGGAATGCGACCTCGCGCTCACGCGAACGGATTCGGCGTCAGAACGTACTTGGTGTCGAGGTATTCGCGGATGCCCTCAAGCCCGCCCTCACGGCCGAGCCCAGACTGCTTCACGCCGCCGAAGGGAGCGGCAGCGTTGGAGACGACGCCGACGTTGAGTCCGAGCATCCCGGTCTGCAGACTCTCGACGAGTCGCTGGGCTCGGGCGAGATCTTGAGTGAAGGCGTAGCTGACGAGGCCGAAATCAGTGTCGTTCGCTTTGGCGACAGCATCCGCTTCGTCGCTGAAGGTAGAGATCGACAGTACCGGGCCGAAGATCTCGGTGGCCAGGATGTCGCTGCCCGCAGCCACCTCGGTGACGACAGTCGGTTCGTAGAAGGTGCCCGCGCCGGCAATTCGGGCGCCCCCGGTGAGAACGCTCGCACCTCGTGCGACGGCATCGTCAACGAGCGACTCGACCTTCAGCACGGCATCCTCGTTGATCAGCGGGCCGATGTCGACGCCCGCTTCGGTACCGCGCCCGACCCGGAACGCCTGCACCTTTTCGGTGACCCGCTGCGCGAATTGTTCGGCAACCGACTCGTGCACGATGAAACGATTCGCCGCCGTGCAGGCCTGGCCGATGTTGCGGAACTTGGCGATCATCGCGGCGTCCACTGCTCTGTCGAGATCGGCGTCCTCGAACACGAGGAAGGGTGCGTTGCCGCCGAGTTCCATGGATGTGCGCAGCACCGACGGGGCGGCCTGGGCCAGCAACTGGCGGCCCACTGCCGTGGAACCGGTAAAGCTCAGTTTGCGCAGTCGCGGGTCGGCAATGATCGGGGCGGAGACATCGGCGCTCGCCGAGGTCGTGAGAACGTTGAGCACGCCGACGGGCAGCCCCACCTCTCCGAGCAGCTTGGCGAAGTAGAGGGTCGTCAGCGGAGTGAGTGCCGCTGGCTTCAGGATGACCGTGCAGCCCGCGGCGAGCGCGGGCGCCACCTTGCGGGTGGCCATCGCGAGCGGGAAGTTCCACGGGGTGATGAGGTAGCACGGGCCGACCGGCAACTGGGTGACGAGCATCCGGCCGGTGCCCTCTTGGTTCGACCCATAACGACCCGCGACGCGCACGGCCTCCTCGCTGAACCAGCGTAGGAACTCGCCCCCGTAGACGACCTCCCCGCGGGAGGCGTCGAGCGGTTTGCCCATCTCCAACGTCATCAGGAGCGCGAACTCCTCGGCCCGCTCGTGCAACAGATCGAAGGCACTTCTCAACAGGTCGCTGCGCGAGCGAGGAGCGGTACGGCCCCATTCTGCTTGGGCGTTGGCTGCGGCATCCATCGCTCTCGATGCGTCGGCCTCGTTCGCGTCGGCGATCGACTTGATGACTGCACCGGTCGCCGGGTCGTGCACGTCGAGCCTTCGGCCCGAGCTCGACTCCACCCATCGCCCCCCAATGAACAACTGGTTGGGAACGGCGGCGAGCAGCTCCGCCTCGGAGATCACGCTGCCTCGCTCGACACAAGGTCGGCGCCCGCGCCCCGAAGCCGATCGAGAGCTGCGGCGCTCGAATCCGGCGCGACGCCGGCAATGAGGTCGGTGAGGACCCGAACCTCCCGGCCCGCGTCGAGCGCCCCGAGGGCGGAGGCGAGCACGCAGTAGTCCGTGGCGATGCCAACAACATCGATTGCGTCAACGCCCAGACGATCAAGGGCGTTTTCGACTGACTCGCCCGTGTCGGCAATCCCGTCAAAGATCGAATAGGCGGGCTTTCCCTGTCCCTTTCGCACATGAATGTCGATGAGGCTCGTGTCGAGGTCCGGGTGATACGCCGCTCCCTCCGTGCCCGCTACGCAGTGCACCGGCCAGGTGTCGACGAAATTCGGCTCAGCGCTCGCAAAGTGGCCGCCGTTGTCGTTGTGGGCATCGTGCCAGTCCCGCGAGGCGAAGACCACGTCGTAGCGCTCCGGATGTTCGCGAAGCAGCCTCGTCACGCCCGCCGCGACCCCTGCTCCTCCCGTGACGCCGAGCGCCCCGCCCTCGGTGAAGTCGTTCTGAACGTCGATGATGAAGAGCGCGGTGGCCATTCGTTAATTGTTGGACAGATTGTCGCCACAGCGATAGAGGGCGGTGGCGAGAGTGTCCTGTGCTTCTTTTGCATCGGCCGAGATGCCGCCCCGGATCGAATAGAACGCGAATGCGATCGTCGAACCATCTTCCGCGTTCACAATGCCCGCGAGGGAGTACTCGGCGTCGAGCCATCCAGTCTTAGCGATGACCTTGCCGCGAGCCACGGCGTTCGCCCCGACGAATCGACCGGCAAGGGTGCCGGTCTGTCCGGCGACCGGAAGACTCGAGTAAATGATGTCGAGATTCTTCTCGCCATTCTTGATCTTGATCATCAGTTGCGCGACATATTGTGGAGGCACCGCGTTAAGGGCACTCAGGCCCGAGCCATCCCGAATCTTCAGGCCAGAATTGTCCAGCCCGTACTCAACGAGTGCCGCGGGGATCGCGCTCGCCAACGACGTCGACGACCCGTCAAAGCCGGTCTTCTTCGACACGATCCTCGCGAGGTTCTCCGCCAGGATGTTGTCACTGGTTTGCAGCATCTGCTTGATCAGTGCGCTCAGCGGCTGCGACTTCACCTCTGCAAGTTGGGTGCCCCCGACCGCAGCACCTGATGTGAACGTCACCCCACTCAGGCCCGCAGCAGCGGCGAAGGCACGACCGGCATCCCCAATCGGGTCGCTCGACCGACGGCTTACACTCAAAGCTGGGTTGGCCCGGCCGCCATCGACCATGAGCGCCGTGACTTCAGCGTGATAACCATTGATTTGTTCCTTGCGGAGCCAGGAAGAATCCCAGTTGTCGCCGGGGCTCCACAGAGTCGAATCGAGCACGATCGTGGTGATCGGCACTCCCGGATGAATCGTGTTGTACTTCGCCATCGCAGCAGTTGCCAGATCAGCGATTCTCGGTGCTCCGGTGTAGAAGCCGTTCGAGGTCGTTGCCAACGTCGGGTCGCCGCCGCCGACCAGCACAATGGTTCCCGGCAGTGAGCCATCGACGACGCGAGTGCTCAGTCGCGTGTCTTTTCCTATGACGTTGAGGGCGGCCGCCGCGGTCAGGACCTTGAGCACACTCCCCGTTGATGCCGCCTCAGTGCCGCGGTGGTCGATGAGTACTTCGCTTGTGTCGGCATTGATTGCAGACACATACAAGTTCTTCAACCGTGGGTCAGCCATGATGCTTTGCACGCTGCAGGTGCGAAGTCGAGTGGCTTCCGGGATGCTTATTGGTTTTGACCGTGCTGCTGTGCTCGCCGTCGGGGTGGGCAGCGAGCTGATACCGACGCCGACGCCCGCGAAGACAGCGCCCGTTCCGAGAAGGAGAAACGCCATCGCGAGAGCTCCACTGAGCCACCCGACCGGATGCTTCGCGATGGTCGCGGATAGCCCGGCTCTCGGAGCACGCTCGGACTTGCCTGGTTGGCGCCCCGGCTTGCCGCGGCTCCCCCTGGATCGTCGATTCGACGCCCTTGTAGCTCGCGAACCATCCTCTTCAGTCACCCGGCAATGATACCCGGGTGCTTGCTCAGCTCGATTGCGGCCGCTAGCAGTACGTCCACCGTGCCGCGGCGCGGGTGAAGGAGTACGGCTCGTTCGGTACACCGCCGTGAGTCATCGCGAATGCGATGCAGACGTTGCTTCCCACTGACGAGCCCGGGCGGTAGAGGGAGGCGCGGTGTGCTGGTGAATTCCACCACTTCGTCGCTACCGTCGCGCCGGTGTTACCCGAACCACCGGCAAGGTTTCCATCACAGCCGACGCTTGGCACGCCATCACTGCGAGTCGATCCCATGTGCCCCCAAGCGTCATTGGGATCGAGGCTCGGCGATTCGGCCATCCAGAAGAGGCGCTGTTCCGTACATGAGTCGTAGCGGAAGTAGCGCACCGGTTGGAGGCAGTTCGCCACGCGAATCTGGTTGTACGTTGCGGCGAATAATGCAAGGTCGCCCGACGTGGTGCCCCCAACGCCCAAGGCCGAGACTTTGCTCGGTGCGCCACTGGTGCGAGTGGCAATGTTGCCGGGGCACGACTGACCACGAGCGGCATACGCGGCCATTCGCTGTAGCGTCCCGGATGCGCGACCCGCGGGCGTCACTGGAAATGGCTTCGGCACAGCCTTCTGCGCCAGATGTTCGAAGTCTTGGGACGAGGCGCTTGATTCGGCACCAACCTGAACGGCGACGGCGCTCTCAGCGATCCTCATTTCGTAGCCGGATGCGGCGAGAGCGACTTTCGCGGTGGGCTGCACTTTCGCTGCGGGTGCTGCCGACGCGAGTTCTGGGATTACCCGCCCCGAGTCTGCCGCCGCCTGTTCGGCGATGCCGGGCCCTCCGCCGCCGACAAACGGCAAAACGAGAATGAGAACCGTTGCGGTCACTGTTGAAAGCAACGCCAAGCGTTTCACGCTGCACCCC
>SCSV01000046.1 GCA_004297555.1 Salinibacterium sp.
TAGACCCGTCCCGGAGGGCGCGCCCTGGGGTACCGGGGGGGTATTCTAATCTTTCATTTAGGTGTACAAGGTGTACGAGTACTGTGTTAATATGGTTGAAATCATTGAGGAATCAACCTGTACACCTAAGCCGTACACCACCTTCACACCTCTATGCGGTGTAGCAAGAAAATGCCGCCTGAGCGCACGAATGCTTCACACATGCGTCATTGAAGCCGCATGATGTCACACGAATGCTGCACGATTGTTCTTGACTCATCGATGATGCACGTGAGACACAAGTGTGCAAATGACGAGCGTCGAGAGAATCAAAGTCGCCGCAGGTGCCTCTTGCGACCCTCGTACGGTCGCGAGGTACGAGCGCAACCAGCGGGTGTTGCCGGTCTACAAGGCGGCGATCGAGCAGGCGCTCCGCGATCTCGGGTTGGAGAGGTACATCCAGTTCCCTGTTCCTCCGGCGCCGCCCAGCAGGGGTGGTCGATGACTACCCCACCCAAGGAGGCATACCCACTGGCTTGGCCGTCCGGCCAGCCGCGCACGCCGAGCGCACGGCGCAAGGTCAGCCAGTTCAAGGTCCAGTTCGGCCAAGCGCGCGACGAGCTGCTCGCCGAGCTCGACCGCCTGGGTGCGCGCAAGGTGATCGTCTCGACCGATGTGCCACTCCGGCGCGATGGTCTGCCCTACGCCGATGGCGACCCGGTCGACCCGGGGGATCGCCGTCTACTTCGAGCGCAAGGGCAAGCCCTACGTGATCGCCTGCGACACGTACACGCACCTGCGCTTCAACACCCGGGCGATCGGCGCCACCGTCGAGGCGCTCCGCACGATCGAGCGCCATGCCTCGACGCAGATGATGGAGCAGCCTTCACCGGCTTCGCCGCCCTGCCGCCGGCACGCGCAGCGGAGCCTTCCTGGTGGGAGGTGCTCGCCGTGCCCTGCGACGCGTCGCTCGACCAGGTGAAGACCCGCTACCGCGAGCTCGCGCGCCTGAACCACCCCGACACCGGAGGCACCGACGCCGAGATGGCGCGGATCAACCGCGCCTACGAGCGCGCCTGCCAGGACCGGGGCTGATGCAGATGCCTCGCTTCGACTACAACGCCGACCTGGACCTCGACGAGGACGACGGGGCGAGCCTCTTTGACCGGAGGCCGGAGAACGTGCCGCTGCCGCCGCTGCCGGAGAACTCGTCGCCCGAGCTGCCAGAGGGGTACCCCGTCCCGCCGCCGGTCCCCTTCGCCTGGAACGAGGAGCAGCGCGCCGCCGTCGAGCGGATCGTCGCCTGGCGCTTCGACTCGACGATGCCGCGGTTCATGAAGCTCACCGGTCCGGCGGGCACCGGCAAGACGCTCGTCACGCGGGAGCTCCGGCGCTACTTCACCGGCACGCGGACGGCGTGGACCGCGATGACCGGGAGGGCCTCCCAGCGGCTCCGCGCCGCCATCGGGGTGAAGACGAAGACCTACTACTCGGCCGTCTACCACCCGCCGCGCGAGGTGGACAACGTCGCCGAGGCGAAGATCGATCTCGCCTTCGAGGACATCAGGTACGCGAGCCCGGACGCGCTCCTCGTGGTCGACGAGTCCAGCATGGTCTCGCCGAAGCTGAAGGCCGACGCGGACAAGTCCACCTACGCGAAGATCCTCTTCATCGGCGACCCGATCCAGATCCCACCCGTGCTCTCCAAAGCTGAGGAGAACGAGCTCGGAGAGGACTACAGCGTCTTCACCAGCGTGGACGGGCCGCACCTCTCGCGCGTCATGCGCAATGGAGGTGCCGTTCTCTCCGCCGCGAACTACGTGCGCGAGCAGCGCCAGATCCCCGCCGCGAGCTCCGAGGAGGGCGGCAGCCGCTACGACTACGTCGAGCTCGGGTCGCCCCAAGTGGTGATGAGGGCCGCGGTCGACGCGTGGCTCGAGGACCGCGAGGGGCACACGCTCATCACGTGGAAGAACGACAACCGCAACGTCGCGAACACCGTCATCCGGGAGCGCCTCGGCCTGCGCGGCATGTTGCCTGAGCCCGGCGAGCCGCTGGTGGTCAGGAAGAACGCCCACAAGTTCAGGCTCATGAACGGCGACGTGGTGATCTGCGAGGAGGTCACGAACGAGGAGGTCACGCTGGCCGGGATCTCGATGCGGTGGTTCCGCGTCCGCCGCGAGGACGGCAAGTCGATCTACCTCCTCGCCCCGGTCGGCGACTTCTCCGGGACCCTGCCGTACGTGGGGCTGGAGACGTGGCGCCGAGCTCTCCGGGAAGCCGAGGTCGACGGGAACGCCGTCGTCCCGCTCACCTACGGGTACTGCCTCACCTGCCACCAGGCGCAGGGGTCGCAGTACCGGCGGGTGACGACCTTCCTCCCGGGAGACATGCGCAGCTCAAACTTCAACAAGATGTCGCGCATCTCCGACGGGACGCTCATGAAGTTCTCCATGCGGTGGGTCTACACGGCGCTCTCGCGAGCGGTGAAGAGGACCTCCCTGATCGTGTCGAGGTGAAGGGTTTCATGAGGGTTTGGGTGAACGACGAAATGATCGAGTCCGCGCGCGATCAATTCCTGCGGAAAGGCC
>SCSV01000006.1 GCA_004297555.1 Salinibacterium sp.
CGTACATCAACGAATACCCCGTGCCGTTGCGGCGGGCTCGGTTCTGCGAGCTGATTTGTTCGGTGACACCACCAAAGGTCGTCCACGATGCGCCGACTTCGCCGGTGTGTGCTGTGAGAAGCGTAGCGGCGGCGTCGGTGAAGGTGTCGGTCGAGATGGGCGACGGGGCGGATTCCCCCATGCGCCAATAGCTGAGTAGCCCCGTGGTTGCATCGACGGCCCCGGCATAGTCAACCTTGGCCACCGACGCGGTGCCGAAGACAGCCTGGTTGCCGACGTTATCCGTCAGCAAGTACGCGTAGCTGTAGCAGGTGGCATTCGAGACCGCCGTGTCGACGTAGGGAGAACTCGGGTTGACCGGTCCAATGTTGGCGTAGCTGCCGAATGACCCGCAGGTGCCGTTGGTAAGTGCGGCAGAGGCGCGGACGAGCTGACGGCTTGCGAGACCGGAGCCCGTGTCGCTCCCTCCCGAGAACGTGACGGAAACCGACTTGCCGGTCTGGTAACTGTTCAGGTAGCTGATCGTGCCGCCGGTTGGCGTGCTGGCGTCGTTCACGAAGCTCAGCGCCGTGGCCGCCGTGTTGCCAGAAACGTCCCGGCCGGTCACGGTCTCGCTCGGGCTGCTGCTCGTGCCGGACGTCCAACTGAAAGGGTTCGAGACATAGGGTCCGCCAGCGGGCGACGAGACTGTTGAGCCGGCGTGGCTCCATCCGGTGGTGGTGCCGGTGAGCGCCGCCGTCTGGCTCGAGGCCGGGCCGGACCCGGCGTCGGCAACAGCATTGGTGAGAGTGAACGAACCGGCCGCACCGCCACGGTAGTAAATGGTCGAGCCACTCTTATATGCCCCACCAGTAATGTCGGAGAGGGTGATGTTGTTGGTCGGCGGCGTGGTCTCGACGATCACCGTCGAGCTCTTGCTGCTTTCGGCGCCCTGCCAGTTCGAACTGAACACTGGGGTAACCGAGTATTTCCAGGATCCGACCGGAACACTGTTCTCTGTGCAGCTCAGCGATGCGATTGTGCCCGTACATGACGAGAGGATCGTCTGCGCGACGAGGGTGCTGGCGTCGTACCGTTTCACAATGTAGCCCGACACGGCGTCGCCGGTCGTCAGAGTGGATGCCGCCCAGCTCACAGTCACGTTGGAGCCCGCGGGCGACACCGCCGGGGTGGCGCCCTGGTTGACGGCAGCGGCCGCGGACGCGCCGTTGCTACCCGAGGTCGAGCCGGCGACCCAGTATGCCCAGCTTGCGCCGCTCGCGAGACCCACCGCGAGCGCGGTCGCGACGACGCCAACCAAAGTCAGGTGCGCGGCGACTCCGTGTCGGCGCTTCTGGGTGCGAGCAATTCGGGTGCGCATTAGCTGGTTGCCAGGTAGATGGTGAGGGTGGCGCCTTGGCAGGCGTTTGCGGCGCTGGTGCTCATGGCGAGGGCGTTGGTGAGTGTGATGTTGAGGGTGCCGTTGATGGCGCCGACTTTTGCGGGCAC
>SCSV01000047.1 GCA_004297555.1 Salinibacterium sp.
TGTGAGTTCATGCCCATCGGGCCAGGGCGATACAGTGCGATGACTGCCGAGATGTCTTCGAAGTTGGTCGGCTTGAGCTGCTTGAGGAGGGACCGCATCGGCCCGCCGTCGAGCTGGAAGACACCGAGCGTCTCCCCGCGGGCAAGCAGCTCGTAGGTCTTCTGATCGGCATTGAGATCGAGCTCTTCGATTTTCAGCGGTGTGCCGGTGTTGGCTTCGATCATCCGCAGCGCATCTTCGATGACGGTGAGGTTGCGCAGCCCCAAGAAGTCCATCTTGAGCAGACCGAGGTCTTCGAGCGGCGGTTGGTCGAACTGGGTGATGATCGCGCCGTCGTCTTCGCGCTTCATGATCGGCAGCACGTCGATGAGCGGTTCGGCCGACATGAGCACTCCGGCGGCGTGCACACCCCATTGGCGTTTGAGGTTCTCGATGCCGAGTGCGGTCTCGAAGACCTTCGCCGCTTCGGCATCCGTGTCGAGAATCGCGCGGAGGTCGGCCGCTTCCTTGTAGCGCTCGGCCTCCTTGTTGTGCACGTCGCCGAGCGAGATGTCTTTGCCCATGATCGGCGGCGGCATCGCCTTGGTGAGCTTCTCGCCCACCGAGTACGGCATGCCGAGCACGCGCGCCGAGTCCTTGAGTGCTTGCTTCGCCTTGATCGTGCCGTAGGTGACGATCTGCGCGACGCGGTCGTCGCCGTACTTCTCGGTGACGTAGCGAATCACCTCGGGGCGTCGGCGGTCGTCGAAGTCGACGTCCACATCGGGCATCGATACGCGCTCGGGGTTGAGGAATCGCTCGAAGATGAGGCCGTGCGCGAGCGGGTCGAGCTCGGTGATGCCCATCGCGAAGGAGGCCATCGAACCGGCCGCCGAGCCACGACCAGGACCGACGCGGATTCCCTGAGCCTTCGCCCAGGCAATGAAGTCGGCGACCACCAGGAAGTACCCCGGGAACCCCATCTGACTGATGACGTCGACCTCGTACTTCGCTTGGGCCAGGTGCGCTTCCGACGGTCCGTTGGGGAATCGGCGCCTAAGACCCGCAGCCACTTCTTTCTCGAACCAGCTCGCCTCAGTTTCGCCCTCGGGCACGGGGAAGCGGGGCATCAGGTCGCGCTTCTCGAACGAGACTTCGCAGCGCTGGGCGATCAGGAGTGTGTTGTCACAGGCATCCGGAGTGTCGCGGAACAGTTCGCGCATCTGCGCCGCCGACTTTAGATAGAACTCATCGCCATCGAGTTTGAAGCGGTTGGGGTCGTCGAGGGTCGAGGCCGATTGCACACAGAGCAGAGCAGCGTGAGCGGTGGCATCGTGGGCGTGCGTGTAGTGCAGATCGTTCGAGGCAAGCAGTGGCAGATCGAGCTCGCGAGCCAGGCGCATGAGCTCGGTCATCGTTCGGCGCTCGATGTCGATGCCGTGGTCCATCACCTCGGCGTAGAAGTTCTCCTTGCCGAAGATGTCTTGGAAGTCGGCCGCGGCCTTCTTGGCCTCCGCATACTGGCCGAGTCGCAGTCGGGTCTGCACCTCGCCGCCGACGCATCCCGTGGTCGCGATCACGCCCTTGGCGTACTTTGCAAGCAGCTCGCGGTCCATTCTCGGCTTGAAGTAGAAGCCCTCAATCGAGGCGAGCGACGAGAGCCGGAACAGGTTGTGTAGCCCAACGTTGCTCTCGGCGAGCATTGTCATATGCGTGTAGGCGCCACCACCAGAAACGTCGTCGTCAGCCTGGGATGCGCTGCCCCAGCGAACTCGCGACTTGTCGCTGCGCGGCGTGCCTGGAGTGATGTAGGCCTCGATGCCGATGATCGGTTTGATGCCCTTGGCGGTCGCCGTCTTCCAAAAGTCATAGGCGCCGAACATGTTGCCGTGGTCGGTGATCGCGATCGCCGGCATGTTCTCGGCGACCGCGGCGTCGAGCAAGGGACCCACTCGCGCGGCACCGTCGAGCATCGAATACTCGCTGTGCACGTGCAAATGGGCGAAAGAATCCATGGTGAATCCAGACTAGGCGGCCCCACAGGGCGCCCGAAATCGGCGCGCGCTAGTCGCCGCGAAGCACCTCAAGTGCATGTTGAAGGTCGGCCGGGTAGCTCGATTCGAACACGACTCGCGAGCCGCTGGAGGGGTGGTCGAAAGCGAGCCGGTGGGCGTGCAACCACTGCCTGGTCAGCCCGAGCCGGGCCGAAATCGTCGGGTCTGCGCCATACATTGCATCCCCGACGCAGGGATGCCGCTGAGCCGCCATGTGCACCCGGATCTGATGCGTGCGGCCGGTCTCCAGTTCGATCTCGAGGAGCGCCGCCGACGGGAACGCCTCGAGCGTTTCATAGTGCGTGATGCTCGGCTTGCCGTCGGCCACGATCGCGAACTTCCAACTCGAGCCGGGGTGCCGACCGATCGGTGCATCGATCGTTCCCACCAAAGGGTCGGGATGGCCCTGCACCACCGCGTGATAGATCTTGTCGACCTCGCGATCGTGGAAGGCGCGCTTCAATTCGGTGTATGCCGACTCGGACTTCGCGACGACCATGAGACCACTGGTTCCCACATCGAGGCGGTGCACGATGCCCGCGCGCTCGGCGGCTCCGGACGTAGCGATCCGAAAGCCCGCTCCGGCCAGCGCGCCCAGCACGGTCGGACCGTCCCAGCCGATTGAAGGGTGCGAGGCGACCCCGGCGGGCTTGTCGACAACGACGATGTCGTCGTCGTCGTACACGATCCCGAGGTCACTCACAATGGTCGGCACTATCGCGGGCTCCACTCGCGGCGACCACTCCACCTCGAGCCAGGTGCCGGGCACCAGGCGCTCCGCCTTCCCCACGATCGAGCCGTTGATGCGCACTCCCCCGGCCTCCGCCACCTCGGCGGCGAAGGTGCGGGAGAATCCCAGCAACTTGGCCAGAGCGGCATCCAGCCGGTCGCCCGCAAGTCCGTCGGGCACGAATAAGCTGCGGGATTCCACGGTTCAGCTTTGGTCGGATATGCCGGGCTGGCTCACTGCGCGCGACCGCTTGCTGCGCCGCCCGTCGAGACCGATTCCAGCGATCGTGAGCAGCACGAAGAGGCACATGCTCGAGACGATGGCAATGTCGCGGACATTGCCA
>SCSV01000048.1 GCA_004297555.1 Salinibacterium sp.
CCGGCGGATTCCTCGAGAGTTCGCCGGCCTCACCGGCCCTGATCAGGCTCAGCATGAGCGGCGGGAAGACAAGCGGGAACTTTCCCATCGCCACCGAGAGCGCCGTACCGGCCTCGACATCGGCGCGTACGCTCTTCAGCGTCTTGCCGAGCAACTTGCTCTCGGTCTGCTCCGCGAGAATGTTGAGTGCTTGCAGCAGCAGGATGCCCGCTCCGATCATCGTCGCCATCTGGCGGCTCATGATCGCGAGGTCTTTAAGGCCGACGCCCTTCTCCAGGAAGCCGATGTTGATCTCGGCGTTGAGTCCTGTCGCGCTACCCTCGACGATCGAGATCGGCGTCACGCCGATGGTGCGAAGGCGTGAGGTGACCGCTGCCTCACTCGGGGCGTCGAGGGTGCCCTTGACGACCTTGCCCGAGGCATCCCGGCCCTTATATGCCCAGCTCTGTGCGACAGCCATCTAGTGCCCCCCTGTCGGCGCCGGGGCCTGGAAGGCACCCATCATGTCGGCCGAAACCGACGTCGGTGCGCCAGTGCGGTGCACCAGGCGCTTGAATCCCTCGACGTCGTGCACCTTAGTGAGGGCAACCTCGTGCGTGATCTCACCCGCGTCGACCAGGTCGGCGAGGTGCTGGTCCATGGTGTGCATGCCCATCTCGCGACCGGCCTGCATGGCGGAGGCGATCTGGTAGGTCTTGCCCTCGCGAATGAGGTTCGCGATAGCCGGAGTCGTGACGAGCACCTCGGTTGCCACCGCCCGGCCGTTGCCGCTCGCGCGCTTGACAAGGGTCTGGCAGACCACGCCCTGCAGGGTGGCGGCCAACTGCGCCCGCACCTGGCCCTGCTGATACGGCGGGAACACGTCGATGATGCGGTCGATCGTTTGCGCGGCATCCTGAGTGTGCAGGGTCGCGAAGACCAAGTGGCCGGTTTCTGCCGCGGTCAGTGCGGTGCCGATCGTCTCTAGGTCACGGAGCTCACCGATCAGAATGACGTCGGGGTCTTGCCGCAGTACGTGCTTTAGTGCCGCGCCGAAGCTGTGGGTGTCCTGGCCCACCTCACGCTGGTTGACGAGCGACTTGTGGTTGCCGTGGATGAACTCGATCGGGTCCTCGACCGTCACGATGTGATCGGCGCGAGTGCGGTTGACGAGGTCGATGAGCGCGGCGAGAGTCGTGGACTTACCCGAACCGGTCGGCCCGGTGACCAGCACGAGACCGCGCGGCATCGTGGCGAACTGGGAAACCGTCTCGGGGATGCCCAGTTGCTCCAGAGTCTTGATGTCGGTCGGGATGAGACGGAACGCTGCGCCGATCGCGTTTCGCTGCTGGTAGATGTTGACGCGGAAACGCGCGTTGGCGGAAACCGTGTAGGCGAGGTCGAGCTCGAGCTCGCGGCTGAACGTCTCCTTCTGCGCTTCGGTCAGGATGCTCATGAGCGCCGAGGTGACCTTCTCGCGGCTCCAGGGCTCGGGTCGTGACACGGGGCGGAGCCCGCCATCCACCCGAAGCATCGGAGCCGAGTTCACTGCGACGTGCAAGTCGGACGCGTGGTGCTGCAATACCTCTTGCAACGCGCTCACCAGATCCGGATCCGCCGTCAGCGAGCCGCCGCCGTCTGGCCCATCGAAGAAGGCAGCCGCCGCCGAGGGCGGCCCCGCATCGGCCATTGGCGGTGGAAAGTTGAACGAAGTCGAGAAGTCAGGAGCAGGCGCGGAGAAGTCGGCCGACAACGCCGACAAATCGGGCGGCGGAGTGAAACCCGGTATGGGGGTTACGAAATCCGGCGCCGGCAGATCAATCGCGGGCGCGGAGAAGTCAGTCATCGGCTGCGGGGGCAGAAACTGCTGCGGATCGGTATCGGAATAGAACGGGTCGGACAGCGCTGCCGCCGGATCGACACTGAATGCGGGCGCACTCGGCGGCGGCATCACGGGCGGGATGGCTGAGCCGGGAGGCGGCGCACTCTTGTAGCTCGACGGAGTTGTCGCCGGTGGCGGCGAGAACGACGGCTGCCCGGTCGGCTCATCGCCATTCACCGGTATTTCATAGATCGGCTTACCCATTCAAAATCCCCCTCGACCTATGCCACAACTCGCATGATTTCCTCGATCGAGGTGAGTCCCATCTGGGCCTTCGCCCAGCCGTCTTCGCGCAGCGTCAGCATGCCTTGCGACCGCGCGACGCGGCCGATCTCTGCAGCGGATGCCCGTGCCACTGCCAACCGCTCGATGTCTTCGGTCACGAGCATGACCTCGTGGATACCGACCCGGCCCCGGTAGCCCGTCTTCGAGCAGCTTGTGCAGCCGACCGCGCGGAAGAGCGTCGGAACGGGCTGGGACGGATCGAAGCCGATATTCATGTCGAGCAGTTCCTGCCCGTTCGCCTGGTACGGCTCGCGGCAGCGATCGCACAGTTTGCGGGCAAGTCGTTGGGCGACCACGCAGTCGAGAGCCGACCCGACCAGGAAGGGCTCGATGTCCATCTCGATGAGACGGGTGACGGCGCTCGGCGCGTCATTGGTGTGCAGAGTCGAGAGCACGAGGTGGCCGGTGAGCGCGGCTTCGATGGCGATCTGAGCGGTTTCTTGGTCACGGATCTCACCGAGCAGAACCACGTCAGGGTCGGAACGCAGAATCGAGCGAAGTGCGCTCGCGAAGGTCAGTCCCGCCTTGGGATTGACCTGCACCTGGTTGATGCCCTTCATGCGGTACTCGACCGGGTCTTCAACCGTGATGACGTTGATCTCTGGCTTCGCGACCACGTGCAGAGTCGTGTACAGAGTGGTCG
>SCSV01000049.1 GCA_004297555.1 Salinibacterium sp.
CTGCAGCGCGGCGCGACCTGGTCTGCGCGGAAACGGGAGTCGCTCGATCGTCAACAACTCGTACCCGCGATCGGGCACGAGTCGCGATTCGAGCCCCTCTTTGGTGCCGAGCACGAGCAGCTCGGCGTCTGGTTCGCGTTCGCGGATGCGATCGGCGACGGCGAGCAGCGGGTTGACGTGGCCGGCAGTTCCGCCGCCGGCGAGCAAGTACGTGGTCACCGTTGCCGCGCGAGAACGGGGTGCCAGGCGCGTTCATCGACAGCCACCCGAGAGCGCGCGAACGAGAGCACAACGCCGATGCCGAGCAGCGTCGAGATCAGGGCCGAACCTCCCACTGAGATGAGTGGTAGTGGCACGCCGAGTACCGGCAGCACGCCGAGCACGACCGCGATGTTGACGAACGCCTGGCCAATCACCCACACCATGACGCCGGCGGTGGTGATGCGAGCGAAGTTGTCTCTCGTCGCGCGGATGATGCGCACGAAAGCGATCGCGAGCACGAGAAAAAGCAGCAGTGTGATGATCGCGCCAATGAGACCGAGTTCCTCGCCGATGATGGCGAAGATGTAGTCGCTGCTGGCGTGCGGGAGCCAGTTCCACTTGATCGCCGAATTGCCGATTCCCTTGCCGAAGAGGCCACCTCCGGCCAGCGCCCATTTCGCGTGCTCGGGCTGCCAGCACGATCCGGAGAGGTCGGCGGGAGAGCATCCGCCGAACCAAGAGGCGATTCGCGATGACCGTGACGAACTGCCTGCGGCAAACAGCAGGCCGACCACGGCGATGCCCGCGATCGCGGTGAGGATGAACCGGAAGCGCACCCCCGCGAAGAACAGGCAGCCGAGCACGATCATGATCATGATGAACGCGGTGCCGAGGTCGTTGCCGATCAGCACGAACGCGATCGCGATACCCGCGACCGGGCCAATCGGCACCAGCAGGTGACGCCAGTCTCCGAGCATTCCCGCTTTGGTCGACAGCACCCAGGCCACCCAGACGATCAAGGCGATCTTCACGAACTCGGAGGGCTGCACGCTAAAGTCGCCGATCAGCAGCCAGTTGCGGTTACCGCCGTAGGCGTAGCCGAGATTCGGCACGAAGACCAGCAATTGCAACGCTCCACCGACGATGAGCGCCGGCCAGGCCCAGCGCTTCCAGAACCGCGGCGGCATTCGCGCGGCGAGCAGCATGAGCGGCACGCCGACGGCCGCGAACAGGCCCTGGTGGATGAATCGCCCGTAGAAGCCCTCGTTCTCGCTGTGCGACTCGATGGTCGAGGAGGAGAGCACCATCACGAGCCCGAAAACCACGAGAAAGAGCGTTGTTCCGAGCAACAGCAGAAAGTCTCGGTTTTCGGCGCGGAAGAGGCGACGCACCGGCACGATGGCCGCGTGGGGTTCCATAGCGCTAATCCCCCGCATCTCCCAGGTAGTCATGCACGGCAACCGCGAAGCGGCGCCCCCGGTCTGCATAGTCGATGAATTGATCCATGGATGCCGCGGCGGGCGCCAACAGCACGACGTCGCCTTGCTTGGCCACACGAGCCGCCAGCCTCACCACCTCGGGCATCACGTCTTCAGTGTCCGCCGCGGTTACTTCGAACAGGGGCACGTGCGGCGCGTGTCGTGCGAATGCGGCGAGGAGGGCATCCCGATCCCGACCGATGATGATGGCCGCCCGAACACGCGATGCCTGGGCCTCAATCAGCGCGGCGATGTCGACGCCCTTGAGCAGTCCGCCGACGACCCAGACCACGGAGTCGTAGGAGCGCAGCGCGGCCTCGGCGGCGTGCGGGTTGGTTGCTTTGGAGTCGTTGACCCAGCGCACGTCATCGCGAAGGGCGACCGGTTCCATGCGGTGGTGGTCGACTCGGAAGCTCGACAGCGCCAGGCGCATCGTCTGCGGTGACACGCCGGCCGCACGGGTCAGGGCGCAGGCCGCGAGCACATTGGCGACCATGTGCGGGGCCGACAGTCCGGCTGTCCCGAGCTCGCCGAGTGTGCTGAGTTCGATCGCCGAGTGCTGGCGGTCCTCGGCGAACGCGCGGTCGAGAATCAGATCGTCGACGACGCCGAAGTCGCTTGGACCGGGAGCGCCGAGGCCGAACCCGATCGCCCGGCAACCCTCCTGTACCTCGGCCTCCTCAACCATTCGCCGGGTGGCTTCGACGTCGCGATTGTAGACACAGGCGACGCGCGTGTTGGCGTAGACAGTGGCCTTGGCCTCGGCGTAGGCCTCGCGCGAGCCATGCCAATCGAGGTGATCGTCGGCAACATTGAGGCACACGCTGGCGAGCGGTTCGAGCGATCCTGCGCCCTCTCGCGGTAGCCAGTGCAATTGGAAGCTCGAGAGTTCGACCACGAGAAAATCAAAACCACTCGGGTCTCGAATCGCATCGAGCACGGGCACGCCGACGTTGCCCACCGCCACCGCGCGCTCCCCCGCGGTCTGCAGAATGTGCTCGGCCAAGTGCACGGTCGTGGTCTTGCCGTTCGTGCCAGTCACCGTGATCCACTCGGCGGCTGGGCTGACCTTGTCTCTCAGCCGCCACGCCAACTCAATATCGCCCCAAGTCGGGATGCCCTTTTCCAGTGCCCAACGCACGAGCGCGTGATCCAGGCCGAAGCCCGGCGACACGATCACGAGTTGCGGGTCGAACTCGCGCAACTCGGCCGGCACCGCGGCATCCTGGGGCACGACGAGGCGGGCGCCGATCACCGCGACCAGGTCGGAACGCTCCGCCGTGGCGCTCGAGGCGACGACGAGAACCTCGGCCCCGAGCTCGACGAGCGTATCGGCAACAGAGAACCCCGTGACACCGAGGCCGAACACCACGACTCGCAGGGAACGCCACTCGGCGTGCCAGCTAGTCAGGTGATCGAGCGCGCCCACTTAACGCGTGACCCACTCGAGGTAGAAGATACCGACGCCGAGCGCGACGAAGAATCCGGCAATGAGCCAGAACCGCACGACGACTGTGATCTCGGCCCAGCCCTTCAGTTCGAAATGATGGTGCAGCGGACTCATCAAGAAGATGCGTTTACCTTTGGTGAGCTTGAAATAGGCGCGCTGCAGGATGACCGAACCCGAAACGATGATGAAGAGGCCGCCGATGAGCAGTAACAGCAGTTCGGTGCGGCTCAGAATCGCCAGTGCCGCCAGCGCGCCGCCGAGACCGAGCGAACCGGTGTCGCCCATGAAGATCTGAGCGGGCGAGGTGTTCCACCACAGGAACCCGATCAGCCCGCCAGCGATTGCGGCCGCGACGGTGGCGAGGTCGAGCGGGTCGCGCACGGTGTAGCAGAAGTCGGCGTTCTCAGGGAGCAAACGGCCGCCGAAGCAGGATTGGTTGAACTGCCAGAAGCCGATGAAGATGTACGAGGCGATGGCGAAAATGGATGCGCCGGTCGCGAGTCCATCCAGACCGTCCGCGATGTTCACGCCGTTCGAGGCACCCACGATGATCGTGGTCACCCAGATCGCGAAGATGATGCCGCCGGCAATCGCGCCGAAGGTGTACAGGTTCAGCCACGGGATGTCCCGCACGAAGGAGATCATCTCTGAGGCGGGGGTAAGCCCGTGCTCATCGGGAAACCGCAAGGCGATCAGCGCGAAGACCGATGCAACAACGACTTGCCCCGCAATCTTGGACCAGCCGCCCAAACCCAGGCTTCGCTGTTTGCGGGCCTTGAGAAAGTCGTCGATGAAGCCGATCAAGCCCATGCCGAACATCAGGAACAACACGAGCACCCCGACCAGCGTCATCGGCGTACTGCCGACCAGGTGGCCGATGAGGTACCCGAGCCCGGAGCCGAGGATGAAGACGATGCCGCCCATGGTCGGGGTTCCGCGCTTGGTGTGGTGCGTTTGCGGCCCGTCGTCGCGAATGAACTGGCCCCACTTGAGCCGGTTGAACAGCTTGATGAACAGGGGCGTGAGCAAGAGGGTGAAGGCGAGCGAGAACCCGGCACCGACGAGGAGGGGGATCATTCAGCGACCCCGGCCAGTCGATCGCCGAGTAGACGCAGATCTGCGGCCTTGGACGACTTCACGAGCACGACATCGCCTTCGCGCAGCTCCTCATTCAGCAAATCGTATGCCTCATCGAGGCTGTCAACCAGCACCGACTCCCCGTCCCACGAGCCCTCAAGCCCGGCGGCATTGTGGATGTGCCTGGCCTTGTGGCCGACGACGATGAGCTTCTGCACGTTGAGTCGAACGACGAGCCGGCCGATCCTGTCGTGCTCATCGTCGGCGTACTCGCCGAGTTCGGCCATCTCCCCCAGCACGGCGACAGAGCGCTGATCGCTGCGCGTGATCTGCGCGAGGGTCTTGAGCGCGGCGGCCATCGAGTCAGGGCTCGCGTTGTAGGCGTCGTTGATGATCACGATGCCGTCCGGCCGCGGGAGCACCTCCATGCGCCAGCGCTCGGCGCGCACGAGGTCCTCGATGATCGGCACGGAACGATCCAGCGGGATGCCCAGTTCTCGTGTCGCGCCGATGCAGGCCAGCGCGTTCATGACGTGGTGTTCGCCGAGGATGCGCAGTTGCACGGTGCGCGTCGCCGGCACTCCCGCCTCTGTCGCATGCAGTGTGAAGCGCGTGCCGGTGGCGGTCGCCTGGACATCGGATGCCCACACATCCGCGGTCTCAGCAAGTCCGAACCAGCGGACTTGGGCGTGCGTCAGGCCCGCCATGCTCACCACCCGCTCGTCGTCGGCATTCAGCAGGGCGACGGCACTCTCGGGCAGCCGAACGACCATTTCGGATTTCGCGCGCTCGACGGCATCCGGCCCACCGAACTCGCCGACGTGAGCGAGACCGACCTTGAGCACGATGCCGATGTCGGGGGTCACGATGGAGATGAGCCGGTCGATCTCGCCGATCGCGCTCGCGCCCATCTCGACCACGAGGTACTCGGTGTCGTTATCGACGGCGAGCATCGAGAACGGCGCGCCGACATGGTTGTTGAACGAGCCGCTCGGGGCCACCGTCGGGCCTTCGGCGGAGAG
>SCSV01000050.1 GCA_004297555.1 Salinibacterium sp.
CCCCACGAGCGCGGATCTCCTGGATGTTGGAGACAACTTTAGGGTGCAGCGACAGCGGGTCGCGCGGTGACGGAACCACCACAAAGACCACTTGCCCGGGTTCGATGAGCGCGATCGGACCGTGTTTCAACTCGCCGGCCGCGAAGCCCTCGGCATGGATGTAGGCGAGTTCTTTGAGCTTGAGCGCGCCCTCGAGCGCGATCGGGAATCCGACGTGACGACCGAGGAAGAGCACCGACTGGATGTCGGTCATCCAGTGCGCGAGCTGGCCGATCGACTTCGAGGCGACGAGCACTTCGGCGATCTTGTCGGGCACTGCCTGCAGCTCGACCAGGTTCGCGTGTATCTCGTCCGGCGTCAGGGTGCCGCGCACCGAAGCCAAGTGCAGACCGATTAGGTAGAGCGCGGTCACTTGGGCGACGAAAGCCTTGGTCGAGGCGACCGCGACCTCTGGCCCGGCGTGGGTGTAGACCACAGCATCCGATTCGCGCGGAATGGATGCGCCCTGTGTGTTACAAACCGCGAGCACGTGCGCGCCAGCAGCCACTGCGTACTTCACCGCCATGAGCGTGTCCATGGTCTCGCCGGATTGGCTGACCGAGATCACGAGAGTGCGGTCGTTGATGATCGGGCTGCGGTAGCGGAACTCGTGTGAGAGTTCGACCTCGACGGGGATGCGCGCCCATTGCTCGATCGCGTACTTTCCGAGCATCCCGGCATAGGCGGCGGTGCCGCACGCGATCACGATGATGCGGTCGATGCCGGCGAGCACATCGTCGCCGATCGAGTCGAGCTCGGGCATCCGCACAATTCCGTCGACAGAACGACCGAGGATCGTGTTGGCGACGGCCTCGGGCTCTTCACTGATTTCCTTGGCCATGAAACTCGACCAACCGCCCTTTTCGCTCGCCGAGGCATCCCACTCGATCTCGAACTCGTCGACACCGACGGGCTCGCCATCGAAGTCGATCACATCGACCGAACCGGGACGTATGGTCACGATCTGGTCTTGGCCGATCGCCACGGCGCGACGGGTGAACTCGACGAATGCGGCGACATCAGACCCCAGGAAGTTCTCGCCCTCGCCGAGACCGATCACGAGCGGGGAGTTGCGGCGCGCGCCGACAACGACGCCGGGCTGATCCTCGTGCATCACCAGCAGGGTGAACGCGCCCTCGAGGCACGCGACCACCTGGCGGAGCGCCTCGGTCAGATCGCCGGTCTCGTCGTAGGCGCGACCGACCAGGAGCGCGGCGACCTCGCTGTCGGTGTCGCTCGTGAAGGTCGCGCCCGTGTCGAGCAGCTCTTGCTTGAGCTCGGAAAAGTTTTCGATGATGCCGTTGTGAATGAGCGCGAGCTTGCCGTCAGCGCTGAGGTGCGGATGCGCGTTGCGGTCAGTCGGTCCGCCGTGGGTCGCCCAGCGCGTGTGCCCGATGCCGGTCGAGCCGTTGCCGATCGGCCGCGACTCAAGGTCGTCGATGAGCACTTGCAGCTTGCCGGAGCGCTTGCGCATGCCGAGC
>SCSV01000051.1 GCA_004297555.1 Salinibacterium sp.
CGCGCCCTTTGGTTGTTCGTGATGGTGCTGGGCCACTCGCGCGCGATGTGGGGCGAGTTCGTGCTCGACCTGTCGGTCCAATCGCTCTGCCGTTCACTTGTGCGCGGCGGCGCCGCCTTCGGGGGCGTGCCGCGGCAGTGGCTGTTCGATAATCCCAAGACCGTCGTGCTCGAGCGCGTGGGCCCCGTCGCGCGGTTTCATCCGACGCTCGCCGCGCTCTGCGGCGCGATGCGTGTCGAGCCCAAGCTGTGCGCTGTCGCCAAGCCCGAGCACAAGGGCAAGGTCGAGCGCGCCATCCGCTACCTGCGCGACCGCTTCCTCGCCGGCCGCACGATCACCGGTGTCGCTGACGGCAATCGCGCGCTCGCGCGATTCATCGACGAGATCGCGCACGCACGGCCGCACCCGACGATCGCGCAGCGCACCGTGGCCGAGGTGTTCGCCGACGAGCGCAGGCGCCTGCTTCCGCTGCCAGATCCGTTGCCCGAGACCGCCCGCGTCGAGCCGATCCAGATCGATCGCCAGGCGTTCGCGCGCGTGGACACCAATCGCTACTCGGTGCCGTCAGACCACGCCGAGAAGATCCGTACGCTCGTCGTCGACGATCGCCTCGTGCGTGTCCTCGACGGTCAGGCCGTCATCGCCGAGCATGCGCGATCGTGGGGGCGCCGCCAGGTCATCGAGGTCGCCGATCACCGCGCCGCGCTCGTCGCCGAGCGGCGCGGCGCGCGCGAGCTCAAGGGCCGCGACCGGCTGCGCGCCGTCGCGCCGATGTTCGATCGCATCGTCGAGCGCTGGGGCAAGTCCGGCTCCGCGCTCGGGCGCCGCGTCAGCCAGGCCATCAAGCTGCTCGACCTCTATGGCGACCACGTGTTCGCCGCCGCCGCCGCCGACATCGACGCGCGCAGCCTCGCCGACGTCGGTGCGCTGGCGATCGCGTGCGAGCACCGCCGCAAGGACAAGAAACGGCCTGTCCCGATCGAGCTCTTGCTGCCCGCGCATCTCGACGACGCCGACGTCATCCCGCACGACCTGGAGTCCTACGATGAGTAACGACACCGACGATCTCGGCGATCGGCTTCGCCGCATCGGCTTCCGCGCCCGCAAGGACGCGCTCGCCGCCTTCCTCGCGCACGCTCACAAGAGCCGCGTCGGCCCGACCGAGACCGTCGAGCAGCTTGCCGACCTCGAGGAGCGTGCGCGCGCCGCGGTCAATCTCGCGCGCCGCACCCGGTTCGCGTGCCTCGGTTCGTTCAAGACCATGGACCGCTTCGACTGGGCGCATCCCGAGACGATCGATCGCTCGATGATCGAGCGCCTCCTCGAGCTCGACTTCGTCGAGCAGGGCGAAAACGTTCTGCTCAAGGGCGGCTCGGGTCTCGGCAAGACGATGATCGCGCAGAATCTCGCGAATGCCGCGCTCGCCGCCGGGTTCACGGTCCGGTTCTCAACGCTGGCCGCCGCGCTCGCCGACCTCCTCAATCAAGAGTCGATGCCGGCCTTCGAGCGCCGCATCCGCCGCTACACCCGACCCGACGTCCTGATCCTCGACGAGCTGGGCTACTTGCCGTGCGACAGCCGCGCGGCAGACATCCTCTACAACGTCATCAGCCGACGACACGAGCAGCGCTCGACGATCATCACGACCAATCTCGCGTTCAAGCAGTGGGGCAACACCTTCCCCGGCGCCGCGTGCGTCGTCGCCCTCGTCGACCGTTTCGCACAGCACTGCCACCGTCTCGAGATCACCGGCGAGTCCTACCGGGACAAGCACCGCCTCGATCCGGACCGCCCCAAGCCCACCACGCCGAAGTCACGCCGCAAGCGCGCGTGAACTGCGCAGCGGTCAATTCACCGACGAAGATGTCGGCGCTGCTGGTGCAGGCCCAATCGGTTCCATCGGACCCTCGGCCCAAAACGTTTCCTGCCAGCCCGAGATCATGACGTTCAGCTGCTCGCAGCGAC
>SCSV01000052.1 GCA_004297555.1 Salinibacterium sp.
GCTCCACCAGGCTGCGGGCGAGCACGCTCTTGCCCGCAGCCTGGTGGAGCGCTGGCCGGGTGCGCAGCTCGTGCGGCTTGACGACATGTATCCCGGTTGGGACGGGCTCGCAGCGGCAAGCGCGGCGGTTCCCGACATCTTTCGGTGGGCCGGATGGCGCAGCTGGGATTGGGAGCACGATCGGGAGGGCGCCTGGCACGTGCTCGATGCGACACGCCCGATCATCGTTGAGGGCGTCGGTGCGATCAGCCGGGCATCCCGACCGCTCGTGGATTGGGCGATCTGGGTCGAGCTCGATGATGAAACGCGCAAGGTGCGCGCGCTCGAGCGCGACGGGGACCGCTACGCGCCGCACTGGGATCGTTGGGCAGCGCAAGAAGCCGAGTTCATTGCGCGGGAGAACCCTTTTCAGCTTGCGGATGCCATTCTGAAACCGGGTGGCTCGCTTGAGCTTGACCGCCTGACCTAATCTGCTTTCGACCAGGTCTTCGTTATCGCGGACTGTCTCGCGTGCGTCGTAAGCACGTTGCCGTTGCAGGTGATCTCGATACCGTAAACGTCATCGAAATCGGTCTGGGCAATGACGAATGGCGCATGGCGAATTCGGGAGCCGTTCAAGGTCGTCACCGTTCGCACGGAGAACCCCCGCTCATCCCAGTTTCGCGGAATCGCGACGTCAGAATTGATGTAGGCCTTGCCGCTAGCCACGCCTTTGTGTGTTTGCGTGATGAGATAAGTCTTGTCGGCAGCCGGCTGCGCCTTGACCTTGAGGGTGTAATCCGTATCAACGAGCACCGAACTGTCGGTTCCCCAGGTCAGTATCTGCGAACCGGTCGCATCCACACTCGTCGCTTGGATTTTGCGGTTCTGCAGGTCAGCGAGCACTTGCGTGCCGAGATCTTTGAGGTCGAGCTTCCAATGGTGACCCAGTGCACAGGCGGCGGTCTTCTCTAGGGGCTCTGGCTGGGTCGCTTCGATGAGTGAGCATCCGGAAAGTCCGAGGGCAAGTGCGGTGGCCAAGGCCAGGGAACGGGTGCGCCGTACGGGCAATTGAGTCTCCAAATCGGTTCTCACCGAATCCTACGTGAAAGCGGATTAGGCGGCGGGCGTCCAGTGATCGGTGAATGGACTTCCCGTACTGTGCGTCGTCAATCGGGTTGCGGTGCATGCGATGCGCATGTGTGCTTGGCCGAGCTCATCGCTCGGAATCGTGATCGGCGCATCCGACGTGACACCGTTGATGATGACACTGTTCTGGATCGAGTACCCGCCGGTATCCCAATTTGAGAATTCGACAGTGTGACTGTTGCCAATCCATGCCCACTCACCGGAGGGCTCCCCGCTGTGGGTTTGCACGATCGTCATCGTGAGGCCGTGCTCCATGCGCACGCTGATTGTGAAAGTCAGGTCGACATGCACGTCAACGTGACCCGACTCGTTGAAGGTGAATGTTTCGCTGCCCTCACCCGTCGATTGGGTCACATTGAGGCCGTGGGATTCGAGCTGGTTCCCGAGCTGGTTGGCTGCGTCGTCGAGGTCGCGGTGCCAAGTGTGCGCGATGACGCACGCTGTCTTGTTGAGGCCGCCGCTCGCGGAGTCAGTACCGGGGGTGCCGCCCCCGAAACATCCAGTTAATGACGCCAGAAGCAGGGCGGAAACGGCTACCGCCGCGACGTTGCGGGTGGAGTGCATGGGGTTCCTCCGAGGGCGGATTGGATGTCCCCATGATATTCGCGATCACACGGGCATGGGTGCCTTAACCCCAGCCGAGCTCGTGCAATTGCTCGTCATCGATGCCGAAGTAGTGGGCGATCTCGTGCACGAGCGTGACATGAACCTGGTCGCGCAACTCTTCGAGCGTCGACGAAATCGACAGAAGGGGTTCGCGGTAAAGGATGATGCGGTCTGGCAATTCTCCGAAGCCGTATCGTTCGCGGTGGGTGAGCGCGACGCCGTCGTAGAGGCCAAGCAGGTCGAGGGAGCCGTCCTCGGGGCGGTCCTCAGTCACGAACACCACGTTGTCCAGTCCATCGACCATCTCGTCGGGCAGCAGATCGAGCTCATCGACGACAAGTTGCTCGAACGCCGCCGCAGTGAGGTCGTCGGCGTTCAATGCGGCGATTCGATATGCAGGAGCGGGGGCATCCGATTCTCCTTGAAAAAAGAAAACGGCCTGACCTCAGTCAGACCGTTTTCGTGTGGGGTGACCGACGGGGCTCGAACCCGCGACATCCGGCTCCACAAGCCAGCGCTCTACCAACTGAGCTACGACCACCATGGATGCTGCCGAAGCAGCCCGACAAGTCTATTACAGCAGCGGGGTGAACCTGGCAACCACGTCTGCCGCGATGGACTGCACCTGCTCGGTGGTGGGCCCGGGCTCTGCAACGAACACGGCTTTGCGGTAGTAGTCGAGTTCGCGAATCGACTCGAGGATGTCGGCGAGCGCACGGTGACCGCCACTCTTGACCGGGGCGTTGAAGTAGACGCGAGGGAACCACCGCCGCGCTAGTTCTTTGATAGAGGAGACGTCAACGCTGCGGTAGTGCAGGTGGCTATTCACACGCGGCATGTACTTGGCGAGAAAGACCCGATCGGTTCCGATCGAGTTTCCGGCGAGCGGCGCACTCTGTGCCCCGGGCACGAAGCGCAGAATGTATTCGTTGATTGCATACTCCGCGTCGGCCAGTTCGATTCCACTGGGAATCTCCGCAAGCAGGCCGCTCGTCTTGTGCATGTTGGTCACGAACTCGGCCATGTTGTCGAGGGCAGACTGGTCGGGTTTGATGACCACCGACATCCCAGGATCGACTGGTGTGAGGTCGTAGTCCGTGATCACCACCGCGACTTCAACCAGTTCGTCGATCGTCACGTCGAGGCCTGTCATTTCACAGTCGATCCAGACCAGGAGATCAGCGGAAGAAGCCATTCTGGGAGTCTATCGCCGCGCGCTCCTGGCATTTTTGGGGCGGCGCGCAACGCCGCGGAGTCTGGTAGTACTGAGGTATGAATGACAAGGCGCCAGAACTCTCGCGTGGCGACGAATACGTGGTCTTCTACCGCGGCGGCCCCTATGACGGCCGCACCGATCATCGAATCAGCACGAATGGCAGCTGGGATGCTGAACTCACCGTGATCGCGGCGATGGACGGCAAAGAAACCCAATTGGTGTATTCCTCGCCGCAGGCTCACCGCGTCGGCGATCAAGTGCAGGTGACATACACCTGGGACCAGCCCGATAGCGAACCGCTCGAGGCGCTCGAGGAGCGAAACGACCGCTAGCTCGCGATAGGCCCTGCGGTATCGTGTTACCGCGCCTCTGTAGCTCAGTGGATAGAGCGGCAGCCTTCTAATCTGCGGGTCGTAGGTTCGATTCCTACCAGGGGCACTTGTGCGCCATAATCGAGCAACTGAGAGGATTCCGTGAGCGCAAAGGTGACCGCCGCGGCGAGTTCGCGCACCATGGGCGCCATGGTGGAATTCGCGCCAACTACCTCGCCGATCGCGAGCGTGGTCGTGTTGGCCTGGAAACTGAGCACTCCACTGGTCGCCTGTCTCAGGTCGCTGCGCGCATCAGAAATTGACGGCGAGTTCGAGGTCGTCATTGTGCTCAACGGCGCGAACGCAGCGACGCGCTCGGCGGTTGCCCAACGGGTGCGGGGTGCCAAGGTTGTCGACCTGGAAGCAAACGTAGGCTACGGGGGCGGATGCAACGCGGGCGCTTTGGTCGCGACCGGAAAGTACATTGTGCTTCTCAACGACGACACGCTTGTGGAGAGGACGTGGCTTTCGACGTTGGTGACTGCTGCGGAAACCGCCCCCCCCGGTATTGGGGCAGTGGCCAGCCTGTTGATGAACCCAGATGGAACTGTTCAGGAGGCGGGCAGCCGCGTCTTGCGCAACGCTGGCACGATGGCGTTCGGGCGGGGTTTGACCCTCGCCCAGGCCCAACACTCGGGTTTTCTGAGCCGCCGACCGATCGACTACGGTTCGGGGGCAGCGCTGTTGATGCTCAGACAAACGTTTGTCGATGTCGGTGGCTTCGACCCACTTTTCGAGCCTGCGTATTTCGAGGACGTCGACCTGTGCTTCAGGATTCGGCGCGCTGGATTTGATGTTGTGCTCGAGCCCTCAGCGATTGTCACGCACATCTCGGGCGGCTCGACTGAAGGCGACCGACGCTTTCGCGATTTTGCCTTCGAACGCTCGCGCAGCAAGTTCTCGTCGCGTTGGGCTACCGTGCTTGCGCACGCTCCCAAGGCTGGCGCACCGGTTGAGAGCCTCTGCGATCCACAACTCATCGCCGAAGTTCCGATCCTCGTGGACAGGAAATCCCCCGACCGAATCCGGCCGAACACGGTCGCCCTGGCGATCGCCCAGGACTATCAGGCGTGGCTCAATGAGCGTCTGGATCGCATCGAGGCTAACGCAGAGTTGGTAACCAGACGATTGGCTGACCTGGAAAATCGTGGCCCGATCGGGATCCTCCGATGGCGGGTCGGCCTGTGGTTGCAGCGCCGCAGAGAAGCCCGCTCGGCCTAGCGAGCGCTACTTCTTTGCCGGCCCCGCGGTCGCCTTAGTCCGCGGGAGCGGCGTGGTCTCCGCCGCCCACTCCTGCTGCGTCTCTTTGAGGGCTCCGTCAGTGCTCGGGCTGATGTAACTCCACGCTGCAATTTCTTCGGCGAAGACCTTCTTCATGCGACGTGGTCGCTTCTGCCATGCCACCAGGCTGTCTTGGTAGGCCACGAGATCTTGCTCGGCCTGCGCGCTGTAGCTCACCGAGTTCTTTCGCATGAGCGCAACTTCGTGCGCCGACCAATCGGCCGCTTCGGCGGCACCCACTACCGGCAAGAGGCGCACTCGAACTTCAGCTTCGCTGTACTGACGGTCAACGTGCTCTTGCTCCTGGTTCGAGAGACTGCTCCACACGGCAGCTTTGCGACCGGATGCGATGAGTGCGGCAACTTGGGAGGCCGCGTAGCGGCGTTCCTGCTGCGCGAGAAGGCGCTTCACCGACCGCCGCGCGATCGTTGCGGCGATGATTCCTGCGGCGAGAATCGCCACGAAGGGGAGGATCGTGCCGGTGACGATTCGCTGCCCGTCAGCCGAGTTGAACCACTGGACGAACGCATTCCACCACTCCTGGATCATGTTGGCAGGCTAGCCCGGGGCCCTCATTCGCAAAGAACCCAGAGGCAGCTTTTGCGCAAATACCCAGGTTTGGCGAAGCCAGCAACAGGGTCACCGATCAGAATCTGAAACAGTCCATGGCGTCATCCAGACTCCAGAATTCGCCGATGGGCAGGAACCTGCGTTGGCGCTGCAGCATGCGCTTGGCCACGAAGCGATTTCGATCCGGGTTGTGTTCGACATAGCCGAGCACCTCGCCGCTCGGGCGGGTGACGCGCCACAACTCATCATTCAACTGGATGGCGGTCGCCCCGCGATTCGAGACCTGCACGCCGGATGCGAAGTCGAGAATTGTCATTGGAATCCCTTCGTGAGTGGGGGAGCGGTTGTTGTCTCTGTCGAATATATGTTCGACCACTGACAGAGCTCGCTTCGCTCCAGAAGACTCGTGGGAAACGGGAACAACAATCGCGAGGTGGCGGTTGGCCATTGTGGGTACCGGGCCCCGATCATCCGGAGAAAGAAGGCTTACCTCATGCACACATTCGTTGTCGCCGGCGGTTGTTTCTGGTGTCTCGACGCTGTTTATCGCACGCTTCGCGGAGTGGAAGATGTCGTCTCGGGCTACACCGGTGGAGAGACCGTCAACCCCGACTACAAGTCAGTCTGCACCGGCACGACCGGCCACGCTGAAGCTGTCGCAGTCACCTTCGACCCCGAGGTGATTCCGGATGAGGTCATCCTCGATGTCTTCTTCAGCCTGCACGACCCGCGTCAGCTCAACCGGCAGGGAAACGACCACGGCACGCAGTACCGTTCCGCGATGTTCTATGCGGATGATGAGCAGAAGAAGCTCTTTGAGGCGGCGCGCGAGCGCGCGGCTGGCTATTGGGAGGGCGACATCGTGACCACGCTCGAGCCGCTCGGCGAATGGTATCCGGCGGAGGACTACCACCAGGACTTCTTCGCGAAGAACCCGGGCCAGGGCTACTGCATGGCGGTCGCGCTGCCGAAGGTCAACAAGATTCGCAAGTCGTTCGCGGAGTACGTACTGGCGAGCTAACCCCTCCCCAACGTCGCGCTGACGCCGACCGATCCCACAATTCGGGACGGTCGGCTTTGTGCTGTTCGTCAGCAGCCAACACTGGGCGGGATGAACCTCGGGGCGGCTTCCCGGCACGAGTGCCGACCCCGGGGTTCGTCACCGAACCCCAAGGAGATTTCTATGCCTGACATCATTACCCTCACCGGACTGGTCGGCACGACCCCTCGCAACATCGTCACGAGCGAGGGCCTGTCGATCACCAGCTTCCGGTTTGCCTCGACTCAGCGGCGCTTCGATCGTTCTCAGGAGCGTTGGATCGACGGCGACACCAATTGGTACACGATCACCACGTTCCGCCAACTCGCGCTCAACACCCACGCCTCGGTCAAAAAGGGCGAGCGGGTGATCGTGACGGGCCGGTTGCGCATTCGCGAGTGGACCGACGGCGATCGCACCGGCACCAACGTCGACATCGAGGCGGATGCCGTTGGCCACGATCTGGGCTGGGGCAGCACCGTCTTCAGCCGCAGCATTTCGACAAGCGCCGGCGCGAGCGCGACGCCGAGTGCGGACACCTCGCAGCCCGAGGCCGCGCCGGTCGAGGCCGCCGAAGCGGATTCGACTCCGGCTGACGACGAGAAAGAGCCGGCGCTCGCCCTTCCGTTCTGAGCGACGGCGCGGGCTCGCCTTAGAATCACATTGAGGTCGCGCCCGCGCCGATGGAGGGAACACCCGATGGTTCTCGATCGAACCCGCCGAACGGTTGTCACCGTCACGGCCGCCGCTCTTTTCGCCGTGGTTCTTGTCGGCTGCACGAGCGGACCCGCTGGCCCGGTTCCCACCTACACTCCGACCGGCTCGCCGAGCGCGACGACGCAACCGACCAATCCGGTCTTGATTCCCGATGGCACCGCAGCCGAGAACAAGGACTACTTCGACTTCGTCAACGAGTCGTTCTATGCCACGCACGGCAAGTCTGACGGGCGCAGCATCGTTGACAATCTGGTTGCCGCCGGATTCACCAAGCAGGCGATGGAAGTGACTTTCGATAACACCCAAGTGACTGCTGCCGACTCGATCATCGTCTCGGTGCGCGTGGACGGCCAGTGCCTGATCGGCCAATTCGGCATCTCGCGCTACAGCAGCGACATCGGACCGATGCTCTCCACCGGCAGCTGTCTGATCGGCACAACCCGCCCGATCACCTGGTAGCGGCGGCCGGCCTGTGGCCGGGGCGCTCGGTGGCGCTTACGTAGAATATGCGCATGGCCGAATTTATCTACTCGATGGTGCGCGCCCGCAAAGCGGTCGGCGACAAGCTCATTCTCGATGACGTGACGATGTCGTTCTACCCGGGCGCGAAGATCGGAGTGGTCGGGCCGAACGGCGCCGGTAAGTCCACGATCCTGAAGATTATGGCCGGCCTCGACACGCCTTCCAACGGGGAGGCTCGGCTGACGCCCGGCTACAGCGT
>SCSV01000053.1 GCA_004297555.1 Salinibacterium sp.
GATCTGAGCGATGTCCCAGAAGAGGGTGCGGTAGAGGGTGAGTTGCGCGTCGGTGAGTGTGGTGCCGAGGTGGTCGTGGACGATTTCGGTGATCTCTTTGCCGGAGGCCCGCGATAGCAGCAGCATCCCCAAGATCCCTCGCGACGTCGGATGCGAAAACAGCGCCCACGCGACGTCGAAGTCCTTGGACTGCACTTCGCCGAATTCTTCCTGCATCTCCCAGAGGACGCGGATGCCCTCGCGCTCAGCCCACTCGAGCACGCCGTCTCGAAAGGTCAGCCGCTCGGCCTCGGGCGACTCGAGGTACTGGCGCAGCGACGCAGATCCGGCCTCGCGCAAGGACTTGCGGCAGTCGGCGATCCAGAGGTCGCCGGCGCGCGGAAGCCCGAGTCGCTCAAGCGTGCGATTGACGTCGCGTTTGCGTGAGACGAGAAAGCGGAGGAAGCGTTCGTAGGGGTAGCGTTTCACGAGTCATCGCCGTGCCTGTTACCGCGCGACGCCGAACGATTGATAGGCGCGGCCCATTCGTCCGCCAACATGGTTGGGCGGCGTCTTGGCGGCCGCTGTCTTCGACTGGCTGGCCTCGAGCATCTTGAGTCGGTCGAGGCCGTCGAGGATGCGCTGCAGGTGCTCGAGCGCGCTGCGCACTGACTCCTCGGGGATGTCGTCCATGCCCAGGCGCGCGGCCAGCAGGAGCTTGGCGAGCATGTGGCTGACCTCCCAGAGCATGGGCTTGGCCGACGCGAACCGGGCGATGTTCTCGGGGTTCACGAAGCCTAGCGACAGGACCGAGTCGACGGACTGGGCGTCCTCGAGGACGGCCGCAACCTTCACCAGGTCGCCGATCGGCGCCTTGAGTGCGCTGGCCACCTTGGCGAGCTCGGCGCGGGCGTGCCTGGCGGTTGCGACCTTCACCGACTCCGTGGGCGGGAGGCGAAGGTGGTGAACATCGAGCGTGATCCGACTGCGCAGGTTGTCGAGCAGCGCGGCGGTCTTCTGCAGCGGCAGCCCCCAGCTGGTCAACAGGAACTCGGCCTCGTGGCGGGCGAGGGAGTTGAAGTCGAACGCGGCCTTGGTGATCGGCGGCGCGTCCACGGTCGACTTGAAGTTGAAGGCACGCGCCGGATTGGCCCTGTCCTTGGCCGGAGACGTAGCTGGTTTTGATGCCGGACCACCGTAGGGGTCGATCGGTTTTGCCCCTTTCGGCGGACCGGGCAATAGCGCCTTGTGGTTCGGCGCCTTGGGATCGCTCATCATGAAGTTCGATGCCTGCGCGTCCCAGTTGCGCTTGCCCTCGTCGGTAAGCCCCTTCTTGGGCATACCGCGTAGACCCGCCCACTCTTGCTTGTAGGGCTCAGCGAGCTTCTTTAGTCGCTCGCCGCGCAACACATAGCGCCCGTTGGACATCGCGACCTTGACCGGGTTGTTGTCCAGCCATGGCGCGGCCGCGCGCTTGAAGTCATCGGGGCTTTCGGACACCGGGCACAGGCGCGGCGTGCGAATAAAGAACATCTTCGCCGATACGAAGTA
>SCSV01000054.1 GCA_004297555.1 Salinibacterium sp.
CCGTGAAGCTCGTCATCGCAGAGATGGCGACGTCGACCTGGAACTACCACCTCCGCACGGTGGTCGACGACAAGCTTTTCCCGGGCGGCGGAGCGCCGCCGGCTCTGTGTGGCAGGCCGCTCGGGTGGGACACGCAAATCCCGCTGGCGGCGTGGGGCAAGAAGAGCCATGTGCCTGAAACATGGTGCAGCGAGTGCGAAGACAAGGCGAAGCAGACGTGGATGAAGTGAAGCCGAAAGAAGATCTCCTGATGAGCGACATCTGTCCCCACAACCGACGAAGCGACATCTGCCCAGCGTGCAAGCCCGACCACGCCGGCATCAAACCGGTGTATGGCCGCATGCTGGCGGTCTACGAGCTGCTGCGAAGGGCGGGGTTCACCCCCGACGACATCGCGGTCACCTGGCGCGACAACGCCCCGGCGACGGCCCTGCAGCAGCCACAGGGGGTGTTCTTCATCAACTACCCGAAAGACGTCGCCCTGCCGCGGACCTCGGAGCAGTTCGAACGAGAATGGATCGCAGCTGGCAACTACTGGAACGACACATCGAACGCCGAGCGCGAGCGGCTCTTCGTCACGCACCGACCGCCCATCGAGCTGACGGCGAAGATGATGATGGCGATCAAAAAGGTCGGCATCAAGGCGCCGTTCTTCGATGCGAGCTGGGAGCAACCCTGTCCCAACCACCCTCTTCAAATGCTGGCTCCCTTCGAGGGCTGCGCCATCTGCGCGAACAGCACCTAGGAGATCTTTGTCGCAATGAAGTATGCGGTGAAGGTTCCCATCGAGGCCAAACAGGGCGAACCTGCGAAGACCCGCTGGCACACGGTAGGGCGAGCTTTCGATGACCGCGACGGCTCGGGGCGCATTGTCATCATCCTCGATTCGATCCCATTTCGGTCCGAGTACATGTACCTCTACCCCGAGGACGGAGGGCCGCCCAAAAAAGACACGTAGTTCCGGTCTGAAAACTCGCGAGTTGACACTTTGTTCTTTTGCCCATAAGATATTCCCCATGTCTCGATCGACACAGACATGCAAGCTCTGCCGCACCGAAATCCACGTGCTCGCGACCTCTTGCATTTGCTGCGGCGGGCAAATCAAGGAGTTCTCGAACCTCCGTCTGATCGGCTCTCTCGGGTTGTTTCTGCTCTACATCGAGAGCGTTGGGCTGAAGAGCGGCCCCTCTCTCTGGGCTGCCATGGCCATCACCGTGGTGGCCGGCGCCGTGGTCGCCTTGAAGATGCCCACGAGCCGGCTGTGGGTGAAGGCTGAACGATGAGCAAGACGCCCGAGCACCAGCCGGACGACTGCATCAGCTGCGGCGAGGAGATCGCAAAAAACGACTGCCCCAAGTCGAAACGCAGCTGCGGCCACCACTGCAACTGCTCGTGGATTCATGACGGGTGCTGCTGGTGCGGGCAAGAGTTCGGCGATGACGGCGGCGGCAAGCACGAGTCGTCTGAGGAGTGAAAATGCCGGCCACGAAACGCGCTCGAAACGTCTCTGCCGCGCGCAACCCTGACCCGCCGGGCGTGTGGCGTCAGGAGCTTCAGTGCGCCGGCTGCGGGACCTGTAAGATCTTAAGGGTGGCCAAGGCCCCCCTCGTCACTGCCGTAGGGATGACGGGGCCGAAGTGCACCGGCGTCTTCATGGGCCGCCCGCGCAACCGCTGCGGCTGGCCCATGAGCTACGTGTGGCTGTTCGTGCCCGAACAGCCGCTCGCGTGAACCAAAGAGAAAGGAAAAGAGAGCATGTCGTCGACCTCGAAGCGGGTGGGAGCCTTGGCGGTGTTGCTGTTGTCGTTGTGGGGAGCTGGCTGTGGTGACGACGGCGTTCTGTCGCTGTCGACGGGGCCGAACCCGGCCTATCACAAGCGGCCGGCGCTGGCGAAAGAACAGGCTCC
>SCSV01000055.1 GCA_004297555.1 Salinibacterium sp.
CTACCGTGATCGGAGCCGCCGCCAAGCTCCTTCGGGAACGCCCGATGCACGGCGCCCTCTTTCACGAGAATGTGCAGTTGCTTGAGCACTCGGGCCCGGTGCTCCTGCATCGAAAGCCCCTCGATGCGCCGCAACTCCGGCCGGGCGACGAGTTCACGGGCGTGCCGCCGCACCGATGCCCAATGACCCATGAGTTGTTCGCCGAGCGCGGCGACGTCGACCTGGGGTGTGCCCGGGAATTCGGCATCGGGGGCCTGGGCGCCTCCCTCCACCGGTTCGCTCATGCGGACGCCACCACCGCGAGCAATGCTTCGCCGTATTGCTCAAGCTTCTTCTCGCCGATGCCACTGATTTCGGCGAGTTCCTCGAGAGTGGTTGGCCGTATGGTGGCAACGCCGCGCAGAGTTGCGTCGCCGAACACGACATAGGCCGGCACGTTCTGCTCGCGCGCTTCGCCTGCCCGCCATTCGCGCAGCGCTTCGAAAAGCTCCAGCGCTTCGCCCGGTAGCTCTGCGGCGACCGCGCGCTTCGCAGCTCGGGAGCGCTTGGGCGCCTCGCGGCGCAGCATCACCCGGTGCGAACCGTCGAGCACTCTTGCGCTGCCCTCAGTGATGACAAGCGTGCCGAAGCCATCCCGATTGATGGCGAGCAGGTCTTGGGCGAGCAATTGACGCACGACACCGCGCCACTCTTGTTCACTGACGTCTTGGCCGATGCCGAAGGTGGCCACTGAGTCGTGCCCCTGTTGGCTCACCCGCGGCGTGGTCTTGCCGATCAAGATGTCGATGATGTGCCCGGCACCGAAGCGCTGCTGGCGTTCGCGCCAGAGTCGCACGATTGTCGAGAGTAGCTTCTGCGCCGGAATCGTGCCGTCCCACGCCTCGGGCGGCGACAGGCAGGTATCGCAATTGCCGCACGGCCCGGACGTCTCGCCGAAGTAGGCGAGCAGCCGCGAGCGCCGGCAGTGCACGGTTTCGCAGAGGCCGAGCATCGCGTCGAGGTGTGCGCCCAGGTTGCGGCGGTGCGCATCCGTGCCCTCGGACTGCTCGATCATTCGGCGCTGCTGCACCACGTCTTGCAGCCCGTAGGCGAGCCATGCCGTGGCTGGCAGGCCATCGCGCCCGGCTCGACCGGTCTCTTGGTAGTAACCCTCGACGCTCTTCGGCAAGTCGAGGTGGGCGACGAATCGCACGTCGGGCTTGTCGATTCCCATGCCGAACGCGATCGTCGCGACCATGACCATGCCGTCTTCGCGCAAGAAACGATTCTGATTGGATGCCCGCACTCGCGCATCGAGCCCGGCATGGTACGGCAGCGCCGGAATGCCGTTCTCGACCAGAAACTCCGCGGCCTTCTCGACCGATGAGCGCGATAGGCAATACACAATCCCGGCGTCGCCGTTGTGCTCGGTGCGGATGAGACTCAACAGTTGTTGCATCGGCTGCGACTTCGCCTCGATGCGGTACTGGATGTTCGGCCGGTCGAAGCTCGAAACGAACTGCCCGGCGTCCACAAGGTCGAGGCGCTCGGCGATCTCGCGGCGAGTGGCCTCGGTCGCCGTAGCGGTCAGTGCGATGCGCGGCACGGTCGGCCAGCGTTCGTGCAGAACCGACAGCTGGAGGTAGTCCGGGCGAAAATCGTGGCCCCACTGCGAAACGCAGTGCGCCTCGTCGATCGCGAAGAGGGCGATGGTGCCCCGGTCGAGCAGGTCCAGTGTGGCGGGCACCCGCAAACGCTCCGGAGCGAGGTACAGCAGATCGAGCTCGCCCGCGAGAAACACGGCCTCGACCTGCTGACGCTCGTCGGTGGACTGCGTCGAGTTGAGGAACGCGGCGCGGGCCCCGACGGCGGCGAGGGCATCCACTTGATCTTGCATGAGGGCGATGAGCGGGGAGATCACGACGCCGGTGCCTTCCCGCACCATGGCCGGGATCTGGTAGCAGAGCGACTTGCCGCCGCCCGTCGGCATGAGCACGAGGGCGTCACCGCCATCGATGATGGTCTGGATGATCTCTGCCTGCTGCCCGCGGAACGTGGAGTACCCGAAGGTTCTCTCCAGCACAGCGCGGGCGGGGCTCATGCGCTGATTTTACGATGCACCGCTGACTCGTGTTCGCTCCCACGCACAGCTCGCCCCGCGATAGGTTGCCAGCATGCTCACTGTCGTCATCGGCCTGACGAGCGCGCTGGTGTTCGGTTCGGCCGATTTTCTTGGTGGGTTGGCGGCCAAGCGCATGGGCGCGGTGCTCACCACCGCGATCGCATCGGTCGTGGGACTCGTCGCCCTGTTGATCGCTTCGCCGTTAACGGGATCGGTCTGGTCGCCGCAAGCCGTGCTGCTCGGTGCGGCCTCGGGAGTGACCGGCGCAGTCGCGATCGGGTTGCTCTACGCCTGCCTCGCGATCGGGCCGATGAGCATCCTCGCCCCGTTGACCGGTGTGGTTTCCGCCATCGTTCCACTCACTGCCGGCCTCATGCAGGGCGAAAGGCTCACCCTGATCGGCTACCTTGCGCTTGGGCTCGCGCTCATCGCCGTCGTGCTCGTCGGGTTCGTGCCCGAAAAGGGCGCCGTGCGGCCCAGCGCGAAAGGCGTGCTCATGGCGCTCGGCTCGGGCATCGCGATCGGCATCTTTCTGATCATCATCGATAAGACCCCGCATGACTCGGGCATCATTCCGATCGTCGCGAATCGCGCCACCAACGCGACGATCATGTTCACGTTGACGGCAGTGCTTGCGCTTGTGGCACGAGCCCGCCGAACGACGACGACGAGGGCATGGCGCTCCGGCCTACCCTTTGCCATCGCCTGCGGCGTTGTGGATGTCATCGCGAACGTGGGCTTACTCATCGGTGTGCGAATCGGCGAGCTCTCGGTAATGGCCGTGCTCACCGCGCTGTATCCCGCGGGCACGATCGTCCTCGCGGGCATGGTCTTGAAGGAGCGGATCGCACCGGTACAGTACGTCGGGCTCGCGCTCGCGATGATCGCGGCGGCGATGCTTGCCCTGGCCTGAGGCCTAGATGTTCATTGCGGGGTCGATGTAGAACTCATCGACCGAGAGCCGGGTGCGAGGGCTGACGGTAGCGGGCACGCCGGTGAGAATCGAGTTCGCGGGGGCATCCCGCAACACAACCGCGTTGGCTCCGACAACGGAATAGTCGCCGATCGTGATAGGGCCGAGCACCTTGGCCCCGGCGCCGATGACGACGTGGTCGCCGAGGGTGGGATGCCGCTTGATCTTCTTGTCGGTGCGCCCGCCGAGAGTGACCCCGTGGTACAGCAGCACGTCGTCGCCGATCTCGGCGGTCTCACCGATCACCACGCCCATGCCGTGATCGATGAAGAGCCGACGGCCGATGGTGGCGCCGGGGTGAATCTCAATGCCGGTCAGAAACCGGGTATATTGCGCGACGACGCGCGCGGCCAGTTTCAGCCGCGCGCGCCAAAGCCAATTCGCAAAACGGTATGCCCACACCGCGTGCAGCCCAGGGTAAGTGAGCCACACCTCGAAGCCGGAACGCGCGGCCGGGTCTCGGCGGCGCGCGTTCGCGACATCTTCACGGGTTCGGGCAAACAGCATCCTGTTATTCCACGAGGTCTTCGTACAGCACGGTCGAGAGGTAACGCTCGCCGTAGCTGGCCACGATCACGACGATCGTCTTGCCGGCGTTCTCGGGGCGGGCGGCGAGCTGAACAGCAGCTTCGACGGTCGCGCCCGAGGAGATACCAGCGAGGATGCCCTCTTCCACCGCAAGGCGGCGAGCCATCGCCACCGACTGAGTGATGTTGACGTCAATGACCTCGTCGTAAACCTCGCGGTCGAGGATCTCGGGCACGAAGTTCGCGCCGATGCCCTGGATCTTGTGCGGGCCGGGCTTGCCGCCGTTGAGAATCGGGGACTCTTCGGGCTCAACAGCGACGACCTTGAGGCCGGGCTTCTTCTCCTTGAGGTAGTTACCGGCACCTGTGATGGTTCCGCCGGTACCGATGCCGGAGACGAAGATGTCGACCTTGCCATCGGTGTCTTCCCAGACCTCGGGGCCGGTGGTCGCGCGGTGGATGGCCGGGTTGGCCTCGTTCGCGAACTGCTTCGCAAGCACGGCACCCGGGGTGTTGGCGACAATCTCGGCAGCCTTCTCGACCGCGCCGCGCATGCCTTCGCTGCCGGGGGTGAGTACGAGCTCGGCACCGTAGGCGCGGAGCAGCGTGCGGCGCTCCTTGCTCATGGTCTCCGGCATCGTGAGGATGACCTTGTAGCCGCGGGCGGCGCCGACCATCGCGAGCGCGATGCCGGTGTTGCCACTCGTGCCCTCGACGATCGTTCCACCCGGGGGCAGCTCGCCGGACTTCTCTGCAGCGTTGACAATGGCCACACCGAGGCGGTCCTTGACGCTAGCGGACGGGTTGTAGAACTCGAGCTTCGCGAGCACGGTCGCGCCGAGCCCCTTCGCTACCGAGTTGAGTCGAACGAGCGGAGTTTTGCCGAACACCTCAGTGATGTCGTTATAGACCTGCGCCATTGCGGATTCCTTCCAAAGTTGTGAGAGACCGCTGCCCAGCCTAGGGACTCAGTCGATGCGAATGCTACCGCGTTACTTGGCGTTACTTGGCGGTAGCATCCGCCTCACTGAAAGGGACTACAAAGCAGCGAGCTCGTCGAGCACGGCGTCGCCCGGAGCGGCCATGATCATCGTCGCTTCGATCTCGGCACGGCCCAGCAGTTCGTCCATGCGACGACGGCGGGACTTCGGAATGAGCGTCACAACAGTGCCGACCTTACCGGCCCGGCCGGTGCGACCGGAGCGGTGCAGATAGGTCTTGTACTCCTCCGGCGCGTCGGCCTGGATCACGAGCGAGATGTCGTCGACATGGATGCCCCGAGCCGCGACATCCGTCGCCACCAGCACGTTCACCCGACCGCTCGTGAGCAAGCTCAGGTTGCGGGTGCGGCGTGACTGGTTCAGGTCGCCGTGCAGACTCGTTGCCGGGATGCCCGCATCTTCGAGGTAGTCGCTCATCTCTTCGGCGAACGCTCGGGTGCGCGTGAAGATCAGGGTCTTGCCCTCTCCGGATGCGAGCTGCTCGATGATCGCGCGCTTGTCGCGCTGTTCGATCAGCAACACTTTGTGGTCGATCGTCGAGGACGCCTGGTCTTCGCCGGCAACCTCGTGCACCGAGGGCTCCACGAGAAACTCGTTGACGAGCGTCGCCACGCCCTTGTCGAGAGTCGCGGAGAAGAGCAGCTTCTGGCCGCCCTCCTTGGTTTCGTGCAGGATGCGCTGAACCGGCTCGAGGAAGCCCAGGTCGCACATGTGGTCGGCTTCGTCCAGCACGGTGACCATGACACTCGAGAGGTCGAGGCGGCCCTGCCCGATGAGGTCTTCGACGCGGCCCGGGGTCGCGATGACGATGTCGACACCGCGCTGCAGAGCGGCGACCTGCTTGTACTGCGGTACCCCACCGACGATGGTCGTCGTGAACAGGCCGACCGAGCGCGCGATGGGCTGCACGGTGCGGTCGATCTGCATCGCAAGTTCGCGGGTCGGAGCGAGGATGAGCGCGCGCGGCTTGCGGCCCATCTGACGGTCTTTGCCGCCGTTGTTCTCCATGAGGCGCTCGACGAGCGGCGCACCGAAGGCGATGGTCTTGCCAGAGCCGGTCTTTCCGCGGCCGAGAACATCGCGGCCGGCGAGCACGTCCGGAATGGTCGCAGCCTGGATCGCGAAGGGAGCCTCGGCACCCATGCTCGCGAGCTGGCGAACGATGTTGTTGCCGAGACCGAGGTCGGCGAAGGTCACACCCTCGACCTCGCCCGCGGTGATGACCGCCGCCTCGAGGCGCTCAAGCACGACGTCTTCGACGGGGCCGGTGGTGGCGCGTGCCGTGTAGTAGTCGCTCTCGCGGCGGGGCGCACGGTCGTCGAAGTCACGGCGCGGGGCGCGGTCGTACGCCGGGCGCTCAGCGCGCTGCGCGCGGTCGTTGTACGAAGGGCGCTCAGTGCGAGCCGGTCGGTCAGCACGATCGTAGCTGGGACGCTCGGCGCGGGCAGGGCGCTCGTACGCTGGGCGCTCAGTGCGAGCGGGTCGGTCATACGCTGGGCGCTCGGCTCGTTCAGGACGCTCGGTGCGCTGTGCGCGGTCGTTGTAGG
>SCSV01000056.1 GCA_004297555.1 Salinibacterium sp.
GCATGCTCTTCTGCGCCTCGAGCGCCTTCTTGGCCGCCGCCTGCATCTCGGCGTTGTACGCCTTCCGTTCGTCGGGCGACTTGAATTGAAGAACGTTCGAGCCATCGCTGTCGAGAAACGGGATGTCCTCGACCTCTTTCGTGGCCGGTTGGTGGAGCACAGGGGCTGCGGTCGGCTGACGCTTCGCCATGGACGCGTCCTTTCGGGCTTCAGGCATGGAGTGAAGAAGAAAGAGGTGAGGCGGCGGGACGCAGGAACACGGCGTGAGAGATAACGCCTACGCCGGAAAGGCAACGCTTCAATGGGTCCCGGAAGAATCCGGGAACACCGCGAAGACAAACTGCGAACCCGCCAGCCTCGAGTGATCCGGCGACCGAAGTGCAGGATCGAAGAGTCCGCGACACGAGGAAGCGGACGACACAGGACACGAGGTCCTGGAAAAAAGAGCGCGCACGAGGCGAGCTCAAAGGGCCAGCACGAAGCTGGACCAAGACGTCAGGCCGAAGCCCGACAAGCGCTCGGACGAGCCGAGCAAGGCTGGAAGCGCGAAGCGACCAGCAAAATGCGCCGAGAAAACTCGGAGCGAACCACTGGGCACCGAAATGCCCAGATCTCCTAAGGTCTCCTGACAGCTCCGTAGAGCTAGCGTCAGCGTCCAATTTCGGATCGGACAGACAAGTTGGAGGCGAGGGCTGTTGTCCACGACCGGACGGAGCCCTGGAGGTCTTTGCCATCAGATTGACGGTGACGAGGTTGGAGGTCGTCGAACGCACGACGGCGGCCGTTGGCCGGCCGTCTTGGGTGGTGACCTCGAACTCGAACACGGGCGAGTCGAAGCTACCAGAGCCCCAAGGCGCGGAGCAACCGCGCTGCCGCTGCATCGCCAAAGCGCATCACGGATGACTCGAACATCCGGCCTCCGGGGTCATTACTCCCGACGCTCTGCCACCTGAGCTAGTGATGCATGGTCGAGGATTGGACGGGGCTCGAACCCGTGGCCTGCCGACTCATTACTTCGGCTGCTCTCCCATTCTGAGCTACCAATCCACCGACGAAGGGGGCTGGACCGACTTGAACGGCCGACCTCCGGGCTAAGAGTCCGGTGCTCTGCACTGAGCTACAGCCCCACATTGGAAGAATCAAGCGCCCGGCCTTTGCGTAGGACCGGCCGGTTTCGCCCTCCTTTCTTCACGCAAGAGCGGAAGTGCCGAGACGAATCTTCGCGCCACCGACCGCGCGGTGGGTGCGATGCCGATGGCGACGAGCTGGTCTACGTAGGGCGGATCCGATTCGCGAATGGCAGCGTGGCGAAGTCCGCCAGAGCGCAGGCACTGCTCGAGCTGCTCGAGGTCATCGGCGCTCGCGGCGAGAACAACCGCATGGGTGCCATCAGGCAAGTTGCCCGGCGAGGACTCACCGGCGGCGTGCACGCATTGCGCGGCGAGCAGGCCGAGCGGGAGGTCATTCCGGACGATGACGTAGTGGGTGAGCGGGTCTGCCGCAGAGGGCTGACGGTCAATGCGAGCTGACGTTCGGGTTCATGCGCACTCCCTGTGGGCACCTGCGCTCGGTCGTCAAACCGAGCCAGGCCTGCGGCTGCTCTCTACGCGCCGTGCTGAACGACGCAGCTCCGCTTGAAGTCGCTCGGCGAGGTCGCGACGGTCGCGTCGGTCGGGATCGGATAGTCGCCACTCCACGACCAGGCCTCGCTGGTG
>SCSV01000057.1 GCA_004297555.1 Salinibacterium sp.
AACGGGACTTGCCGCCCACGACGCCGACGGCTGGTCGTGCGACGTGATGGCATTCTTCCCGGACGGCCACGAGGCGCTCATTCGCAAGTCCTTTCCACAGCGCGCGTGGGACTATCTCTTCGAGGGTCCCGGTCCCGGCAGCACATTCCTGATGACGCCGCGGCTCGTGCGTTTGGTCAAGGACTCGCTCGCCGCAAATCCCCAAGCACTGAACGCCGATCACGACTGGCTCATTTACGCCGTGTGCCGGGCGCGGGGTTGGCGCTGGCACATCGATGCTGCGCCCCGGCTGCGCTACCGCCAGCACGGTGACAACGTGATGGGCGCCAACGCGGGAATCGGTGCCGCGCGCCAGCGACTGCGCCTGATCCGATCGCACTGGCACCGCAATCAGGCCAAAGCGCTCGCCGAGATCGCGCTCACGATCGACGGCGGCGACCCCGCCTTGGCTTACATGCGGCAACTGCTCGCCGACACCGGGCTGCGGGCGCGCCTCGCCCTCGCCCGACGCGCCTCCTCGCTGCGCCGGCGCCCGCGCGATCAGTGGATCCTCGGCGCGCTCATTGCGGGAGGAATCTGGTGAACATCGACACGATTCGGCGCCTGCTCGCCCAGTTCGCCCGATTCGGCGCCGTCGGCGCGGTCGGCCTCGTGATCGACGTGTCGCTCTTCAACCTCTTGCGCGCCACGATCCTCGACCCCGCCGTTGTCGCCGAAGGCCCCCTCTTGGCGAAGGTCATTTCAACCGCTGTCGCGATCCTCGCGAACTGGGTGGGCAATCGCTATTGGGCTTTCGCAAACGAACGGCGCGCGCGCGTGCTTCGCGAGGGAGTGCAGTTCGTGCTCGTGAGCCTCGGCGGCATGGTGATCGGCGTCGCGTGCTTGTGGTTCAGCCGCCATGTGCTGGGCCAAACCTCGGTGGCCGCCGACAACATCTCTTCGAACGTCATTGGCCTTGGCCTCGGTACGGCCTTCCGGTTCTTGCTCTATCGCAGTTGGGTCTTCAAGCCCACTACCGTGCGTGCCCCGCTACGGGCGCCCGAGACTTCGGTAGACCCAGCCGGCTGAGCGCCACCGCGTCGGGTCGAGGCAGTTGCGACCGTCAAGAATGATGCGACCGCTGGCTGCTTCGAACTCCGCCGGGGCAAGATCGCGGTAGAGCTTCCACTCAGTGAGCACGAGCACGACATCAGCACCAGCGACGGCTTCGCCCACCGTTGGAACATACGAAAGTTCGGGATGCTGGCGCCGCGCCGTTTCGATCGCCTCAGGATCGGTCACGAGAACCACGGCACCCTCCTTGTGCAGCCGGGATGCCACATCGAGTGACGGCGAGTCGCGCACATCGTCGGAGTCTGGCTTGAATGCGAGGCCGAGCACTGCGATTCGCTTGCCGGCAACCGTTCCGCCGAGAGCCTCGCGCGTGAGTTCGACCATGCGGTCGCGGCGCCGCAGGTTGATGGCATCCACCTCGCCGAGGAAGTCGAGGGATGCCCCGAGCCCGAGTTCCTCGCCGCGAGCGCGGAACGCCCGGATGTCTTTCGGCAGACAGCCTCCGCCGAAACCGAGGCCCGAATTCAGGAACCGCCGACCGATGCGAGCGTCGTGACCGATCGCATCCGCAAGCTGGGTCACGTCAGCACCAGTTGCTTCGGCAATCTCCGCCATCGCGTTAATGAACGAGATCTTAGTTGCCAGAAACGCGTTCGCAGAGACCTTGACGAGTTCGGCGGTGGCGTAGTCGGTGACAATGCGCGGTGTGTTCGCGGCGAGCGCGGTGGCATACACCTCATCGAGGAGGCGCGCTGCCCGCTCGCCCTCTACGCCCGCAGGCACGCCATAGACGAGGCGATCCGGAGTCAGCGTGTCATTGACGGCGAAGCCTTCCCGCAGAAACTCCGGATTCCAGGCCAGGGTGGCCTGTGGCGCGGTTTCCGCCAGGATTTCCGCAAGCCTCGCGGCAGTGCCGATTGGGACCGTGGACTTGCCGACGACGAGCGAACCATCAGCGAGGTGGGGCACGACAGCCGCGAATGCCGCGTCAACGAAGCGCAGATCGGCAGCATGTCCGCCATCTTTCTGGGGTGTGCCGACCGCTATGAAGTGCACTTGCGCATCGGCGATTCCTGGCATGTCGGTCGTGAACCGCAGTCGCCCGGTCGCGCCTGCTGACACCAATAGCTCTGGCAGACCCGGTTCGAAGAATGGCGCCCGGCCCTCTGCCAGCGCGTCGATCTTGGCCTGGTCTACGTCGACGCCAACAACCTCATGACCGAGTTCCGCCATGCATGCAGCGTGGACCGCCCCGAGATAGCCGCAACCGATGACCGATATTTTCATCAAGACTCTCCATTAATCGCCACTGGCGGCGCACCGGAACTATCCTAGGGAGTTGGCGCTGACGCAAATGCGCACGCCTCCAGTGCTAGCTCCAGTCGCCGATCTGGCCAGTTTCGGTCGATTCACGCCGACGCCCCAGCGCCGTGGTGTGCTGGCTGTGTTCCATCAGGTCGTGCAGCGCGGCCTGCACCAGATCTGCCGAAGGAACGTCGCGTAAGACCACGGGCTTCTCCATGCCGGTGTTGATCAGAACATCTCCACTGCCGAACATCGTTTGCAGGGAGTTCTGGCGCACCGTGATGTCGTAGCCGCGACTGTGTAGCAACTCCTGGCGCGTGCGCACGAATACGCCGTTGCGCAACACGATCCTGCGGGTCGTAATCGTGTAATTGCAGGCGAGCCACGAACACAGCGGCAACAGCCAGCCGATCACGATCACCACAAGGCCGATGCCAAGCAGTCCCAGCTGCTGCCACGCTACGGTGGGGATTCCCACGAAGTAGCCGACCGCCCCTGCGACCGCCACAAGAAGCACCCCGGGCCAGAACAGCATTCGAGCGTGCGGCCTCAATCGCGCGACGATTGTCTCGCGGCTCAGACCCTCAGTGGACATGCCTCATTCATACCGCAGGTGCGTTACGTCGCCGGCTGCGACCGGGGCGAGCCGGTCATCCGCCATCGAACGCACCATGAGACGACCCGCGCCATCCATTCCTTCGGCCACGCCGAACAGCGTGCTGCCGTCAGGCAACTCGACTTTCACGTTGCGGCCGATCGTTCCGCAGGCCCGCGTGATCTCGACGGCTAGGCCGGAGCCGGTTGCATCAAGTCCCGCTGCCGTGAAGCGACCGTAAAGATCGCTGAGGTTCGACAGGTAGGTGGCGAGGGCGACATCCACGAGCTGATCGGCGGGTGCGCCATTGAGGGTCAGCGAGGTCGCCACCGGCGTGGGCAACTCTTCAGCAGTCATCGTGAGATTGAGCCCGGCACCGAGCACCACGGCACCCGCAGGGACAAGTTCGGCGAGAATCCCCGCCACTTTGAGACCGTCGATGTGCACGTCGTTGGGCCACTTGAGCGAGACAGCGTGGTCGGTCACGAGTGCGTCGACCGTGCGCGTCATCGCGAGCCCGGCGAGCAAGGGCAGCCAGCCGAGGGCATCCTGCGGCGCTGGTCCGGGCTTCAACAGCACAGAAACGGCGATCGTCGTGCCCGCAGGCGCAACCCACTCCCGCCCGAGACGGCCCTTGCCCGCTGTCTGGTTCGTCGTTGCGAGAACCGTGAAATCTGGCTGCTCAGCAGCGGATGCCCGAGCCGCGAGTTCCACATTGGTCGAGCCGATCTCGGTCAGAAAGTCGAAATTCGGCGCGACGGCCTGGGTGCGTGGAAGGTGCATCTCCACAGGCTAGACCGCACAATATGTGTGATTCCACCAACGACATGCGGCACTGTGTAGTGGGTAAAGTGACACAGTGATCGCAGAAAACACCCCCGACCTGTCCACGACCGCCGGCCGAATCGCCGACCTCAAGGTCAGATACCACGAAGCCGTCACCGCAAGCGGCGAGGCTGCCATCGAGAAGCAGCACTCGCGCGGCAAGAAGACTGCTCGCGAACGCATCGATCAATTGCTCGACCACGGGTCGTTCGTCGAACTCGACGAGTTCGTGCGCCACCGCACTCACGCGTTCGGCATGGACCGCAATCGGCCCTACGGCGACGCGGTTGTCACTGGTCTCGGCACGATTCACGGCCGCCAAGTCGCGATCTACTCGCAAGACTTCACGATCTTCGGCGGCTCGCTCGGCGAGGTCGCGGGCGAGAAGATCATCAAGGTCATGGACCACGCGATCAAGACCGGCGTTCCGATCATCGGGATGCTCGACTCAGGCGGCGCGCGCATCCAGGAGGGCGTCGTCGCCCTCGGCAAGTACGGCGAGATCTTCCGCCGCAACACCCAGGCTTCCGGAGTCATCCCGCAGATCTCGATCATCATGGGGCCTGCCGCCGGTGGCGCCGTGTACTCCCCGGCACTTACTGACTTCGTGATCATGGTCGACAAGACTTCCCAGATGTTCGTCACTGGACCCGATGTGATCAAGACGGTCACCGGTGAAGACGTCGGCATGGAAGAACTCGGTGGCGCGCTCACCCACAACAAGATCTCCGGTGTCGCTCACTACCTGGCGAGCGACGAAGACGATGCACTCGATTACGCACGCACCCTGGTCGGATTCCTTCCTGACAACAACCTCGCCGAGCAGCCTGTCTATGAGAGCGAGGTCGAGCTCGAGATCACCGACGAGGACCGCAAGCTCAACACGATCATCCCCGATAGCCCGAACCAGCCCTACGACGTCACGACGATCATCGAGCACATCGTGGATAACGGGGACTTTCTCGAGACCCAACCGCTCTTCGCCCCCAACATCGTGGTGGGCTTCGGACGGGTCGAAGGCCGCACTGTCGGCATCATCGCCAACCAGCCGAGCTCCATGGCCGGCACACTCAACATTGAGGCCGGCGAGAAAGCGGCCCGTTTCGTGCGCTTCTGCGACGCATTCAGCATCCCGATTCTCACGCTCGTCGATGTGCCCGGCTACCTTCCCGGCACCGACCAGGAATGGACCGGCGTGATTCGCCGTGGCGCCAAGTTGCTCTATGCCTACGCAGAGGCAACCGTTCCGCTGGTGACTGTCATCACTCGAAAGGCCTACGGCGGGGCCTACATCGTCATGGGCTCGAAACAGCTCGGGGCGGACCTCAACTACGCCTGGCCCACCGCTGAGATCGCCGTGATGGGCGGCCAGGGTGCGGTCAACATCCTGTTCCGCAACGAGATCAAGCAAGCGGAAGCCGCGGGCGAAGACGTTGCTGAGGTGCGCACACGGCTGGCCAACGAGTACACCTACAACGTGGCATCCCCGTTCTTGGCGGCAGAACGCGGCGAGCTCGACGGCATCATCGAGCCGGCGAGCACACGAGTCGCGATCATCAAGGCGCTGCGCGCGCTGCGGACCAAGCGCGCGAGCATGCCGCCCAAGAAGCACGGAAACATCCCGCTGTGATCGACGAAACACCCATCGAGGTGCAGATCGTCTCGCGCAGTGCGGACACGGAGGACGCCGCCGCGGTCACTTCGGTGCTGCGCGCCGCCCTCACTGAAGTCGCGCTCAATGAGGCCGATAATCGAGTGACGGTTTCGGCCTGGCAAAGCAGCCAGCGCCCGGTGCGTGAACCGGTAATCCCGGGCCCAGGAGCCTGGCGAAACTTCTCCGGTTGAGAACCCCACCAATGGGGGGCAAACCGCAAAATGTACCCCGATTGGGTGCCCTTTTGCTCCATTTTGCCGCCAAAAACCACGAAATCCGTCCCCCGAGGGTCCCCCAAAGATAGGACTTTCCTGAATAGTTCTCTCGGACCAGAATATTAACCGCAAGGTGTGTCTCTTCGAAAAGAACGACACCGTCATTGGCCGACTAGGGTAAGCGGGCCAATGCAGTGGGGGCGAGTCAGGGCGATATTCGGGTTATCGCCCTGACTCGGAATTTCCAGTGAAGAGCCGGTGAGCCACTCACCGGCTCTTCCTTCTTTAACGCCCCGATTGCCGCTCAACCCGCGGTTCGCGGAATCTCCAGCCAGAGGTCGACTTCGTCGTCATCGTCGCTGGAGTGAATGCCGAGGGCGCTCGAATGCCCCTGGTCAATAGTGCGCAAGCCAACGACCGTCACCGCGACATCCGACCCCTCAGGCACGGTGCGAGCTATGACCTTGTCCGCCTTCGTGTCATGGATGGCGACGGCGAGCCGATTGAGCACGCGCTCCAAATCGTCGTCGTTGAGGTCGTCGATTCCACCTTCGTCGAGCAGGGTCACAATCGCACCGCGCCGGCGAGCGCCCATGACCTCGTCTCGAACCGCATCGTTGAGCAGCTTGCGACCTCGGATCTCGTCACGGATAGCCCCCTCGAGGTATCGGCACTCCTCGCGCTGTTCATCGGTGAGATCGCCGTTAGAGTCTTTGATCTGCTGCAACATTGCCAGCGCCATTTCGCTCGTGTGTCCGAGCCGGAACTTGCGCTCATGCACGTGCGCTTCTTGCACAGCATGCCAATCGCTTGCTTCCCGTTCGGCCATCGCGAACCGGTCGGCATCACGCGTGGCCTTCGCGATGGCAGAGCTGAGCACGTGGGCAACGGCCACCCAGGACGCGCTGCCCACGATTCCGAGACTCACCAGCC
>SCSV01000058.1 GCA_004297555.1 Salinibacterium sp.
AAGGTGGACGGCCGAAGCCGCGTCGAAACGACCGGCAACCTCATCGTCGCGAAGTTCCGCCACGAGACGACCAGGGCCAAAGACCCCGAGCTTCACACGCACGCCGTCGTCATGAACCTGACCCAGCGCGCCGACGGCCAGTGGCGCGCCTTGAAGAACGACGAGATCATCAAGGCGACCAAGTACCTCGGGGCTGTCTATCGCTCCGAGCTGGCCAACGAACTCCAGCGCCAGGGTCACGAACTGCGCTTCGGGCGCGAGGGCATGTTCGAACTCGCCTCCATGAGCCGCGAGCAGATCATGGCGTTCAGCCAGCGCTCGCAGCAGATCGAGGCGGCGCTTGCCCTCCAGGGGCTGACGCGTGAGGACGCCAGCACCGACCAGCTTCAGCGCGCCACAATGGCGACCCGTGACCGCAAGGAACCGTCCGTAGATCGGGCGGAAATGTTCGCTGAGTGGCAGGCGCGGGCCGGCGAACTTGGCATTGAGCTTGCGAGCCCCGCTTTCGGCGCTGCGAGCTCGCAGCCATCCAACGCCCAAGTCGCGGCTGCACAGGAAGGTGCTGCGGCCCAGGCTGTTGCCTACGCCGTCGCTCACATCTCCGAGCGCGATGCGGTGATCACCCACTCGGCGATCCTCGACATCGCGCTCAAGCATGCAGTTGGGCGGGCCACCCTTGGGGCGATCCGCGACGCCGTGACCCGCTCAGTCGACCAGGGCGCGCTCCTACAGGAAGCGCGCCTCTACGCCGTTGCCGGCACGGTTGGCGGTGCTCAGCTGTCTACTGCGGAATGGGCGAAGGCCGTCGAAGCTGCCGGGCTGGACCCCGGCGCCGCCCAGCTGCGCGTAGACGTTGCAGTGGCCAACGGCGGGCTCGTCCTTGCCGAGCCCCGCTACACCACCCCCGAAGCCCTTGCTCGCGAACTCCAGGTTCTGGCGATCGAGAAGCAGGGCAGGGGCGCCGTTGTCCCGATCATGTCCCTTGAGGAGGCCAAGGCTCACTTCGCCAAGGAGCAGTTGAACGCTGGCCAGCGTGACTCGGCGACCTTGATCCTCTCCACGTCGAACCGCGTAATCGGCATCGAAGGATACGCCGGCACCGGAAAGAGCCACATGCTCGACAAGGCAAAGGATCGCGTCGTCGGCCTTCAGAAGTTGCTCAGCCTTCAGCCCGGCTACAATTTCCGCGCCCTCGCGCCATACAACATGCAGGTGAAGGCGCTGCAGGAGCTCGGCGTCCAGGCCAACACCGTCGCGTCGTTCCTTCGGGCAGCCGACAAGGGCATCGACCACAAGACGGTTCTGGTGGTCGACGAGGCCGGCACCGTGCCCGCCCGTCAGATGGCTGAGCTGCTATCGGTCGCCGAGAAGGCAGGCGCACGCGTCGTGCTGGTTGGCGACCGCGCCCAGACCAAAGCTATCGAAGCGGGGCGGCCATTCGATCAGCTCATCCGCAACGGCATGGACGTTGCCAAGCTGACCGAAATCCAGCGTCAGAAGGACCCAGCGTTGAAGGAGGCCGTCGAACTGGCAGCCGTCGGCAAGGTCAGGGCCTCGGTCGAGAAGATCCAACACGTTCAGGAGATCAAGGACGACGCCGAAAGGCGAAAGGTGATCGCGAGGGACTATGTCGCTCTTGCGCCGAAAGAGCGTGACGACACGATCATCGTCACCGGCACCAACGTCGCGCGGCGGGACATCAACAGCCAGATTCGCGAAGCGTTGAACCTCACGGGTGCGGGTCGCGAGTACAACCTGCTGCTCCGCCGAGACACGACCCAGGCCGAGCGTGCGGTCGCCTCCAACTACAACATCGGCGACACCATCCAGCCCGAACGCAGCGCGGCGGGCATTTCACGCCATGAGACCTATCGAGTGGTGGAGAACGGACCCCACAACCTGCTGACCGTCGTGGACGAGGCGGGGAAGTCCCATCGCTTCAACCCGAAGGACCTCCCGCTCTCCGTCTACGAGACTCGGAAGGAAGAACTGGCCATCGGCGATCTGGTCCGGATCACCCGGAACGACGCCGCCAAGGACCTGGCGAACGGTGACCGCTTCAAGGTCGCCCGGATCGCCAACGACAGCATCACCCTTTCCAACGGCAAGCGCAACGTCACCTTGCCGACCACCAAGCCGCTGCACGTCGACCACGCCTATGTCACGACCGTTCACAGCAGCCAGGGCATCACTGTCGGCCGGGTCATGTACGACCTCATGACGAAGAGCCGCACAGTCGCTCGTGACGTCTACTACGTCGCCATTTCCAGGGCTCGGAACGTGGCGATGATCTACACCGACAGCGTCAAGGCGCTCCCCCAGGCGATCAGCAGGGCCAACACCAAGTCGGCCGCCCTCGATCTGCATCGCGACGCCCAGCACATCCGCCAGAAGCAAGCGCAGACCGGCGCTCGCCAACTCAACCCTTCCGCTCCCCAGGCCGAAAAGGCCAAGGGCCTGGAGAAGGAGACCACCAAGTGACCCATTCGTTGATCGTGCCCGGCGCCGCCGCGGCGCGCCCGCTGCCCGGGCTGCTCACACCTTCCTATGCCTACAAGCCGTTCCGTTACCCGTGGGCCTACGACTACTGGAAGAAGCAGCAGCAGGTTCACTGGATGGCGGAGGAAATACCCCTCGGCGAGGACCTGAAGGATTGGGCCAGCAACCTCAACGACCGTGAGAGGAATCTGCTGACGCAGATTTTCCGCTTCTTCACGCAATCCGACGTCGAGGTGAACGACAATTACATGGAGCGCTATAGCCGCGTCTTCAAACCGACAGAGGTGAAGATGATGCTGGCGGCGTTCTCCAACATGGAGACCGTCCACATCGCGGCGTACGCCCTGCTGCTCGAAACCATCGGCATGCCCGACAGCGAGTTCACGGCCTTCCTCGACTACCAGGCCATGCGCGACAAGCACGACTACATGCAGCAGTTCGGCGTGGATTCCGACGCCGACATTTGCCGCACGCTGGCGATGTTCGGCGGGTTCACCGAGGGCCTGCAGCTGTTCGCCAGCTTCGCCATGCTGATGAACTTCCCCCGGCACGGGAAGATGAAGGGCATGGGCCAGATCGTCAGCTGGTCGGTGCGCGACGAGAGCCTCCATTGCGAGGCCATCATCAAACTGTTCCACGCGTTCAACCAGGAGACCGGCGCCGTGACGCCCTCGGTTGCCGACGACATCGTGGACTGCTGCAAAACCGTCGTCTCCCTAGAGGACGAGTTCATCGACCTCTCGTTCGAGGCCGGCGAGATCCAAGGGATGACCCCCGACGACATCAAGGCCTACATCCGCTTCATTGCGGACTGGCGGCTGCGCCAGCTCGGCCTTCCAGAGGTCTATAACCTAGGCCGTGAGAACCCGCTGCCGTGGCTGCAGTCGATGCTCTCGGGCGTCGAGCACGCCAACTTCTTCGAGGCTCGTTCGACCGAGTATTCCAAGGCCGCGACCCGAGGAAAGTGGGAGGGCGACCAGGGTGTCTGGTCGCTCTTCGAAAATCACCTCACCCGGTCACGCGCCGTCGCCAACGCCGCAGGGGACCTGGACCAATGACGGCAGGCCTCGCACCTCGGACCGCGATCATCGACGCGCTGGCGCGGGCTTCCGTGCGCGACGTTGAAAAGGGTGGGCACGGTTGGC
>SCSV01000059.1 GCA_004297555.1 Salinibacterium sp.
AGCTCGACGCAATCAGGCGAACACGATCCTCAAAGAGGTGCGTTTCCGGCTGAAGATCGACACACACGACTACGAAACCAAGCGCAAGCGCGCCGAGGGCTTCCTCGCCGCCGGAGACAAGGTCAAAGCCATGATCCTGTTCCGCGGTCGTGAGCAGTCCCGCCCCGAGCAGGGTGTGCGCTTGCTCCAAAGATTTGCCGAGGATGTCGCGGAGTTCGGTTCGGTTGAATCGACGCCGATGATCGATGGCCGCAACATGGTCATGGTGATCGGACCGCACAAGACCAAGGCAGCGGCGAAAGCCGAGGCGGATGCCCGCAAGGTCGCGAGCAAACCGGCCCGGGCCGCAGAAGAAGTAGTAGAAGAAGTAGCGGCGGAAAAGCCAGCCGCCGCACCGAAGGTCACCAAGAAAGAGGTTAAGGATGCCTAAGCAAAAGACACACTCCGGCACCAAGAAGCGCTTCAAGCTCACCGGCACCGGCAAGGTCATGAAGCAGCAGGCTGGTATGCGCCACAACCTGGAAGTGAAGAGCGGCAAGAAGAAGCGCGCTCTGAACCAGGAGCAGGTGCTCGCTCCGGCAGACGCCAAGGTCATCAAGAAGCTTCTCGGTAAGTAAGGGTCAGGACACAGAAAAATGGCAAGAGTAAAGAGGGCAGTCAACGCCCACAAGAAGCGTCGCGTCATCCTCGAGCGCGCATCCGGTTACCGCGGTCAGCGTTCGCGCCTCTACCGCAAGGCCAAGGAGCAGGTCACCCACTCGCTCGTCTACGCGTACCGCGACCGTCGTGCCCGCAAGGGTGACTTCCGCCGCCTGTGGATCCAGCGCATCAACGCGGCATCGCGTGCGAACGGCCTCACCTACAACCGCCTCATCCAGGGACTCAACCTGGCCGGCGTTGAGGTCGACCGTCGCATCCTCGCGGACCTCGCTGTCACCGAGCCGGCCACGTTCGCGGCACTGGTAGCGACTGCAAAGGCTGCGCTTCCGAAGGACACGAGTGCTCCCCGCACCGCTGCCTAATTCCGACCTCGCAGGCTCGGTCGGCGCTGGCGTCGCAGGATTGCTGTGCAATCCCCAAAGCTCCAGCGCGCTGTCGGCATGATCGACAATCCGCGCTCACACCGTGTGCGCGCAGTGGCAAAACTTGCCAGGAGAGACGCCCGGTCTGAGACCGGGCTCTTTCTTTTGGAGGGGCCGCAAGCCGTCGCAGAAGCTCTAACGTTCCGCCCCGAGCTACTCGTCGAACTGTTCGCCACCCCCACTGCGCTCGAGCGCCGACCCGATATCGCGCAGAAAGCGAAAGACGCCGACATCGTCGTCGAGTTCGGCACCGAGCAGGTTCTCGACAACATGGCCGACACGGTCGCGCCCCAGGGCATCGTGGCCGTCTGCCGGCAGTTTCCCGCGGCGTTGAAAGACATCCTGAGCGCCAAGCCCAAACTAATCGCCATTCTCGAGGAGGTGCGCGACCCGGGCAACGCGGGCACAATCATCCGGGCGGCGGATGCTGCGGGAGCGGATGCAGTGATCCTCACCGGGCGCAGCGTCGACCTGTACAACCCCAAAGTCGTTCGGGCGACGACCGGCTCGCTCTTCCATATTCCGGTCGCGATCGACCTCGACCTGGAGTCGGTCGCCGAGAAGACCAAGGCTGCTGGACTGCAGGTGATCGCCGCGGACATCAAGGGCGCCGACCTGCTGGCCGCCCGCAAGGCCGGTGCGCTTGCGAGTCCCACCGCGTGGCTGTTCGGCAACGAAGCCCGCGGGCTGAGCGATGAGCACTACGCCCTCGCCGACTGGGTGATCACCGTGCCCATCTACGGCCACGCCGAGTCGATGAATCTGGCGACCGCCGCGTCGGTGTGCCTCTACGAGAGCGCGTTCGCGCAACGCTCGGCATAGCTAAACTCGTTGCTTGTGTCAGACCCCACCTCGATCTCCGAGCCCATAGTCGCCGAAGCGACGGATGCCGCCCTCGCAGCGATCTCATCCGCGACGACCATGAACGAGCTCAAGTCGGTTCGTGCAAGTCACGCGGGGGAGTCGTCACCACTGGCCCGGCTCAATGCCCAATTGAAGGATGTCCCCGCCGCCGAGCGCGCTGCCGCCGGCAAACTCGTGGGCCAAGCGCGAGCGCGAGTGACCCAGGCGATCGCGGAGCGCGAGGCCGAGTTGTCCGTCGCCGAGGAGGCCGAGCGCCTGGCCGGTGAAGCAGTGGATGTCACGGCGGTGGCGTCGCGCTGGAACAAGGGGGCACGGCATCCACTCAACCTGCTCATGGAGCAGATGAGCGACATCTTCATCGGCATGGGCTGGGAGGTTGCGGAGGGCCCCGAGCTCGAGAACGAGTGGTTCAACTTCGACGCGATGAACTTCGACGAGGACCACCCTGCGCGAGCCATGCAAGACACGTTCTTCATCGAGCCTGCCGAGAAGCACCTCATCCTGCGCACGCACACGAGTCCGGTGCAGATCCGCTCGCTGCTCGAGCGGCCGCTGCCGGTCTACGTCGTCGCGCCGGGGAAGGTGTTCCGCACCGACGAACTCGATGCCACGCACACGCCGGTGTTCCACCAGATCGAGGGCCTCGCCATCGACAAGGGCCTCACGATGGCGCATCTGCGCGGCACCCTCGAACACCTCGCTCGTGCGATGTTCGGCGCCGACGCGCAGATCCGACTGCGCCCCAACTACTTTCCGTTCACCGAGCCGAGCGCCGAGATGGATGTCTGGCAGCCGAACGCCAAGGGCGGCGCGCGCTGGGTGGAGTGGGGCGGATGCGGCATGGTCAACGCCAACGTGCTTCGTGCGGCCGGCATCGACCCCGAGGAATATCAGGGCTTCGCCTTTGGAATGGGAATCGAGCGCACTCTGCAATTCCGCAACGACATGAACGACATGCGCGACATGGTCGAGGGCGACATCCGCTTCTCCCAGCAGTTCGGGATGGTGGTATGATGCGCGTACCGATCAGTTGGCTGAGCGAGTTCGTCGACGTCGCCCCCGATGTCACGCACGAGCAAGTGCACGCCGCCCTCGTCAAGGTGGGCTTCGAAGAGGAAGACGTTCACGGCTTCGAGCTCTCCGGCCCCATCGTCGTCGGGCAAGTGCTCGAGTTCGTCGAAAAGGAGCAGTCCAACGGCAAGACGATCCGCTGGTGCCAGGTGGATGTCGGCGAGGCAGAGCCGCGCGGAATCGTTTGCGGCGCTCACAACTTCGAGGTCGGCGACAAGGTCGTTGTGTCGCTGCCCGGCGCGATCCTGCCCGGCCCGTTCCCGATCGCCGCGCGCAAGACGTACGGTCACGTCTCCGACGGCATGATCGCCTCCGCGCGCGAACTCGGACTCGGCGACGAGCACGCGGGCATCCTGCGCCTGGTGACCCTCGGCCTCGATCCTGAGGTGGGCACGGATGCGATCAGCCTGCTTGGCCTGGACGACTTCGCTGTCGAGATCAACGTCACCCCCGACCGCGGCTACGCCTTCTCGATCCGCGGGGTTGCTCGCGAGTACGCGACCTCGACGGGCGCGGCATTCACTGACCCGGCCGCTGTCGAACCGGCCAAGGCGACCGGCTTCTCGGTCACCATCGGCGATCGTGCGCCGATCCGCGATCGCGTCGGCGCGAGCGTCTTCGTCTCGCGAGTAGTGCGCGGAGTGGATGCGACCCGGCCTACGCCGCCCTGGATGGTGTCTCGGCTCGCGCTCGCGGGCATCCGCTCGATCTCGCTCGTCGTGGACGTCACCAACTATGTGATGCTCGAGCTCGGGCAGCCGATCCATGCCTATGACCTGGATCGCGTCGCGGGCGGCCTCGTGGTGCGCCGCGCGAAGGCGGGGGAGAAGCTCACCACCCTCGACGGCAAAGAGCGCGCGCTGAACGAGGAAGACCTCGTGATCGCCGACGATTCCGGCGCGATCGGGCTCGCCGGCGTCATGGGCGGGGCCTCGACCGAGATCGGCGCAGCGTCGACCCACGTACTCATTGAGGCGGCCAACTTCGAGCCCGTGTCGATCGCTCGCACCGCTCGCCGGCACAAGCTGCCGAGCGAGGCGAGCCGCAGGTTCGAGCGCGGGGTGGACCCGGCCGTGGCCGCAGTCGCCGCCGCTCGCGTCGTCTCCCTGCTCGAAGAGTTGGGCGGCGGCAGCGCAGAGGCGCTCGGCTCGTTCTTCGACGAGTCGGTCGCTCCCGCTCCCATTGACCTGCCCGAGAAGCACGTCGAGAACATCGTCGGCTTCGCCTACTCGGCGGATGAGATTACAGGTGCGCTCGAAGCGATCGGCGCGACCGTGGAAGTCTCCGGTGACGGCTGGCGCGTGACCCCGCCGACCTGGCGCCCCGACCTCACCGACAAGACCACCCTCGTCGAAGAGGTTGCCCGCATTGTCGGCTACGAGCACATCCCCTCGGTGCTGCCCATCGCCCCGCCCGGTCGCGGGCTCACGCGAGAGCAGCGCCTTCGCCGCGCCGCGGCCAACAGCCTCGCGTTTGCCGGGCTCACCGAGGTGCTCGCCTACCCATTCGTTTCGACCGCCAGCAATGACCTCTTCGGCTCGGCCGAGGCGGGCACTGTGCCGGCCATGAAACTCGCGAACCCGCTCGACCCGGATGCCGCACTCATGCGCACCTCGCTCTGGCCCGGCCTGATCGCCGCGGCCCGTCGCAACCTGTCCCGCGGGCTCACGGACCTCGCGTTGTTCGAGGTCGGGGTCGTGTTCCGCCCGGTCGCGGGGGAGAAGTATGGGAGCGGTCCGTTGCCGCTCGGCACCGTGCGGCCCGCCGACGAGGAGCTGGCGGCGCTTCGCGCGAGCATCCCGCCACAGCCCTGGCATGTCGGCGCTCTGTTCCTCGGCGACGGGATTCTGAAGCAGCCCGCGCAGGCAGCCGTAGCCAGCGGTCTCGCAGACGCGCTCGACGCAGCGCGCCAGTTGGCGGCAAGTGTCGGCGCGCGTATCGAGATCGCGAGCGGCTCGCATCAGGCGCTGCATCCCGGTCGCACCGCGGAGATTCGCGTTGGCGAAAACCTGATCGGTTACGCGGGCGAATTGCTCCCCTCGGTCGCGGCCGACCTCGACCTGCCGCGCGTCGTGGCGCTGCTCGAACTCGACCTCGACGCGCTTGTGGCGGGCGCGAGCACCGAGGTCACGACGAGTGCGATCGCTGGATTGCCCGCTGCGACTCAAGACCTGTCACTCGTGGTGCCTGAGGACGTGCCCGCGGGGGAACTTCTCGACATCCTCATCCAGGGTGCGGGCGAACTGCTCGAGCACGCGCGACTCGTCGACGACTACCGCGGCACGGGCATCCCCGAGGGCAGCAAGTCGCTGACCTTCGCGCTGCGGTTCCGCGCCGCCGACCGCACGCTCACGGCGGCGGAGGCGAGCGAGGCGAAGCAGGCGGCGGTTGCGCTCGCGGCCGATCGCGTCGGAGCGAAGCTCCGCGAATAGGCACAGTGGCGACGATTCGCGAGTGACCTCTGTAGTACGCTGCTTACGTGACCGGTACCCACAGCATTCGCGACAGCCTCGAGCTGCGCGTGCTGTCGCGCCGCCGTTCCGACGAGCGACGATAGGCGTCGTTTCGCGATCCAGCCGGCTTCGTGCCTAAGGCTGGGCGAGCCGCCGCCGTTCCCTCTCCATCGTCCCTCCTCTCAATAAGGTAGAGCCATGTCCCTATCGGTTGCCGTGGCAGGTGCCAGCGGCTACGCCGGCGGCGAGCTGCTTCGACTGCTTTCCGCCCATCCCGGCCTCGAGGTCACCACGGTCACGGCGAATCGAAATGCCGGCCAGCCGCTCATTGCGGTGCAGCCGCACCTGCGTTCGCTTGCCCACCTCGAACTCAAACCAACGGATGCCGCGACCCTCGCCGGTCACGATGTCGTCTTCCTCGCGCTCCCTCACGGCAGATCCGGCGAGCTCACTGCACAACTCTCCGCGGACACGCTCGTCGTCGATTGCGGCGCCGACCACCGCCTCACGAGCGAGGCCGACTGGGCCCAGTTCTACGGCGGCGAGTTCTATGGCGCCTGGGATTACGGGATGCCCGAGCTCACGCTCGCCGCAGGCGGCAAGCAGCGCGAACTCCTCAAAAACTCGAAGCGCATTGCCGTGCCGGGATGCAACGTCTCGGCGATCACGCTCGCCCTTGCCCCGGGCATCCGCGCCGGGGTGATCGAGGCGCACGACCTCGTCTCCGTGCTCGCGGTTGCGCCATCCGGCGCGGGCAAGAGTCTGCGGACTGACCTGCTCGCAAGCGAGATTCTCGGGTCGGCGAGCGCGTACCAAGTCGGTGGCACGCATCGCCACAATCCGGAGATCCGCCAGAACCTCGTCGCCGCGGGCGGTGTCGACGTGAGCGTCTCGTTCACTCCCATGCTCGTGCCGATGGGCCGGGGCATCCTCGCGACGTCCACCGCTCGCATCAAGAAGGGCGCGACCGAAACCCAGATTCGGGATGCCTGGACGAGCGCCTACGCCGACGAACCGTTCGTGCACGTGCTGCCCGCCGGGCAGTTCCCCCGCTCGGCTGACACGGTCGGCGCGAACACCGCGCTGATCGGACTCGGGATCGACGAGGCCGCCGGTCGCGTTGTCGTGATCAGCGCGCTCGACAACCTTGTGAAGGGCACGGCGGGCGCGGCAATCCAGTCGGCGAATCTCGCCCTTGGCCTGGCCGAGACGAGCGGGCTCGTTGTCGACGGGGTAGCGCCATGAGCGTGACCGCCGCGAAAGGCTTCGACGCCGCCGCGGTCGAAGCGGGACTCAAGGCGAGCGGCGGCCTCGACCTCGCACTCGTCGTCAACCGCGGCCCGAAGCAGGCCGGCGCCGCCGTGTTCACGAGCAACCGCGCGAAAGCCAACCCGATCATCTGGTCGCAGCAGGTCATCAAAGACGGCATCGTCTCAGCGATCGTGCTCAACTCCGGTGGCGCCAATTGCTTCACGGGCGTTGAGGGCTTCCACGTCACCCACGCCACTGCGGAGGGTGTCGCAGCTGCGCTAAACGTGTCAGCGAGCGATGTGCTCGTCTGCTCTACCGGCCTTATCGGCGAACCACTGCCGCTCGAACTCGTGCTCTCCGGCGTGAAGGCCGCGGCTGAGACCCTCGGCGATCTCGGCGTGGCGGCATCCGAAGCCATCATGACCACGGACTCGAAGCCGAAGCGCTCCGTGCGCACGGGCGAGGGCTACACGATCGGCGGCATGGCGAAGGGCGCCGGGATGCTCGCGCCGGGCCTCGCCACGATGCTCGTCGTCATCACGACCGACGCAGACCTCACGGCACTCGACCTCGACACCGCGCTGCGCACCGCGACCAACTTGTCGTTCGACCGCCTCGACTCCGATGGCTGTATGTCTACCAACGACCAGGTCACCCTTCTCGCGAGCGGCGCCGCCGGGGTCACCCCGACTCCGCACGAGTTCACCGCGCTCTTGATTGAGGTCTGCCTCGACCTCGCCGAGCAACTCCAGGGCGACGCGGAGGGCGCGAGCCACGACATCCGCATCGAGGTCGTGAACGCCGCAACCGAAGACGACGCCGTCGAGGTCGGCCGCTCGGTCGCCCGCAACAACCTGTTCAAGGCAGCGGTGTTCGGCAACGATCCGAACTGGGGCCGCGTGCTCGCCGCGATCGGAACCACGGATGCCGTCTTCGACCCCTACAACGTCGACGTCTCGATGAACGGGGTGCGCGTCTGCCACGCCGGCGCGCCTGACCGCCCGCGCACCGAGGTGGACCTCTCGCCGCGCGCGGTGCATGTGCTCATCGACCTCAACGTGGGCACCGCGACTGCAACTATCCTGACCAACGACCTCACGCACGACTACGTGCATGAGAACAGCGCGTACTCAAGCTGATGGCCGTGTCACAGAAGGATGCCGCCGCGAAGGCTGCGGTGCTGATCGAGTCATTGCCGTGGCTCAAGCGGTTCCATGACGAGGTCATCGTGATCAAGTTCGGCGGCAACGCCATGGTCGATGACGACCTCAAGCGGGCCTTCGCCGAGGACATGGTTTATCTGCGCTTCGCGGGCGTGAAGCCCGTGGTGGTGCATGGCGGCGGGCCGCAGATCACTGCGGAGTTTGAGCGCCAGGGCATCCCGAGCGAATTCCGGGGCGGCTACCGCGTCACGACCGAGCAGTCGATCGGCATCGTGCGGGAGGTGCTCGCCGAGAAGGTCGGCGGCGAACTCGTGCAGCTCATCAACGAGCACGGTGACCTGGCGTCCGGGCATTCCGGCGACGAGCACAACCTCTTCATCGGCGCTCGCCGGGGCGCCATGATCGACGGCGAACTGGTCGACCTCGGCCTCGTCGGCGATGTCACCAAGGTCAACCCGGAACGCGTTCTCGCCGAGATCGGAAGCGGACGCATCCCGGTGATCTCCACGCTCGCGGTCGAGGCTGGCACGGACGGCCTTCTCAACGTGAACGCCGATTCGGCCGCGGCCTCGCTCGCGGTCGCTCTCGGCGCGGCGAAACTCGTGATCCTCACCGACGTTGCCGGCCTCTACAGCGATTGGCCCAACCGCAGCTCGCTCGTTTCAGCGATCACCACGACCGAGCTCGAGCAACTGCTACCGAGCCTCGAGTCGGGCATGATCCCCAAGATGACGGCGTGCCTCGACGCAGTCAACCGGGGGGTGCCGAAAGCCGCGATTATCGACGGCCGCATCCCGCACTCGATCCTGCTTGAGGTCTTCACGCAGAGCGGCATCGGCACCGAGGTGGTGGCCGGATGACCGACTGGAAGTCGCAGTACGCCGACACGATGATGAAGTCCGCAGCCCCGCCGCTCGCCGAACTCGTTCGCGGCGAAGGCTGCTACGTCTGGGATTCCGAGGGCAAGGGCTACCTCGACTTCCTCTCCGGAATCGCGGTCAACGCCCTCGGCCATGCTCACCCAGTACTGGTGGATGCCGTCAGTCGCCAGGTCGCGACCCTCGCCCACGTCTCCAACTACTTCGCCACCCCGCCGCAACTGGAACTCGCGGCGCGACTACTCCGCCTCTCCGGCGCAGGCGACGGCGGCCGCGTCTTCTTCGCCAATTCGGGCACCGAGGCGATCGAGGCCGCGATCAAGTTGGCCAGGCGCACCGGCCGCGGCCGGATCCTGAGCCTGCAGAATTCCTTTCACGGGCGCACGACCGGTGCGCTTGCGATTACCGGCAAGTCCGCGCAGCGCGAGCCTTTCGAGCCGCTCCTCCCGAACGTCGAGCACCTCGACTCTACGATCGAGGCACTCGAGGCGGCGATCGGGCCGGATGTCGCGGCCCTCTTCGTCGAGCCGATCAAGGGCGAGGCCGGGGTCGTCGAGTTGCCCGCCGGCTACCTCGCCGCCGCGCGCGAACTCTCGAGCAAGCACGGTGTGCTGCTCATCATCGACGAGATCCAGACCGGCGCGGGGCGCACGGGTCACTGGTTCGCGTTCCAGGAGCACGGCATCGTGCCCGACGCGATCACCGTGGCCAAGGGCATCGGTGGAGGAATACCGATCGGCGCGCTCGTGACGTTCGGGCGGGCATCCGATCTTCTAACGCTCGGTCAGCACGGCAGTACTTTCGGCGGCAACCCGCTCGCGACTGCCGCCGCCAACGCCGTGCTCGGCGAGATCGAACGTGCCGACCTGCTCGCGAACGCGCGAGTGCGCGGGGACCAGATCCGCGAGGCGATCGCCGGCCTGCCACTCGTGGCGGAGACCCGGGGGAGAGGCCTGCTCATCGGCGTCGGCCTCACCAAACCGGTCGGCCCCGCGATCGTGAAAGCGGCCATGGATGCCGGGCTCATCGTGAATGCGCCCAACGACACGAGCATCCGACTCGCTCCGCCGCTCATCATTGGCGACGCCGAGGTCGAGGAGTTCATCACCACGTTTACTAGGGCACTGGAGGCAGCGACATGACCCGGCACTTTCTTCGCGACGACGATGTGACGCAGGCGGAGCAATCCGCGATTCTCGACCTCGCGATTGAGATCAAGCGGGACCGCTGGGCGCGCAAGCCCCTCGCCGGCCCGCAGACGGTCGCGGTGATCTTCGATAAGTCATCGACGCGCACACGTGTGTCCTTCGCGGTGGGCATTGCCGACCTGGGCGGGGTGCCGCTCATCATCTCAACCGCGAGCAGTCAGCTCGGCGGCAAGGAGACGGCATCCGACACCGCCCGCGTGCTTGAGCGCCAGGTCGCCGCGATCGTGTGGCGCACTTACGCGCAGGCCGGTCTGGTCGAGATGGCGGCGGGCACGACGGTGCCGGTCATCAATGCCCTGAGCGACGACTTTCACCCTTGCCAGTTGCTTGCCGACCTGCTGACGATCCGCGAGCACCGCGGCGAACTCGCCGGCCTCACGGTGACCTTCCTCGGCGACGGCGCGAGCAACATGGCGCAGTCCTACCTGCTCGCCGGGGCGACCGCGGGAATGCATGTGAGGGTCGCCTCGCCCACCGACTATGCACCGGATGACCGGGTCGTCGCCGATGCCGACGCCATCGCCGCGCGCACCGGAGGCTCCATCACGCTCTACACCGACGCGCTCGAAGCTGTTGCGGGTGCCGATGTCGTGGTCACCGACACCTGGGTGTCGATGGGCAAGGAAGACGAGAAGGCCGAGCGCCTGACCCGATTCGGGCAGTACCGCGTCGACGCCGACCTGATGGCACTAGCGAAGCCCGACGCCCTCTTTCTGCACTGCCTTCCCGCCGACCGCGGCTACGAAGTGACGACCGAGGTCATCGACGGCCCGCAGAGCGTCATCTGGGATGAGGCGGAGAACCGCCTGCACGCCCAGAAGGCCCTCATGGTGTGGCTGCTCGCGCAGTAGCCGGGCCAGCCTTCCCTAGACTGAACACGAACTTCAAGGAGCAACACACATGGCAGAACGCGTCGTCCTCGCCTATTCGGGCGGACTCGACACCTCGGTAGGTATCGGTTGGCTGCGAGATGCGACCGGTAAAGAGGTCGTCGCCCTCGCGGTCGATGTCGGCCAGGGCGGCGAAGACATGGATGACATCCGCCAGCGCGCTCTGGACTGCGGCGCGGTCGAGTCGATTGTCGTTGACGCCAAAGAGGAGTTCGCGAACGACTTCCTGATGCCCGCCCTCAAGGCGAATGCGCTCTACCAGAAGCGCTACCCGCTCGTCTCCGCGCTCAGCCGCCCGGTCATCGCCAAGCACCTCGCGATCACCGCGCACGAGCTCGGCGCCAACAGCGTGGCTCACGGATGCACGGGCAAAGGCAACGACCAGGTGCGGTTCGAGGCAGCCGTCGCCGCGCTCGCTCCCGAGCTGACGAGTATCGCGCCGGTGCGGGATCTCGCCCTCACCCGCGACAAGGCCATCGTCTACGCCGAGGAGCACAACCTCCCGATCCGGCAGAGCGCCAAGAACCCGTACTCGATCGACAAGAACGTGTGGGGGCGCGCGGTGGAGACCGGGTTCCTCGAGGATCCGTGGAACGCTCCGATCGAGGACCTCTACGAGTACACGATGGACCCGTCGGTGGCGAAGCCGGCCGACGAGATTGTGATCACGTTCAGCTCTGGCATCCCGACCGCTATCGATGGTGTCGCGGTGACGCCGCTGCAGGCCGTCGAGAAGCTCAACGAACTCGCCGGCAAGCACGGCGTGGGCCGCATCGACGTTGTCGAAGACCGACTCGTGGGCATCAAGAGCCGCGAGGTTTATGAGGCGCCGGCCGCGATCGCGCTCATCGAAGCGCATGAGGCGCTCGAGAGCCTCACGATGGAGCGCGACCTCAACCGCTACAAGCGCGGCGTAGAGGCGGAGTGGGCGAACCTCGTCTACGACGGCCTCTGGTACTCCGGCCTCAAGCGCGCGCTCGACGTCTTCATCGACGACACGCAGCGTTTCGTGAGCGGAGACATCCGCCTCAAACTGCAGGGCGGACGCGCGACGGTCACCGGTCAGAAGAGCGAGCAGAGCCTCTACGACTTCAGCCTCGCCACCTATGACACGGGCGACACCTTCGACCAGTCGCTCTCCAAGGGCTTCATCGAGATCTGGTCCCTGCCGAGCAAGATCTCGGCGCGCAGGGATCTGAAGGGCTAGACATGGCGCACGGCGGCACGACGGGCGAGGGCTCCCTCTGGGGTGCCCGTTTCGCTGGCGGCCCTTCGCCTGAGCTGGCCCGCTTGAGCCGCTCGACGCACTTCGACTGGCAGCTCGCGCTGTACGACATCGCCGGCTCGCACGCGCACGCCAAGGCGCTCGGTGCTGCCGGTTACCTCTCCAAAGAGGAGGAGGCTCGCATGCACGCGGGTCTCGACGAGGTGACCAGGCGATTGGATGCCCGGGAGCTCGTTCCTCAAGAGACCGACGAAGACGTGCACGGCGCCCTCGAGGCCGCGCTCATCGAGGCCGTCGGCCCCGAGCTCGGCGGGCGCTTGCGCGCGGGCCGCAGCCGCAACGACCAGATCGCCACGCTCATCCGCATGTATCTGCTCGACCACTCGCTCGTGATCAACGAACTCGTCGTCGACTTGATCGATGCGATCGCCGCGCAGGCCGAGCGGCACGAGAGCGCCATCATGCCCGGCCGCACTCACCTGCAGCACGCGCAGCCGGTGCTGCTCGCCCACCATCTGCTCGCGCACGCCTGGCCGCTCGTGCGCACGCTCGAGCGCCTGCGGGACTGGCGGGTGCGGGCATCCACTTCTCCGTACGGTTCTGGCGCTCTGGCTGGCAGCAGCCTCGGGCTCGACCCTGCTCTCGTGGCGCGCGAGTTGGGGCTGAGCGGCCCGACCGAGAACTCGATCGACGCGACCGCGAGCCGGGACGTCGTCGCCGAGTTCTCCTTCATCGCCGCGCAACTGGGCATCGATCTGTCGCGCTTTGCCGAAGAGCTCATCCTCTGGAACACGCGCGAGTTCGGTTTCGTGCAGCTCGATGACGCCTACTCAACCGGGTCGTCGATCATGCCGCAGAAGAAGAATCCGGATGTCGCGGAGCTTGCCCGCGGCAAAGCTGGCCGCCTGATCGGCAACCTCGCCGGCCTCCTCGCGACGCTCAAGGGCCTGCCGCTCGCCTACAACCGCGACCTGCAAGAAGACAAGGAGCCGGTCTTCGACTCCGTCGAGACCCTCGAACTGCTGCTGCCCGCGTTCACCGGCATGGTCGCGACGCTCAGCTTCGACACCGAGCGGATGGCCGAACTCGCGCCCCAGGGCTTTTCTCTCGCCACGGATGTCGCGGACTGGCTCGTGCGCCAGCGCGTTCCGTTCCGCGAGGCGCACGAGATCAGCGCACCAGGGCGCCGCT
>SCSV01000060.1 GCA_004297555.1 Salinibacterium sp.
AGGAAGGACCCAAGGGCGCTGTCCTTGTCGAAGTGGCAGATGGGGCTGTCGCGTCCCTTGAGCACCACCCGCTCGATTCTGTACGATGGGTCGCGCTTTCTGTCGATATTTCGACCTGCGCAGACCGGGTGGAGCTGCTCGACATGGTGCGCGACCTTCTGCAGCCACGCTGTACAGAGGCAGGAGAACGTCCGGTTGCCCTCCGGCTCGCGCTGACGGGCATGTCGCCCCTGCATAGCGGCTTGCACCTGGACGCTCTGGCCGTGCGAGAGGACGTGGAAGCTCTTCTCGCGACGCTTTCCCATGACGTGTGGCTGGAGAAGCTGATCCTAGCGACGGCACCGCCCTCGGTCGCCGAGGCGATCGACCCAAGCATCGCGGGTCGGATTGACCTTGAAGTGCAGCGGCTGGCGCAGACCGGTCACATCGAACAAGCGCTCGAAGAACGCCTGACGGAAATCCGTACCAAACTTCCCGCGGGTGCCCATGCGGACGATTTTATCGAGCAGATGCGCGCCGAAATCCCCGCGCGAGCGGCCGCGCTCGCCCGCAGCCTAGTCAGCGAGGCAGACCATGCGCCTGACTGAGCTCACGATCGAAAATTATGGATGCTATGACCGCCGGACGCTGGCGCTGCCGGAAGAAGCAGGGCTGACACTTCTGTACGGCCCGAATGAGGCCGGCAAGAGCACCTGCCTCGAAGCGATCAGCGACTTTTTCTTCACCATTCCGAAAACTACGCCACGCGGCAACCTCTTCGGTTATGACGGCATGCGCCTCGCGGCCGCCATGCGCACGGCGGATGGCAAACTCACCACCCTGCGTCGCCGGAAAGGCAACGGGAAAACCCTTATCGACGCGGACGGGAACGCACTCGACGAGACCGCGCTCGCGCCGATCCTCGGCGCCATCACGCGCGAGCGCTTCGCGACCCTGTTTGGCCTCGATCACGAAAGCCTGCGCGTCGGCGGCGATCGGCTGTTGCAAGCCGAAGGTGACATTGGCCGCCTGATCGTCGAGGCAGGAGGCGGGCTGCGCACGCTCGTGCAGCGGCTCGACACCATCGATGCCGAGGCCAACACGCTCTTCGCCAAAACCCGCGCGGGCTCGCGCGCTTTCTACCAGGGCCTGAGCGCGTTTGAGACCGCGGACAAGTTCGTCCGGGCTAACCAGCTCTCCCGCGACACTTTCGAACAGACCCGCAAGGCAGCCGAGAAATCTGCCAAGGCCGCCGAAAGCCTTCGCCAGGAACGTCGGGAGATCGCCACCGTCCTGGCCGGTCTTGAACGGACTGTGCGGGTGGCGCCTCACCTGCGCGAGCGCGAACAGCTGATCGAGGAACTTGCCTCCTACGATGCCGCCTCGGCCTATGTTGATACCTTTTCGGCGCGCTCGCGGATCGTTTTGGGCAAAGCCAAGGACGCCGCCGAGGCGCTGGAGACCGCAGTGCAGCGGCGCGACAAGCTGACGGCCCGCATCACCGGACTTGACGTCTCGCAGCCGCTGGCAGCCGCGGAGAAAGACGTCCGAACGCTGAGCGAGCAGGCCTTGCACGTCGCTAAGGCGCGCGAGAATCGCCCCAATCGCCATCGTGAAATCGACGAGGGCGAAGCCCAGCTTGCCAATCTACGGCGCATGCTGGGTGTCGGTCACGATCA
>SCSV01000061.1 GCA_004297555.1 Salinibacterium sp.
CAGTCCAAAGGCGATGCCCGGTGCGCCGTCACCTACACGCTCGAGCGTGACCTGCTCGGGCAGGGGGTCGCACCAGGGGCGGCGCGGCGGCGCGGCACCGGCCCAGCGGTCGACAACAAGGCGGGCATCCGCCGGGTTTGACCTGGCGACTTGCACCAGCCGCGGCGCGCTCGTCGCGATGCTCAGCACGGCGCGACCGCGGGCATCCGCGGCAATCTCGGCGGCGAGATCGCTGCCGACCACCGCAGCGCTATCGGCTCGATTGTTGACCCGGAGCGAGATGCGCAGATCCGCGTTGGCGAGCACAGAATCGCGCACCGCGCCAGCCGGACGTTGCGTACACAGCACGAGATGTACGCCGAGCGAACGCCCGCGAGCAGCGATGTCGCTGAAGAGTGTGTGCAGATCTGGATGCTCGGTCAGCATCGCCGCGAACTCGTCGACGACGATCACGAGGCGCGGAACATCCGTGTCATCGATGCTCTTGGCGCCCACCTCGGCGAGGCAGCGTTCGCGAAAGCGCAGTTCAGCGCGCAGGCTCGCGAGGGCACGTTCGGCTTGCACCGCGTCGAGGTCGGTGACGATGCCGACCGTGTGCGGCAGGGGCGCGAGCGGCGCGAACGCAGCACCGCCCTTGAAGTCGACGAGCAGGAACGTTACCGCCTCCGGCGAATACGCCGCCGCCATGGCCAGCACCCAGGATGTCAGCAACTCGCTCTTGCCGCTGCCGGTGGTTCCGCCGATCACCGCGTGCGGACCATGCTCGACCAGGTCGATGCTCACCGCGCCGGTGGCATCGGCCGCGGACTCGCAAGCCAGGCCCGGCCCGGCGCTGATCGGTCGCAACATTCCGTCCAGGCCGAGCGCCCCGGGCAGTGCCGCTCCGGATGCGATGAGACCTTCGCTCGCAGCATCTTGCGCTGCTGTACGCGCCCACTCGCGCGCTTCAACCCGCGAGATCGGTTCGATGCGGATGCCTCGCGGCCGATTAGGGTGCGCCGCGAGCCTACCGCCCAAGCCGGCACCGACCTCGAGCACGATCTCGCAGCCACCCGGGAGTTCGGTCGCGTCCGCCGCGACAGCGATTCTCACGAGGGGTTGATGCTCCCCCACCGTGCCGAAATCGATGAGCGTCCCGGCCCGAGCCGGTTCGCGAGCAGGATGCGGCAGGGCATCGAGCCACTCGCGCTCATTGGCCAGACCGGACGCCGAGCACCAGAACTCGGCCGGCGAGAGTCGCCACGCCACCTGCAGCGCGAGCGATCGGGCGACCGCGACAGCGAGTGCGGGACGCCCGCAAATGCCGATGCCGAGTCGGGCGTCAACCGTGATCGGAGCGGATTCGAGGGTGCTCGCGCTCGCCACCAGCTGCGCCATCCGCTCCTCTACGAGCGGCGACTCCATCTCTCGCCCGGCTCGAGCGTCGAACTCCAGGGTGCTTGCGGCCTCGCCCGTGCCAAGCGAGACGGTGACGGGCATCCGTTCTGCTGTTCGCCAGCGCTGAGGATCAGCCCCGCGCCGCACGATGAGTGCGGGAGCGCTGGGAGCGAGCGCAGCACGCGACTCGCGCTCGAGTGCGTGGGCGGTTGCGATCTGTGCAGCGGCCTGGCGAGCATCCGTCTCGAAGCGGAGAAGTTCTTTGCGCCGGGTGCGCCTCGAACCGAGTTGGGAGTCGAGGAGACTCGCGATCGCCGTGATCGGACCGAGAGCGGCGAAGATGAGCGCGAACGGCGATCTTGTGATCGCCCACATGATGATCGCGGCGGCCATCGGCGCGACCGCCGCGATCACCGGAAAACGGAACGGCGCGCGTGGCGCAGGGAGTCGAGGTGCCACCACCCGGGTTCGGGATTCGAGATCGGTCACGCACCAAGTCGATCAGACCGACTGCACGCCCTGATGCGCACACATCAATCAGTGCAAATCGCGTGCCAACAGGGGTCGGCGAGGAGTCGTCAGCTGACGATGAAGAACTGCTCCCCGATATCGACGCGAGTGCCGCGGCTGATGCGGTAGCGCTTGCCGGCGTCGCATCGCTTGGGCTGGCGCTCCGGTTCGCGCACGACGGTGCCGTTGCCCGAGAAGCGGTCGGCGATCCAGAACGCGCCCGAGTCCTGGCCGAACTCGAGATGGGTCTTCGACACCGACTTGCCCGGATCGGAGATGGTCACGAGAGCGTCGAAGTATTCGCCCGGCTCGGCGAGCGGGTTTCTGCCGACGAGCCCAGTGCCCGCGACGCTGATGCTCTCCCCGGTGCTGAACTGCAGAACGAAGCGCTCACCCCGCTCGTCGCGGTCGACGATTCTGGTTTCGTCGAGGTCACCTTCGTCGGCGTACTCCTGCTCGGTTGGCGCAGGTTCAACGTGCGCGACGACCTCGGGCTCGACTGGCTCGGCGAATACGGGAACAAGCGACTCGGCAGCATCCGCCGGTTCGTCGACCACCGGCTCTACTTCGGTCGGGGCAGACGGAAAATCGGGGACCGCGTTCGTGGCCGGCGTCATCGGTTCAAGCGGCTGGCCCCACGGGAAGGGATCGAGCACCACGGTGTCGCGCGGGCGGGCACGGCCGCCCACTCCGCGTCGCACGAAGCCGCATTCGCCGCAGAAGATGTCGGTCGCAGCGAGAGCGGCGCCGCATTGGGCGCACAGCTCAGGTTGCGACTCCGCCTGAGCCTCCGCTTCCGGTTCGGGCTCGGCAAGTCGCTCAGGTTGCACTTCGTCTGGGGCTTCAGGAGCCGCTGGCTCGGCCGCCGACACCTCCACGTCGGTGAGGGTCGCTGCCGCGACCGCCTGGGCCGACTTGCTCGGCGTTGCATCCGTCTCTGGGGCGATCAACTCGTTCCCAGGTTCGGCGCTAACTCTCAGCTTCTTGGCGGATTTCTCTCCCCGAGTCGAGCCGATCGTCGCGGTGCGCGCTGCTGCCGCCGCGGTTTTTGCCGCGACGGGGCGTCCGCACTCGCCGCAGAACATCGCCTCCTGCGGGAGATCGGTGGCGCAATGTGGGCAAATCACCGAACGTTCCTTCTATCGCTTGAACAACGTTCTGACACTATAACCACCGAGCGAACGTAGGGAGATGCGAACCCTGAGCCTCTGCAAGCGCGAAAGGCCGGCATTCAAGCTGGCTTCCAACTCGTCAACCGCGCGCCACACTTCGTCGACTTCCGCCGGGTCGGGCTCGTCGGGAGAGAACACTGCTCGGTCCGCCACGATCGCGAGCATCGCCGAGGGCATACCCCCCGCGACCGCTGCGACTTCGCTTCGGGTCGCGGACGGCACGGGGCTGAACCCGTGATCGAGCACGGCGTCTTCGAACTCCTGCCAGCCTCCGCTGATCTGCTGGATGGCGTCGGGCGCAGCGCGGCGCAGCTTTCGCCGGCGCAGCTTCGCGGCGATCACGAGCATGAATGGTGCGAGCAGAATCGCGGCGACCAGCACGATCCAGCCAAGCACGCGCAGGATGCCGAGAATCAGCACGAGCGTCGGGTCGAGGTCAGGCGGCAGGTTCTGCTCGCTGTCGGGCGTGGACTGCCGGTCGAACGCCTCCGACTCGACCACGGGCGGCGGCACGATCGTGGGCGGACGCGACACTTGGGCCTTGTCTTTCGGCAGCTCGTCCGGGATTGGCCGGAAGGGCGGTGTCGGATCAATCGCGACCCAACCGTATTGCGCGGTGTTGACCTCGATCCACGCGGAGACATCACTGCCGCGCACCTGCTCTCCCTTGGGCGCGAAGCCGAAGACGACGCGGGAGGGGAACCCGAGTTGCTGTGCCATGAGCGCGGCGGCGACTGAGTACTGCTCCGCGTCGCCGATCATCCGGGGAGTAGTGAAGAGCTCGGCGATGCGATCGGAAGCATGACCGGAACGACTCGGCGGTTCGTCTGCGGCAATGCCATGGCTGATGTACCCGTCGGCGGCGAGTCCGGCGAGCATCGCGCTCAGTCGCGGGCCAGAACCTTCGACACCCTCGACATAGTCACTGAGCTTCGCGGTGAGTTCGTCGGGCACGTTCTTCAGCTTGGGCACAACCGCAACGCCCGGCTTGAGCTCGGCGATCGCGCCCGCCTTCGGTTGCTTCGGGATGACCGCATCGAGCGTGTACGAATCGCCGGAGTGCAGGCCACCGATCGTTGCCGCGGTACCGGAGGTGTTGTTGTAGTAGAAGGCATCCCGCAGCGTCGCCGCGTCGTTGCCGTTGAATTGGATCGATTCGAACTGGCCGATCGAGGGCAGCCATGGCCCGGAGTACCCGCGTACAGTCACGGTCGCCTGCACCTTGGCACCACGGACCCCGGTCTGGTCGAAGCGGTCGGGCACACGCGTGAACGAGCCGGACTCACTTGAAACCTTATCGCTGCCCACGGTGTACACGACGCCCTCATAGGTATCGAGGGTGGCGATGCGGATGCGCGAGCCCTTTGGCAAGCCACTCACATCCAAAAGCACAGTGTCGGCGGTGCCCGGCTTCAGATAGCGCCGAAATCCCGAGAGCGGGCTCACGTAATCCCGCGGATCGAATGGCTGCTGGATGCTCGTGCGCAGCACCGCGCGATTACTCGCCGGAGGCAGCACCAGCGTCGCACCCACGGCAGTTGCGGAGGCGATCACGAGAATCAGCGCGGCGCTCACCACGGTGCGCAGGCCCGAACCTCGGTCGGTCTTGGGCGCCGCAGGCGGCTCGAATGGAACGTTTGCTTGCACCGACTGTGCCGTGAGCAGTCGGATTGCCGAGCGGCGCCGGTACCAACGACTCCAGACCAGCCAGAACAGGGTGACCGCGAGCAGGGCGATCGGCACATCAAGCGGTCGGCTCGGATAGTTCGGACCGAACGCCGTAGCGACCAGGAAGAGCACGATCGGCGCGAGCACAGCCGCCTCGCGATTGCGGGCTCGAAGTGCGATGCTCAAACCGATGACGACAGTCGACAGTACGAGCACGAGCGCGGGTACTAAGAGCGCCTGGTAGCCGCCGACTGGCAGCGAGATTGTGAGCAGCTGCTTCCAGCCGAGCGCGACGCCAGTGGTCAGGTCGCGCAGGCCATCAAGAGTAGGCAACACTCCGAACCGGGCTTCGGATGGCACTGCCACCGGCACACCGACGATGAGAAATGCCCCCAGCGTCGCGAGCATGACCACCCAGGCGCGCCACCGGAAATAGGCGCCGGCCACAGCGATTGCGGCTCCGAGCACGAGCGCGACGCCGATGAGCACGACAAGGCTCGCCGAGCGGTAGATGGGCCACAGTGCGACAGAAGCGATCACGGTCGCGAGGCACAACATGGCGGTGTTGACCGCGAGGAACGATCGCTCTGGCCGGTCGACGGCGTGCCGCGGCGTGCGCGGTTGGACGCGGTCGACCTTGGCGCGGCCCGGCTTGGCGTTACCCGGCTTGGCGCGGCCCGGCTTGGCACGACCTGGCTCGGCACCGGCTGCCACACTCATGCGGCGGCCGATCGCGACAGCGCCTTCTGCAGATCCTCGAGAAAGCCGATCGTGAAGACGCTGAGTCCGGCCACTTTGCGCAAGCCCGGCTGCCGGTCGGGGTCGCAGACAACAGCGACGACCTCAACCCCGGCCGGGAACTTGGTGGATGCGGCGCGCAGCTCTTGCGCCGTCACCCCCGACCCGCAGATCAGAAAGGCCACCGAAACGCCGACCGCTTGTTCGCCGGTGACGCGCGCCACATCCGCGATCGCGAGGGCACTCTCCGAGTGCTCGACCACAGCCAGATCGTCGAGCAGCCGCGACCGGGTCAGCGTCGAGAGCAGTCGCACCGCGAACACTTTGCGCTTGGCGAATTCGGGTGTCTTCTCGCTTGCCACGACTGTCACGGTGCGGGCATCCCGAATCGCCCGGGCACCGAGGGAACCGGCGACGCTCACGGCCATCTCGAACTCTTCTTCGGTGGCGTAGTCGGAGGTTGCCAGACTCAGCGCAATCACGAGATGGCTGCCGCGGGTCTCCTCGAACTGGCGCACCATGTGGCGCCCGGTGCGCGCGGTCGACTTCCAGTGGATGTAGCGCCGCTCGTCCCCGGGCATGTATTCGCGCAGCGCATGGAACGAGATGTCGTTTGTCGAGAGGTCGCGCGTCGGGTTACCCTCGAGGTCGCGAATGAAACCGGTGCTCATGCTCGGGATGCCGATGGTGCGCGGATGCACGAAAAGCTCGGTCGTGTCCGTCCACACCAGTTCTCGGCGCACCACGCCGACCGGGTCGGCGCGCACCGTGCGCACTGGCCCGACCGGGATGACGCCGCGCCGAACCGTGGGAATCACAAACTCATGTACGAACCGGGCCTCCCGGCGCAGCCCCGGCATCGCGACCTCGGCGAGGCCGGCGCCCACTGGGATTTCCACGGTCGCGCCGAGGGCATGCCGCTTGCCCGGGTTGGTCACGATGATTTCGCCTACCGCTCGCTCGCCCACGACCACCCGGTCTCGTGGCACAGCCAAGACGATGGCGATCGGATTCCTGCCGACCAGGTAAACGACGGCGATCACGATGAGCGCAAGGCAGGCATAACCCGCGACAACCAGCTCCAACCAGGCCATGCCGTAACCGAAGCCCAGCGCGAGGGGCACGACGGAGAAGATCACCCAGCCGAGCGGTGTCACGACCGTCGAGATGCGATCGAAGCCGCGGTCGGCGGCGACGCGCGCGGTGGCGACGAAGCGGACCGTGGCGATC
>SCSV01000062.1 GCA_004297555.1 Salinibacterium sp.
CTCGTGTTTTCCGGGATTATCACCCCGTGGCCGACGAGCACATCCACGGTTGTCGCGCTCGTGACGACCAGCCAATCGAATTGGCTGCCCTGCAGCCTCGCGAGAGCCGCGGCCAAGCCAGCGGTGTCATCTGTGCTCGCAAAATTGATCATCGGGGCGATCACGGCAGTTGCGCCGTAATCCCGGAGTCGCGCCGCGACGGTCTCACCCCATTCGCCGCCACGCGGTACCAGTACGCGCCAGCCTTGCAGGCTTGTCGCTGTCATTCCAGTCTCGACAATCAGTCGTCGTCACTCATGACGGCCCAGGCGACCAGACCGGCGACCACAATCGCTGCGGCGGTCGCGCCGATCACCCAGGGGATCGGATTCGTGGCATAGGAGGTTTTCGCCTTTGCGCTCAGTTCGCTGAACCGCTTCGGAACATTGAGCTTGTCCTCGATCGCGTCAAGCGCTTCTTCGAGTTCGGCGCGAGCTCCGGCAACCCGATCTTCTGCTGACGTCATGATTCCGGCCTCTTTCCTATGCCCTTGATGGCGTTTACGTCTTTTCTGACATTCGCAATCGTCTGATCGGGCGTGGGATCGGCTCGCTTCAACTGAGCGACACCTACCCCCGCCAAGATCACGGTGATGAGAAGGAGCACCCCGCCAATGATCAGGGCGGCGGCCCAACCCGGCACTGCCTCGGCGAGGCCAAGGACGCCGGCGGTCGCGAGCATCCCGATCGTGAAGAATCCGAAGCCCGCGGCGGCGGCGATGAAGCCGAGGCCGATGCCGGCGTGTTTGAGTTTGGCGACGAGCTCGGACTTGAGCAGCTCAATCTCGGTGCGCACCAGGTCAGCCAACAACCCAGGCACGTCGGCGATCAAGGAGAACAAGGAACGCCGTCTGGGCTCCCGCGATTCTGCGGTCATGATCGGCTACTTAGGGCTTGCGGACTTGGATCCGGATGCCGGCCGCGTCGAGCCCGCGGGCTTTCGGGCCGGACTTGTGGGCGCAGCCTTCTTTGAACCGGCCACCTGGGAAACCATCTTCTTCGCGCTGTCCGCGAGAAACTCCGCCACGTCAGGTGCCTTGTCTTTCACGAATTCCTCGGCGTGGTCCACTTGTTCTTGCACACGCGGGTCATTCCAGAACTTCAGAACGGCGGACTTCAACTCGTCATATTTCTCTCGCCCAGCTCTAGTGCCGAGCACGTAGCCGACACCCAATCCGACCACCAAAAGGATCTTGCCTTTCATGAGGTTCTCCATTTCGTGTGGTGATACTTCCAACTTAGACCCGTGACCGCGAGCCTGTCTCGGGCAATGTTCGCCGTCTTGCGGAAATTCATTCCGAAATCGGTATGCTTTGTTCCGATTTAGGCAGAAGCCTGAGAAGCTGCTCGGGCCGCGCCCGGCAGAGCGTCAAGAATGCGATTGATCGCACCGTCATCGTGGGCGGCCGAGACGAACCAGGCCTCGAAGACACTAGGCGGCAGTGACACCCCGGCGTCGAGCATCGCGTGGAAGAACGGCGGGTACCGGAAGGCCTGTTGAGCCTTGACCTCGCCGTAGTTTCGGGGCGGCGTCGCGCGGAAGGCGACAGAGAACAGATTGCCGGCGTGCTGCACGCTGTGCGCGACGCCGACAGCGGCGAGGGCATCCGACGCCGCGTTGGAGATCGTGGTTGCCGCGCTGTCGATATGCCGGTACGCCGAGGAATCCGCCGAATTGAGCGTGGCAATGCCCGCCGCGAGCGCGATCGGATTGCCGCTGAGGGTGCCCGCTTGGTAGACCGGGCCGGCCGGGGCGAGCAGGTCCATGATTTCGGCCCGCCCGGCGAGCGCCGCGAGCGGGAGGCCGCCGCCGATCACCTTGCCGTACGTGACGAGGTCGGCAACGTAATCGTTCGCCTCCAGCCCCCACCAGCCTGAGGCACTGACCCGGAACCCGGTGAGCACCTCATCGAGAATCAGCAGCGCACCGTTTTCGTGGACGATTCCCGCGATCGCGGCATTGAAGCCGGGCTCAGGCGGCACGACACCCATGTTCGCCGCCGCCGCTTCGACGATCACCGCGGCAATGCGCGGGCCGAGCTCGGCGAACGTCTGGCGGACCGCATTCAGATCGTTGTAGGGGATGACGACAGTTTGGGCGGCAACGGCTGCGGGAATTCCTGCGGAACCGGGAATGCCCAGGGTCGCGATTCCCGAACCGGCATCGGCAAGCAGACCATCCGAGTGCCCGTGATAGTGCCCGGCGAACTTGACGACGAGGTCTCGGCCGGTCGCACCGCGGGCTAGCCGGATGGCGGTCATGGTCGCCTCGGTGCCGGTCGAGACGAGTCGCACCTTGCCGATCAGTTCCGAGCCGACCCGCTGCTTGATCAATTCGGCGAGGTCACTCTCGGCCGGTGTGGAGGCGCCGAAGCCGAACCCCTTTTCTGCGGCGCGCTGCACGGCGTCGACGACCGCCGGATGCGCGTGGCCGAGCAGGGCCGGACCCCAAGCGCCGACGAGGTCGACGTGCTCACGCCCCTCGACATCGGTGACATAGGGGCCACGGCCCGACACGAACGAACGCGGAACCCCGCCGACCGAGCCGTAAGCGCGCACCGGGGAATTGACCCCACCGGGCAACACGGCTCTCGCTCGCGCGAAGGCCTCATCGTTCGTGGTCACGACCGAATCCAGCGCGCCACCTCGGCAGCGAAGTAGGTGAGCACAGCATCGGCACCTGCCCGGCGGATGCTCACCACCGACTCCTCGATTGCGCGTCGGCGATCGATCCAGCCGTTCGCTGCCGCGGCTTCGATCATCGAGTACTCGCCCGACACCTGGTACGCCCACACCGGAACCGGGCTGTCGGCGGCGGCATCGGCGAGCACGTCGAGGTAACTCATCGCGGGCTTCACCATCACGATGTCTGCCCCTTCTTCGACGTCAAGCCAGACCTCACGAGCGCCCTCGCGCCGATTGGCAGGATCGACCTGGTAGGTGCGCCGATCGCCCTCAAGCGAGGACTGCACCGCGTCACGGAATGGACCGTAGAACGCGGAGGCGTACTTCGCGGCGTAACCGAGCAAGGGGGTTTCAGGGTGTGCCGCGGCATCGAGGGCATCGCGCACCGCTGCGACTTGGCCGTCCATCATGCCGCTCAGCCCGAGGAGCTGCGAACCGGCCGCGACTTGGGCGAGGGCCATGTCGCGGTAGCGAACGAGCGAGGCGTCGTTGTCGACGCGGCCCGCCGCATCCAAGACGCCGCAGTGGCCGTGATCGGTGAACTCGTCGAGACACAGGTCGGTCTGCACCACGAGCGCATCCCCGGCCTCGGCAACCGCGGCCCTCGTGGCCACATTGAGAATGCCGTTCGCGTCGGTTGCTCCAGAACCGATTGCGTCCTTGATCTCCGGCACGCCGAAGAGCATCACGCCGCCGAGGCCGAGTTCCGCCGCCTCGGCGATCGCCCGGCGCATCGAATCGAGAGAATGCTGCACGACACCGGGCATCGACGCGATCGGCAGGGGCTCCTGGATGCCCTCCCGCACGAAAATCGGAAGGATCAGCTCGGCGGGGTGCAGCCGCGTCTCGCGGACGAGACGGCGCATCGCCGGGGTAGCCCGAAGGCGGCGGGGACGGATCATGAACTCGCTCCCATCAACTCGCTCGCGCCCAACTCGAAGAGTTCGTGCGCGACGCGCTCGGCGACGTCGACCGCGGGCTCAGCGCTATCGGAAACATAGAGTGCGTGCGAGCTGGTGAGCGTACTCGA
>SCSV01000007.1 GCA_004297555.1 Salinibacterium sp.
ACAGGTGTACCGAGGGCTGTCGCTAATGACACCAGGCTCTGCGGCTCGTCGGCGACCATGAGGATCGCCTCAAGGCTGCGCTCCACATCGCCCACCACTCGCGCACCGAGCAGTTCCTCTTGCACGTCAGTTCCCATCGTCAGTTCCCATAATCGGCTCCCAGGTTGGCAAGGCTTTCGTCGGACCAGTTCTGCGAGGTCCAGCGCACGGTGAGTTCGCCGAGGGGTTCGATTTGCTCGAAGCTCACGGCATCCCCTCGATACAGTTCGAGCACGGCGAGGAAGCGCGCGACGATCACGCCCTGATGGTCGGCGCCGGCGATGAGTTGCCGGAAGGTCATCGCCTCGCCCCGCCGCAGCAGCGCGACCACATGCGCCGCCTGCTCGCGCACGCTCACGAGCGGGGCGTGCAGGTGGTCGAAGGCGACGCTCGGGATCTCGCGCGGAGCGAGGGCGAGCATGGCGAGGGCGGCGAAGTCGTCGGCAGTGAGCGTCCACACCAGCTCGGGCGTTTGGGCGCGGTACTTGTCTTCGAGCCGAACCGAACGCACATGCCGGGTGCTCTCGGTCTCGATGCGAGAGCCGAGCCAGGCGGATGCCTCCTTGAAGGCCCGGTATTGCAACAAGCGGGCGAAGAGCAGGTCGCGTGCCTCGAGCAAGGCGACATCTTCGGCGTCGACGAGTTCGCCCTGCGGCAGCAGCCCGGCGACCTTCAGGTCGAGCAGGGTTGCCGCGACGACGAGGAACTCGCTGGCCTGGTCGAGCTCCTCCACCGAGTCGAGCGCGCGCAGGTACGAGATGAACTCGTCAGTAATTGTGGAGAGCGAGACCTCGGTGATGTCGAGCTCGTGCTTGGCGATGAGCGAGAGCAGCAGATCGAAGGGGCCGTTGAAGTTGCTGAGGCTGACGGAGAATCCGTCGATCTCCGAATCCAGTTCGCCCGCTCCGAGCTGCCCCGTGCCGCTAGGCGACTGCGCCACGGGAGATCAACTCTTTGGCGAGCTGGCGATACGAGTCCGCGGCCGAGTGCTCGGGAGCGAAACTGGTGATCGGCGCCCCGGCGACACTCGCATCCGGGAACTTCACAGTGCGGCCGATGACCGTTTCGAGCACGCGGTCGCCGAAGGTCTCGACGACGCGCTCGAGCACCTCGCGCGAGTGCAGCGTACGCGCGTCGTACATAGTGGCAAGGATGCCGTCGAGCTCGATCGCGGGGTTCAGCCGGTCGCGCACCTTGTCGATCGTCTCGACCAACAGGGCGACACCGCGCAGGGCGAAGAACTCGCACTCGAGCGGGATGAGCACGCCGTGCGCGGCGGTGAGCGCGTTGACGGTGAGCAGGCCGAGCGAGGGCTGGCAGTCGATCAGGATCACGTCGTACTGGTCACTGATCTTGGCGAGCACCCGCGCCAGGATCGTCTCGCGGGCCACCTCGTTGACGAGGTGCACCTCGGCCGCCGAGAGATCGATGTTGGCGGGGATCACATCGAGGTTCGGATAGATGGTGTGGATGACCGCTTCGGCCGGGTTCTTCACCGTGCCGAGCAGCAGATCGTAGATCGTCGTGACATCGTGGGTCGGCACGCCCAGGCCAGCGGAGAGCGCGCCCTGCGGGTCGAAGTCGATCGCGAGCACGCGCCTGCCGTACTCAGCGAGCGCGGCCCCGAGGTTGATCGTGCTCGTCGTCTTGCCGACGCCGCCCTTCTGGTTCGACAGCGAGATGATGCGAGCCGGGCCGTGGCCGCGCAGCTTGGGCGGTGTCGCGAACTCGGTCTGCGGGCGGCCCGTCGGGCCCATGACGGGAGGTTCCAGCCCCGGCAGCACCGTGGAGTCTTGCCGCTGCGCAGTCATGCTCAAAGTGTAAGCCGCCCTCTTGCGAGAGCCGGGTGCATACACGCGCCGCGCGCGGGCTCACCTCCACCACAGGTTGAAGGTTGCGGGGCTGCGCGGCGGCACCCCGTTTGGTTGCGGCGCACCGCTCCCCCGCCCACCCCCTGTAGGTTGCGGAGGATGACACACCGCTGTAGCAGTGGTAACCGGGGTGCTGCACGGCGTGTCATCCTCCGCAACCTAAATGCGTGACCGGATGCACGCGGGCAACAACCGTTTCGGAGGACGACACACCGCTGGCGAGCATCCCGCAGGCGCAGCACCCGGCGTGTCGTCCTCCGGAATGGTTGCGGGCGCGGTCAGCGGATGCGACGGGTCGGGTTAGCAGGCGGGGTCAGCGGGGCGGGCGGCGCCGGCGCGGTCAGCGGGCGCGCGGGTGGGCGGTCGTATACATGTCGCGGAGGGTGTCCGCAGTGACAAGCGTGTAGATCTGCGTGGTCGCGACCGAGGAGTGGCCGAGTAGCTCCTGCACGACGCGCACGTCGGCGCCGCCCGCGAGCAGATGCGTCGCGAAGGAATGGCGGAACGTGTGTGGTGAGATCTCGACGCCGAGCTGCGCGCGCTCGGCGGCCGCGCGAATCAGCAGCCAGGCATTTTGCCGTGACAGGCGCGGGCCGCGCAGTCCGAGAAACAGGGCGGGCGTGGACTTCCCGCGGGCCGAGAGCACAGGTCGCGCCCGCACCAGGTAGGTCTCGATCGCGGCTCGCGCGAAGCTGCCGACCGGCACGATGCGCTGTTTGCTGCCCTTGCCAAACAGGCGCACGACATCCCCGTCGATCACGTCGTCGACGTTGAGCGCGACCGCCTCGGAGATGCGCGCACCTGTCGCGTACAGCAGCTCGAGCAGGGCCTTGTCGCGCATCGCGCGCAGCTCGTCGCCGTCGGTCGCGGCAAGCACCGCGGCCATCTGCTCGATCGAGATCGCCTTCGGCAGGCGCAGCGCGAGCTTCGGCGGCTTGGCCTCGGCCGCGACATCCACCTCGACGATGCCCTCGTCGCGCAGAAAACGGTGGAAGCCGCGCACCGATGACAGCATGCGCGCCAGCGATGAAGCAGTGAGCGGATGCTCGGAGCGCGAGCGCAGCTCGAGCGCGAACGCCGACACGTCCGCGGGCGTGATGAGGGCCGGGTCAGTGATGCCGCGCGTCGCGAGCGACTCCTCGTACTTCGCCAGATCGCGCCGGTAGGCCTGCACGGTGTTCTCCGACAGGCCGCGCTCGATCGACACGTGCCTCAGGTACCGGTCGATCGCGACCGCAACCGTGACCGCGATTGGAACCGGCGCCTCGCTCATCGCGCGGAGCGTTCGGCCGGATGCCGCGGCCACGGTGTATCCCCATCGCCGAGGTTCTGCCAGCCGCTCGCCCTACCGGCGTGCGCGCTGAGCAGGCCGATCATGAGGATCGAGTTCTGCACGTCGTGCGCGAGCACGGCATTCACCGCCTCGTCGAGCGGCACCCAGCGCAACTCGATCTCGGCCTCCTCGTCAGTGCGCTCGTAAACCTCGTTCGCCGCGCTGATGCCACGCGCCAGATAGATGCGGATCACTTCGTTGCTGCCGCCGGGCGAGCTCGCGAACTCGCTCAGCAGAGCCCAGTCCTCGGCGACGAGGTCGGCCTCCTCGGCGAGCTCGCGCTTGGCGGTGCGCAGTGGCGACTCGCCCTGCTCGTCGAGCAATCCGGCAGGCAGCTCCCACTCGCGCGCCCGCACCGGGTGGCGGTACTGCTTGATCAGGAGCACTCGCTCGCGCTCATCGAGAGCGAGCACCGCGACAGCCCCGGTGTGGGCCATGAACTCGCGGGTGATCTCGGCGTCTGTTTCGTCGCCGTTGGTGTCACCGAGGCGAAAGCGCTCGCGATCGATGTTCCACACCATGCCGGTGAAAACCGTCTCGGTCGAGAGCACCGGTAGTTCGACGAGTTCGTCGCGAAGCTCAGACATCACGCCACCCGCTGGATCCGGTCGGTCATGCCGTTAGGCATCAGCCGGCACAGGAACCTCGAACAGGCGGCTCGCCTGCTGGCGCTCCAGCGCCGCGCCGATCAGACCGCGGAAGAGCGGATGCGCGTGGTTCGGCCGCGACCGAAGCTCCGGATGTGCCTGCGTGCCGACGTAGAACGGGTGCACGTCGCGCGGCAGTTCCACGAACTCGACGAGGGTGCGGTCGGGTGAGATTCCGGAGAAGACGAGTCCGGCATCCGCAATTTGTTGACGGTAGGCGTTGTTCACTTCGTAGCGGTGGCGGTGCCGCTCGGCGGCGTGCTCCGAGCCGTATAGCGAGGCCACGATCGAACCGGGTTTGAGCGCGGCTTCGTAGAGCCCGAGGCGCATCGTGCCGCCGAGGTCGCCGCCCTCAATGATGGCGATCTGCTCGGCCATGGTCGCGATCACCGGGAATTCGGTGTCGGGGTCGAATTCGCTGGATGATGCGCCCGCGAGACCGACGATATCCCGCGCATATTCGATCACCATGCACTGCAGGCCGAGGCAGAGACCGAGCGTCGGGATGCCATTCTCGCGCGCGAACTTGAGCGCGCCGAGCTTTCCTTGGATGCCGCGCACCCCGAAGCCGCCGGGGATGAGCATGCCGTCGAGGTCGGCGAGGTTGCGCGCCGCGCCTTCCGGCGTCTCGCACTCATCGGAGGCGACCCAGCGGATTGAGACCTTCGCGTGGTGGGCGAACCCGCCGGCCTTGAGCGCCTCGGTGACCGAGAGGTAGGCATCGGGCAGGTCGATGTACTTGCCGACTAGGCCGATCGTGACCTCGTGCTTCGGGTCGTGCACGGTCTCGAGAAGTTCGCTCCAGCCATCCCAATTCACATCACCGGCGACCAGGCCGAGCTGGCCGATGATGTACGCGTCAAGGCCCTGCTCGTGCAGCATGGTCGGGATGTCGTAGATGCTCGGCACATCGATCGCATTGACGACGGCGGCTTCATCGACGTCGCACATGAGCGCGATCTTGCGCTTGTTGCCCTCGGAAACCGGGCGGTCACTCCGCAGCACGAGTGCGTCGGGCTGGATACCGATGCTGCGAAGCGCGGCGACAGAGTGCTGCGTGGGCTTGGTCTTCTGCTCGCCCGAGGCGTTCATGAAGGGCACGAGCGACACATGCACGAAGAACACGTTCTTGCGGCCGAGCTCGTGGCGCACCTGCCGCGCGGACTCGATGAACGGCTGGCTCTCGATGTCGCCGACGGTGCCACCGATCTCCGTGATGATCACGTCGGGGCGCGGGTTCGCGTCATCGAAGGGGCCCGTGGCCTGCAGACGCATCCGCCGTTTGATTTCATCGGTGATGTGCGGGATGACCTGCACCGTGTCACCCAAATACTCACCCCTGCGCTCCCGGGCGATCACGGTCGAGTAGATCTGGCCGGTCGTGACATTAGCGGCCTGGCTGAGGTTGATGTCGAGGAAGCGCTCGTAGTGGCCGATGTCGAGGTCGGTCTCGGCGCCGTCATCGGTGACGAACACCTCGCCGTGCTGGAACGGGTTCATCGTGCCCGGATCGACGTTGAGATAGGGGTCGAGTTTCTGCATGACAACACGCAGGCCCCGGGCGGTGAGAAGGTTGCCGAGACTGGCGGCGGTAAGGCCCTTGCCGAGGGAGGAGACGACCCCACCGGTCACGAAAATGTGTTTGGTCACGGGCCCGTCGGAATTGTCCACCACGGGGTTTCATTCTATGCCGGGATGGGGGCTGCTTGTTCCGACGCGCGGTGCGTCTGTTCGCAGCCGCGAGCGGCAGCTATCGTTCAAGAATGAAAGCTCGCTCGGCAATCGCGCTGTGCCTAATCGCGATCGTTCTGCTCGCGGGATGCGCTTCTCAAAGCAGCATCGCCTCAAAGACGTATTCCGGAGTGCCAAAAGGGTTCGACACATCCCCAGATAGTCCGATGGTAGAACGCGCGCTTTGGCTGCACGACCGAACCGTGTTGGCGATCATCACCTGGGGAAGCAGCGGATGCCCTCCCGTTCCGGTCAAGATCGAAGTGCCCACAAAACAGACGATCGCCGTGACTTTTGTCAAGTCACCGCACGAGGTCTGCACTATGGACTACGCACCTACAACACACGAATTCCCGGTTCCACAGGGAATCGATCCGAATCGCAAGACAACCGTCAAGCTTGACTTGCCAGACGAGAAGCATCCCACTCTGACCGTGGAGGGCTAGCGCTCAGGCGTCGAAGGCGCGCGCCGTTTCGATCAGTTCGCGGGCGTGCGTGAGGCCGCTCTCGGAGTCGGGTAGACCGGAGAGCAGTCGCGCCATTTCGGAGACCCGCTCGGAGCCGTTCAATTGGTGCACGCTCGAGGCGGTCACGGCGCCGTCGCTGTCTTTGAGAACTCGCAGGTGGTTGGTCGCGAAGGCGGCAACCTGGGCGAGGTGCGTCACGACGATCACTTGCGCGGTGCGGCTCAGTCGTGCGAGTCGCCGCCCGATCTCGATCGCGGAGGCGCCGCCGACGCCGGCATCCACTTCGTCGAAAATGAAGGTCGGCACCGGGTCGCTGCCGGCGATGACAACTTCGATCGCGAGCATGACGCGCGAGAGCTCGCCGCCGGACGCGCCCTTACCGAGCGGCCGCGGCTCGGCTCCGGAGTGCGGGCGCAGCAGGATCGTGACCTGGTCTTTGCCGCTGAGCGCGTAGTCGGGGCGGTCCTCGACGGTGACGGTCACCGTCGCGTTCGCCATTGCGAGGGCGGCGAGTTCGGCGGTGACCCGCTCGGAGAGCCGGATCGCGTTCGCCCGGCGCACCTCGCTGAGTTTCGCGCCCAGGTCGATCACGCGAGCGCGATCGGCGTCAACTTCAGCGCGCAGCGAGTCGATGCGGCTCGAGTCGTTGTCGAGCTCGAGGAGGCGACCGCTGCCCGAGTCCAGGTAGTCGATGGTCTCGTCGAGCGTGGGCCCGTACTTGCGGGCGAGTGCGGCAAGCTCGGCGCGGCGTTCCTGCACGCTCTCGAGTTCGCGCCCGCCGTCGGCGTCGAGGTTGCTGAGGTAGCTCGAAAGCTGCGCCGAGATCTCGCTGACCGCAAACGACGCCGCGGTGATCGCCTCGGCGATCGGGCCGAGGGCCGCGTCGTGGTCGGCGACCCGCTCGAGCTGGCGGCGCGCGGTCGTGAGCAGCGCGAGAACGTCGTGCGCTTCATCCGCCGATTCAGAGGAGAGGATGTCGTGGGCTTGCGCCGCCGCGAGCCGCAGGTCTTCGAGGTTGGTCAGGCGGTCCGCGCGTTCCGCGAGTTCTTCGTCCTCACCGCGACGCGGGGCCGCCGCCTCGATCTCCTCCATCGCGATGCGCAGATCTTCGGCCTCGCGGGAGCGCCGGTCGCGCTCGGCAACAAGCACGTCGAGTTCGCCCTGGTTGACCTGCCAGCGCCGGTACACGGTCTGGTAATCGTCGAGGATGCTCGCGAGCTCGACGCCGGAGAAGCGGTCGAGCGCCTCACGTTGCGCGGTCGCTGAACGCAGTCGCACCTGGTCGGACTGCCCGTGGACGACGACGAGTTGCTGCCCGATCTCGTTGAGCACACCGATCGGGGCGCTGCGGCCACCGACCACCGCTCGACTGCGGCCCTCCTGCGACACCGAGCGGCCGAGGATGAGTTCAGAGCCGTCGAGGTCTCCCCCGGCGTCGCGCACGCGATCGGCCACCGCACCGTCGCCATCGATCAGCCAGCGGCCCTCGACGACCGCTTGGGAACTGCCGGAGCGGATGGCCGCGCTGTCCGCGCGCTCACCCAGCAGCAGCCCGAGCGCCGTCACCACCATGGTCTTGCCGGCACCGGTCTCGCCAGTGAGTGCTGTGAAGCCCGGGCCGAGCGGGAGTCGCGCCTCGCCGATGACCCCGAGGTTGCGGATGGAGATCTCTTCGATCACGGGCGCGCACCCTCCTCGCCGACCGGGCCGCGCCATCCGGTGACCGGGAGGTTGAACTTATTCACGAGACGGTCGGTGAACGGGCCCTGGCTGAGGCGGGCGAGCCGCACCGGGGTCGGCGAACGGCGAACCACGACGCGAGCACCGCGGGGCAGGTCGCGGGTGCGGCGCCCGTCGCACCACAGCACGCCGACGCCCTGAGTGCGGTCCAGCACCTCGACAGCAAGCGCCGAATCGGGTCCCACAACGAGAGGGCGCGCGAACAAAGCATGTGGGCTGATCGGCACGAGAAGCAGTGCGTCAAGGCTCGGCCACACCACCGGTCCGCCGGCGGAGAACGAGTAGGCGGTCGACCCGGTGGGGCTCGACATGACGACTCCGTCACAACCGAAGGAGGAGAGCGGGCGGCCGTCGATTTCGATCACGACTTCGAGCATCCGCTCTCTGCTGGCTTTTTCGACTGTGGCCTCGTTGAGCGCCCAGGTTTCGAAGACCACCTCGGCGTCGACCTTGACGCGCACGGAGAGCGTCATGCGCTCCTCGACGAGGTAGTCGCGGGCGAGCACGCGGACCACGGTCTCGGCGAGGTCTTCGCGCTCGCTCTCGGCCAGGAAGCCGACGTGCCCGAGGTTGACGCCGAGCAGGGGCGCCGAGCATCCCCGGGTCAGTTCGGCGGCGCGCAGAATCGTCCCATCGCCGCCGAGCACGATCACGAGCTCGAGGTCGCCGATCTCCACGGTGTCGCCAAGCAGCGCGATCGGCGCGAGGTTGTGGGCCGCGGCCATGATGTGGGCGTACTCGTCTTGCGAGAGCACCGGGGTGAGGCCGCCCTCGATGAGCTGGCGGCAGACCACGATCGCGGCATCGAGCGACTCCGAGCGACCGGTGTGCGCGACAACGAGGATGTGCCGGTCGGATGTCACGGTCACCCCTTCATTGTCAATCAGCCAATCGCCGTCGAGTCGCCGGTCGACTCACGTCATGGCAGCGACCTGCTGTGTCCATTCTGTCGGAGAAGTACGACGAAGTGCTTCACTCTCTGGACGCTTGACAGCAGGGCCCTCTGTTGGGGAGAAGTAGAAAGTTCGACCCGGTCGGGCGCCTTGTCAGCGGAAACCAGCGACCAGGCGTTCTCGCCCCTAGAGGATTCTGGTGATGCGGTGCGCTCGCCCAGTCACCATCCGAAGCCCAGCCAAAGCAGTCCGGCCCACGGAGTCGCGAAAAGAAGTACAGTTGCCGCGCAGATTGTGATGATGCCAAAAACGCGAAAGCCCAGCGACGGCAACCTCACTGCCAAGACTCCAGCAATAGTGGTTAACGCAACCAGCGGAACAACGAGGACGAATCCTGCTGCAGCAAGCCCTCCATAGACCTGAGCCTCAACGCTCATCGCCACCCCGGTGTAACGGTCGATGTCTTTAGGTAGGCCTTGCGCCTGAACAATGGGCCTCAGCGCCAGAAGGATCGCAAGGTTGACGATGAGCAGAACTCCCGGCAGGCACGCTAACAGGACGATGAAGGGTCGAGAGGTTCGAATTCGACCCACCGCTACAACTTCGGAATGTGCGAGAACGGACTGCTCGCCTGCAGTCGCGAGATGAACGGCACGAGATTGCGGCTGCTCAGACATGACAGAAATCTAACTGAAGTGCAGAACGCCTGAAAATCAAGAGATGAGAGTCCAAGCTAGCTGCTTGCTGACTCGGAAACCTGCTCAGTCCATTCTGTCGGATTGCGACCAACACCAGCGCTCAGCCAGACCAGATACTCGAGGTTGCCGGCGTTTCCGGCGATTGGGGAGCGGATGACGCCGGCCGTGCCCAACCCGAGATCCCAGGCGGCCCAGAGCACGCCATTGACGGCATCCTCGCGCAGTCCGGCATCGTGCACGATTCCTTCGCGGATGCCCGTGCGACCGACCTCGAACTGCGGCTTGACCAGCAGCACGTAATCGGCGTCGAGCCCGACTGCCTCGACGAGCGGTGGGAGCACGATCCCGAGAGAGATGAAAGAGAGGTCGGCGACGACCAGTTGCGGTTCTCTTGTGACGTGGGTCTCGATGAACTCACGCGTGATGTCGCGGATGTTGAAGCCCTCGACAGAGGTGAGTCGCGTGTCGTCCTGAAGTTGCTGAGCTAGTTGAGAGTGGCCGACGTCGATGGCCAGCACGTGCGCGGCGCCGCGCTCGAGCAGCACTTGGCTGAAGCCGCCGGTCGAGGCGCCGG
>SCSV01000063.1 GCA_004297555.1 Salinibacterium sp.
CGAACGTATTCAGCTTCGTGACCGAGCAAGCGACTCGGGGCTTGCAGCCCGAGGCTCCGGTCAGCACTTTCTTCATGTGGAAGGCCTACACCCAGGTCGACTGGTCGGTCGTGTTCTACGACCAGGCGATCCTCTCCTATGAGGTTGCGGGGCCGGGCTCCGACGTTGCCCTCGCGGTGATCACACCGCTGTTGGCCGTTGTCGTGCTCGCGATCACGCTGCTCGGAATTCGCGCTACTCGCCTCGGCGCCACGATGAGCGAGGTGTTCCCGGTTCTCGCGCTCGCCCTCACCATTGCGCTCATCGCCTTCAACAAGGTGGGATCGCCGCAGTACATCGCCTGGCTCGCGGTGCCGCTCGTGCTGGGCATCCTGAATAGCGCTGCAGGAACGGGACGGTCGTTCCGGATGCCCGCGATTCTGACGCTCGTGATCGCCGCGCTCACTCAGCTCGTGTACCCGTACTTCTACAAGGACGTCATCTTCCTCAACCCGGTAATGCTCGGTGTGCTGACACTGCGCAACGTGCTCGAATTCGTGCTGCTCGGCTGGGCGATCGTCGCACTTGCGCGCGCGCCCAGGTCTGAGGCCGAAGATGGGATGGCGCGCGAGACGGACGATGCGAGCGAAACCGCGCACGCTCGCGAAAGCATCAAGGAGTAATCATGCTCGTAGCATTCTCGGTGGCCCCCAGCGGCGGCGCCGACGGTTCGGATTCGGTGCACGACGCAGTGGCCGCAGCCGTACGCATCGTGCGCGAGTCGGGTTTGCCCAACCACACTGACTCGATGTTCACCACCATCGAGGGGGAGTGGGACGAGGTCTTTGACGTGATCAAACGCGCGACCGAGGCCGTTGGCGCTTTCGGCTCGCGCGTCTCCCTGGTGCTGAAAGCGGACATCCGCCCCGGTCACACCGGTGAACTCACCGGCAAGGTTGAACGCCTCGAGCAGGCGCTCGACAAGTAGACGCCCTAGAACTGGCGGGGGAGGTCCGCCTCGACGAGGATGCCGTCTTCGATCGCGCGCTTGCGCAGGGCGACCTTGGTGCCGACGTCGAACCCGGCAACGCGGTATTTCTCGCGGATGCGCTTGAGGTACGACTTCGCCGTCTCCTCGGAGATGCTCAGCTGGTAGGCCACGGCCTTGACGGGCTCGCCACCACCGTAGAGCGCCATCACCCGGCGCTCTTGCGCGCTGAGCTTCGGCGACCCGCCGATTTCGCCGGCGTTGAGCGCGAGGTCGAGTTCGGCAGAGACGAACGACTCGCCCTGGGCGGCTGCGCGGATCGCCTCCACGATCATCCCGGCGTCCTCGCTCTTCACGAGGTAGCCGAGCGCACCGGCACCGAGGGCTTCGCGCACCACATTCGGCTCTGAGTAGGTGCTCATGAGCACGACCCGGACGCCCGTGGTCTTCAGGGTGTTGATCTTGAGTGAGATCGGAATGTTGTCTTTGAGGTCGAGGTCGAGCAGCACGACATCGACGGGAAACTCCGAATGCATGATGAGTTCGGGCCACGTTGCCACTGCGGCCACCATGGAGATGTCACCCGCGGCGTTGCGGATCCATTCGGTGAGCGCACCCAGCAGCATCCTGTGGTCGTCGACGATTGCGAGCCTGATTCGATCGGTCGTGTCATCCACGGCTGATCCCCCTGTTCATAGTTCGTTCGGTCATTGGTCAGCCGGATTGTCGACTAGACACTCAATATCGACTCTGAGGCTTGAGTTCTGGGTTGAGTCACTGTACTGCCCGACTTTGCGAATGGCCTCCCATGTGGCCGGATCGACACGATTTCGTGCCACACCGGTGGTTTCCAAGCTAATCGGAATTGTAATCTTGCGGCCGTTTGGCGTCTCTACTGAATCTGTGGCTGGCCCGATCGTGAGATTCACGGTCGCGTTGCCCTTCGTGCTCGCGTCGCTTACGAGCAGCCAGGCCGTGGAGAGCAGTCCGTCGCGCTGTTGTGGATCGAGCAGACCGGCGAGGCTCGCCTTGTCGGTGAGGGTCACCGCCTTGCCGAGAAGGTCGGACTCGGTGATCGCGTGGTACAGCCAGGTTTCGCGCCGGCCCTCGATCAAGTGCAAACGCAGTTCTGTGGCGAGGGATGCCGCTATCGACGCGGTCTTGGGATCCAGCGGCAGCTTGGTCTTGCCGGTCGCCACCGAATCGAGCAGTTCTTCGGCGGCGAGGTCGAGGCGCGCGAGTTCTTCGGACGCCATCATGCCCACTGCGAAGCGGGGAGCGGAGACCGTACTCTGCACGAGTACGCGGT
>SCSV01000064.1 GCA_004297555.1 Salinibacterium sp.
CAACGGTTCGAGATCGACCGCAACCGCGCGGTTCTCACCGCGCCGGTCATGCCAGCGCTCGACCGCTACACGGGCGTGCTCTACGACGGTCTCGATGCCGCGACTCTCTCAGCGAGCGAGCGAGAATTCGCCGACCAGCATGTCGCCATCCACTCGGCCCTGTTCGGGCTAGTGCGCGCCAGTGACGACATTCCTGCGTACCGCCTTTCGCACAATTCCCGGCTGCCGGGTCTATCGCTGCGGGCGCAGTGGCGCGAGCCCATCGCCACAGTGCTCGCCGAGCGGACCGGCTTGATTCTCGATCTGCGATCCGAGTCCTATGTTCAACTCGGGCCGGCACCACACGCAGTGCGGGTGCGGGTGGTGAGCGAGGATGGCGCCGGCCGCCGCGTGGCGCTCACCCACTTCAATAAGCAGGGCAAGGGCCTCCTGGTTCGCTCGCTCATCAAGGCCGGCATCGAACATCCCTCGCGCGATTCTCTGCTGGTATGGGCGCGAGCTGCCAACGTGCCGCTAGAGCCCGGCCCAGACGGCGCGGTCGATTTCGTCGTCTGAACCGGGCCGGGCCCTTAGCGGTGCGCGATGCCCTCGTGGTCGAGCAGCCAAGCCTTGGTCGGGATGCCCGCGCCGCCGCTATACCCGGTGATGCGCCGATCGGCGCCGAGCACCCGGTGACACGGCACAATGATCGGCACGGGGTTCGCGCCAATGGCACCGCCAACCGCTCGGCCGGCGGTTGCTCGCCCGGTGGCGGCGCCGATCGTGCCGTACGAGGACACCTCGCCGAATCCGATGGCGGAGAGCTCGTTCCACACCGCTCGCTGGAAGGCGGTGCCCTCTACCGCGACAGGCAGATCGAAGGAGGTGCGCTTGCCGGCGAAATACTCGGTGAGTTGCTCCGCGGCAGCCTCGAGCACCGGCGCGCTCGAATCAGCAAGCTCGTCGTGCGGGAGCCGGCCGTCACGCTCGATCGCGAGGGAGGTAATGGATTGTCCGTCGCTCGTGATCTCGATGCGACCGATGGGAGAGGGGACCCGGCGCACATGGGTGGGTGCCGGACGGGACTGACGGGACAGCGCGGTGTGCGTATTCATGGGGTGACGGTAGCTAGGGCATCCGACATGTATCGGTGCCTAGAGATTGCTCGGATCGAGGGGTTTGATATTGACAGCTTTCTCCAGCTCGGCGCCTTGTGCGTTGAGAGCTTTAAGTTGCACAACTAACTTGTCGTATAGATCGGACTCGGCCTGGATCGAGCTGAACAGCGCATCCAGCGAGTTCTGTCGTGCGAGCAATCGGTTGCGCTCATACAGGAACTGGCTCTCGGTAGTGATCGCGCCGCTGTCGGCTCTCGCGTTGAACGATCCGATGTCGGAGTTCAGCCTCTGGTAGCCCGTCTTATAGTTCGCGTAATCGCTCTTCATCTTCTCGACGAGAGCGTTGATCTTCGCCACGAGGGCATCGGTCTTCGCGGCAAGCTCCACGAACACGGCGTTGGATTTCTCGTGCAGTGCCGTGACCTGGCTGCGGTCGGTGAAGTACTTCGCGTAGTGAGCCTCGAGCGCCGGGGAGATCGTGCTGAACTCGGTGCCGATGATCGAGTGCAGTTCGTTGAGTCGTTCGCCCGGCTCGGCCTTGGCGTAGTACTTGAGCGTCTCGGCGAAGCCCTCATCGCCAGCGTGCTTCTTCGCCTCGGCCTCGAGCAGAGGACCAACTCGGTGGCGCTCGTCGATGCTCATACGATCCCACGCCGCGTGCAGCATCTCGTGCGAGGCGACGACCTCCTCGATGCCGTCGAGCCGCTTGTCGGTGACGTCGTAGAGGAAGATCGTCTTGTCGTCGGGCAGATAACAGCCGAGGATGCCCTCATCCTCTTGATGATCGGCGCAGATCTTGTCGAACTTGGCTTCGGGCTCAACGACTGGTTTGCTCGCGTAGAAGAGGAATCGGCCCTCGTCATTCATGCCCGATCGCGTCGCGTAGCCGGCGATCGTCTTGCTGGCGGTGAAACCCCAGACCGTGAACTGGTCGGCGATGCGCTGCTGGTTCATGGCGGCGAAGGCACCACCGCCCACGAGGAGCACCGCGATTGCGATGCCCACCGCGGCCAACACCGGGCGGCGCTTGCGCGGCGGCTTGGCGACCGGCGCTTCGGACTCGATAGCGTCGATCTCGCTCATCGCGCGTCGCTCACGACCGCCGCGATACTCGCGATTTCGGCCGGGCCGACCCGGCAGCAGCCTCCGACGAGGGTTGCTCTCTCATCGATCCATGCGCGCACGAGCCATGTCGGGAAGCCTGCCTCACCCATCCAGCGTCCGTTCTTCGAGTCCCACTTTTCGCCACTGTTTGGGTACACGATAACGGGCTTGTCGGTCACTGCGCGTGCGGCGCGAATCGCGCCGACCACTTCGAGCGGGTCGGAGCAATTGATCCCCACGCCGATCACCTCATCCGCGTCTGCGGCGATCTCGAACGCGTCGGCGAGCGGCTCGCCAGAGCGCAGCGCGCCGAAGGCCACCGTCACGCTGATCCAGGCCGGTTTTCCGAGCCCGGCGAGCTCTCGCGCGATCGCCTCGACCTCGGTGAGAGAGGGGATGGTTTCGGCAGCGAGCACATCGGCCTCCGTGTCCGCGAGAGTGCGAAGCCTCGGCCGGTGCCACTGCCGCAATTGGTCGACGCTCAGCCCGTAGTCGCCGCGGTACTCGGAGCCATCGGCGAGCATCGCCCCGTAGGGACCGACGGATGCCGCGATCCAGCGTTCGCCCGAGGCCTCGGCCCGGGCATCAATCGCCAACTGCACGGTGCGGCGAAGCACCTCGTCGATCGCGGATCGAGACAGCCCCGCCTCGGCCAAACCCTCGTAACTCGCCTGGTACGACGCGGTGATCGCGACTTGGGCCCCGGCGGCGAAGTACTCGGCGTGGGCGGCGCGCACCTCGTCGGGGCGCTCGACGACCATTTGCGCCGACCAGAGCTTGGACGAGAGGTCATTGCCGCGGCGCTCGAGCAGGGTGCCGAGGCCGCCGTCGAGCACGACGGGGCTGGCAGCAAGCGCCGAAGCCAAGCTGTTCACGCGAGCACTCTAGCCGCGGCGCCTGCGCCTTTGCGGTTTTTCGATGCGCAGGTAGACGAAGGTCTCGGTGGACTTCACGCCCTCGATGTTGCGGATCTGCTTGAGCAGATCGACGAGGTCGTCGTCGCTCGCGCAGATCACCTCGGCGAGAATGTCGAGGCTGCCCGCGGTGAGCACGAGCCGGTCGACGGCATCCATCGCCGAGAGCAGTTCGGCCACTCGCGTGGTGTCGCCGCGTACGCGAATGCCGACGAGCGCTTGGCGTATCAAGCCGAGTTGCATCGGGTCGGTTACCGCGATGACTTGCATCACACCAGAATCGGTGAGCTTCTGAACGCGCTGGCGCACGGCCGCTTCGCTGAGGCCCACCACCTTGCCGATCTCCGCATAGGAGCGACGACCGTCTTGTTGTAGTTGTTCGATGATGGCCCGGGAGACGTCATCGAGAGGTACCGGCTTGGCAGCGACGGCACGAGACAGAGGATTCATGGCTAGATTCTCGCAGCAGCGACGCGATTCCGGTCCGCATTTGAGCGGCTATCCGTAGCGGCCTTTGCCGCTTAGACTGCACGCGTGACCGAGGACAACGACGACACGATCATCGTTCCGCAACGTCCGCTCGAGCTCGCGAACGCGATCGTGCCGAGCTTCGATGACGTGGAGAACACCAGAATCGTCCCGGCGGGGGAGCGGCCGAAAGTCACCGCGCCGCCGCCGCCGGACGAGCCGGAGGTCGTGGTTCCGCAGTTCTGCGTGAGCATCGGCGCCTTCAGCCAGCCGATTCCCCTCGACCGCCCGGCCTATATCGGGCGCCGGCCAAGCCCGCCGCGAATCAGTTCTGGCCTGGCCCCGCGGCTCGTGGTCGTGCCGTCCCCGCTCAAGGAGGTGTCGTCCACGCACCTCGAGGTGCGCCAGGTAGGGGCATCCGTGATCGTCACCGATCTGAAGTCGACCAATGGGTCAATCGTGCATATTCCGGGGAGTATGCCGCGCAAACTCCGACAGGGTGAGTCGCTCGTCGTCTCAACTGGCACGCTGGTAGACATTGGTGACGACAACGTCATCGAGATACTCCCCATGCAGCGCCTTGGGTAAGACAGTAGGAAGGCGGCCGTGACCGAAATCGGCGGCAGCAACGACGACTACTCAGTGGGCATACCCGGAACCAACGGCGAGGTTGTGCGCATTGCCTGGGCTGCAGCCACGGACACCGGCCACAAGCGCGCCTCGAACGAAGACAGCTACCTCGCGCGCGCTCCGATCTTCGCGGTCGCCGACGGCATGGGCGGCCATCTGGCGGGGGACCGGGCAAGCGCCGCGGTGGTCGAGCGCTTGGCCGAGATCGTTACCGACGACTTTCTCGCCCCGCGCGCGATCGAACGGGCGCTCGAAGCTGCCACGGCCGACATCGGGGTCATCTCGGGCAACAGCCTGCTCGGCGTGGGAACAACGGTGACCGGCGCGATCCTCACGCTGCAAGACCATGTGCCGTTCTTCGCCGTCTTCAACGTCGGCGACAGCCGGGTCTACACCTATGACGCGGGCGAACTCGTGCAAGTGACGGTCGACCACTCGGTCGTGCAGGAGATGGTGGATGCTGGCACCCTCACGCGCGATGAAGCGGACCAGCACCCCGACAGCAATGTCATCACTCGTGCGGTCGGTTTCAACTCGGCGCCGCTGGCGGACTTCTGGATGCTCGCCCTGCACCCGGGCCTGCGCCTTCTGGTCTGCTCAGACGGTCTCACCAAAGAACTGAGCGATGAGCGCATCCGCCTTCATCTCGCTGCCGGTCTCGATGCGGCGACAACCGCGGGGGCACTGATCGATTCAGCACTGGCAGCAGGAGGCCGCGACAACGTCACCACGATCGTGATCGATGTGGTGGATGCCCCTGAGCCCGGGGAGATCGAAGACACCGCGCCGCGACGCCGCTCCACCTCGTAATGTCGTGCAAGGTAACCCCCTTTCGGGGGTGACTTTGGTCCACGTCCAGACTCTGCTGTCTAGAATGGACCAATCCATCTCGAGCTAGGGAGTGTTCGTGGCGCGCCGACTCCCTTCCGAGCCTCCGATACTTCCTGGTTTCGCCCACATCCACATCCTCGGTTCCGGGGGTTTTGCGGATGTGTTCTTGTATGAGCAAAATATGCCCCGCCGCCAGGTCGCCGTCAAGGTCATGTTGAGCGAGGTCGTCAACGACCAGGTGCGCCAGATGTTCCAGGCCGAGGCGAATCTGATGGCGCAACTGAGCAGCCATCCTTCGATCCTCACGGTTTACCAGGCGAGCGTCTCCTCGGATGGCCGGCCCTATCTCGTGATGGAGTTGTGCTCGGCCTCGCTCAGCCAGCGATATCGGCATGAGCGCATTCCAGTGCCTGAAGTGCTGCGCATTGCGGTGAAGATCGGCAGCGCGATCGAGACCGCCCACCGCGCCGGTGTGCTGCACCGCGACATCAAGCCCTCAAACATTCTGCTCACGGCCTACGGGCATCCCGTGCTCTCCGATTTCGGTATCGCGGCAACCCTGACTGAGTCCGATGACCGCGAGGCCGTGGGCATGTCCATTCCCTGGTCGGCGCCCGAGGTGTTGCTCGATGAGACCGCGGGCACGATCGAATCCGAGGTCTGGGCCTTCGCCGCGACCGTCTACTCCTTGCTCGCCGGGCGCTCGCCGTTCGAGATTCCGGGCGAGTCGAACCGCTCCACCGATCTGATCTCGCGCATCAACCGGGCCAAGCCCCAGCCGATCGGCCGCTCCGATGTGCCGAAGAGCCTGGAGCGCGCGCTCGCACATGCCATGTCGCGCAAGCCCGAGAACCGGCAGGGCGGAGTGCTCGAACTGATTCACGAATTTCAGGCGGTGGAGACCGAACTCGGCGTTCCGCAGACGCCGATCGAGGTGGCTGTCGACGATTGGGCGCTCGCTACGGTTGCCGACCTGGAGGATCGCACGCGCATCCGGGGCAACCAGGCCGCCCCGGCCTCGGCGCAGCGTCGTCGCCGCAAACCGCCCGCGGCGGCCAACCAACAATATGCCGGAGTGGGAACCCTGCTGCGCGAATCCCGCCCGCTGCGCGGCACGAGCACTGCGACAACAACCCGCAATCCCGGTATGCTCGCCCTCGCCTGGACGCTCGTCGTCGCGGCGGTTCTCGTGATCGCGCTCGGGGCGACGGCGACCATCGTGCTCTGGAAGTCGAGCGCCAATGGCATCCCGACCGTCTCCGACATCAGTGCGAAAGTCACTGGCACAACCGTCGAGTTCAGTTGGGGCGATCCCGGCACGAACGCCACCGACCGGTACCAGATCTCCACTGGCACGGGCGACGCCCCGGTGGTGCAAAGCGACCGGAGCTTCGTGGTTGACGGGCAGCCGGGCGACCACGTGTGCATCACGGTGGCGGTGAATCGTGAAGGCAAGCTCGGTGACCCGAGCAGTGAGAAGTGTGCGGACCTTCCCGCATGATCGCGATCGATGATTAGGAAGTGGCTCGCGTCCAGGCGCTCGGTGTTGATCAGCACAACGAGCGTGGTGGTTGTCGCTGCCGTCGTCGCAACGGTCGCGATCGTCTCGAGCGGGTACACGGCTCAGCACCTCAACCTCGGCGACGGCGCGGTGTGGGTGGCCAACAGCCAGCAGCAGGCGGTGGGCCGCGCCAACCCCGACGTGCTCGAACTCAACTCGGTGGTCGCCAGCAACGGCAATGACATCGACGTGCTGCAAGAGGGCAACTCGGTCTACATGGTCGATCGCGCCGAGAGCAAGATCGACATCATCGACCCGGCCACGTCCGACGTGAGCGACACCGTGCCACTGCCCCCGAACCAGCCCGAAGTGTTTCTGGCGGGCGACAAGGTCGTGATTCTCGAGAGCGGCACGGGCGAGCTCTGGATCGTCAACAGCTTCGAACTGAAAGACTTCGACGCCCAGTCCGACTCGACGCTCAGCCTCGGAGCCGACGCCTCCGTCTCAGTCGACTCAAGCGGCTTGCTCTACGCATTCTCGCCGGCAAATCAGCTCGTTTACCGGCTCGACACCGCGACTCCGGATGCCGTGCCCTCGACCCAATCCGTCTCGTTCGGCCGCGCCAACGACACGTACTCGGTCACCTCGGTTGCGGGCCACTGGGCGGTACTCGATTCCCGTACCACCCAGCTGTACCTCGACGGTCGCAAGGTCGACCTTTCCGGCATCATCGGAGCCGGGACCGGGGCTGTGCTTCAGCAGGCCAGCCCGAGCGGTGATCGCGTACTCGTGGCCTACTCGGGTGGTCTCATCAGTGTGCCCCTGAGCGGCGCGTCCGCGGTAGGTCTGCTCAGCAACGCCGCCGGTACCGCTGCGGCCCCGCTCGCGCTCGGCGGCTGCGAGTTCGCGGCCTGGAGCAACGGCGAGATGTGGCGCCGTTGCGATGCCGGCAATGGACAAACGCGGGTGTTGGCGGGCATGGCGCCGACCGCGCGACTGGCATTCCAGAGCAATGGCACTCGTGCTGTGCTCAACGATCTGCGCTCCGGCGCGAGCTGGGCGGTGCAACGCTCCGGCCAGCTGATCGACAACTGGGATGACCTTATTGTTCTGGACAACCAGAAGCCACAAGAGCAGCAGAACCAAGAAGAACCCGCCGTCACCGAGAAGGCGCAGCAGCCGCCGGTCGCCGTCGATGATGCTTTTGGGGCGCGGCCCGGGGCATCCAGCGTTCTGCCAGTGCTGCTCAATGATTACGACCCGAACGGCGACGTGCTCGTCATTGGTGAACTCAACCCCATCGACAAGTCACTCGGGCACATCGACCTCATCAACGAGCGCCAACAAGTGCAGTTGACGCTCGCGCACGGCGCGAGCGGCAAGTTCTCGTTCAAGTACACGATCACCGACGGGCGCGGGGGCACCGCCTCGGCGACGGTCGTGGT
>SCSV01000065.1 GCA_004297555.1 Salinibacterium sp.
ACCCCGGTCGGCATTTACCGCAAGCTCGCCGCGGGCAAGCCCGGCACTTTCCTGCTCGAGTCAGCGGAGCAGGGCGGCATCTGGTCCCGGTTCTCGTTCGTGGGAGTCTCAAGTTTCGGCGTGCTCACCCAGAACGAAGAAGGCGCGGCGTGGCTTGACTACGGGCTCTCCATTGATCGCGCGCTCGGCCATGAGCATCCGACCGGCCCGCTGGAGGCCTTGGCACATCTCTACGAGCGCTGGAGCACCGAGCGTGTCGAGGGCCACCCGCCCCTGACCGGCGGCTTGGTCGGTTTCATCGGCTGGGAAGCGATCCGTGAGATCGAGAGGCTGCCGAACGTGCCGCCCGCAGATTTCAGCGTGCCGAGCCAAGGCCTGAGTTTCGTCTCCGAACTCGTCGTGCTCGACCACCGCTTCGGCACCGTACAACTCATCGCGGCCGCGCTCAACGACGGCACGACCGGCAGCGAGGCGCTGTGGAGCGACGCCCAGGATCGCCTCGACGATATGCAAGAGGGGCTCGCCCGGCCGAGCGAGGCCTGGCTCGCGGATGTCGATCTCACGATCGAGCCGGAGCCGATTTCGCGCACGACCCCTGAGGAGTTCCGCGCGGCGATCGAGCGCTCGAAGCAGTACATCCGCGACGGCGATGTCTTCCAGGTGGTGATCTCGCAGCGCTTCGACCACGAGATCACGGCTGGGCCGCTCGACGTGTACCGGGTGCTGCGCGCGCTAAACCCGAGCCCGTACATGTACCTCATGACCCTGCACGATTCGGCGGGCGAGGCCTACTCGATTGTCGGGTCGAGCCCCGAAGCGCTCGTGAAGGTCACGGACAAGCGCGTGTACATGCATCCGATCGCCGGTTCGCGCCCGAGGGGTGAGACGCCGGAGCACGACGTGGAGTTGGCGGAGCAGCTGCTCGCCGACGAGAAGGAGCAGTCCGAGCACCTCATGCTCGTCGACCTCGCCCGCAACGATCTGCTCAAGGTGTGCAGGCCCGGCACGGTCGAGGTGACTGAGTTCATGCAAGTGGAGCGGTTCAGCCACATCATGCACCTCGTCTCCTCGGTCGAGGGCGATCTGAAACCGGACGCAAGTTCGGTGGATGTCTTCCGCGCCACCTTCCCGGCGGGCACGCTGTCTGGCGCCCCCAAGCCGCGCGCGCTCGAAATCATCGACGAGCTGGAGCCCGCGCAGCGCGGTGTCTACGGCGGTGTGGTCGGCTACCTCGACTTCGCCGGCGACGCGGACCTCGCGATCGCGATCCGCACGACGACGATCGTCGGCGGCCTCGCGCGAGTGCAGGCAGGCGCCGGTCTCGTCGCGGACTCCGACCCGACCGCCGAAGACCAGGAGTCGCGCAATAAGGCGGCCGCGCCGCTGCGGGCGGTTGCGATCGCCAACGCCATGCGCCGGGTGCTGTGACCGCTCGCCGGCTTAGACTCCTGCTCCTGCTCGCGGGGCTGTTGTTTGCGTCGCTCGTGCTGCTCGCGTGGAGTCAGCCGTGGTTCGAGCTGACGCTCGACGGCGGGCAGAAGCTCGAGGTTGCCGGGCAGCGTGCCGTGCCCGCATTGTCCGCGCTCGGGCTCGCCGGTATTGCGCTCGTCGCGGTGTTGAGCATCGCGAAGCAGGTGCTTCGGGTGGTACTCGGAACGATTCAAGCCGCGATCGGGCTCCTTGTCGTAACGACTGCCCTGACCGCGGCGTCCGCGCCCCTGGTCGCGTCGGCGAACCTGGTCACGCAGGTCACGGGGGTGAGTGGCGCGCATTCGGTCGCTGCTCTCGTGGCACGTCTCACCGAAACGCCATGGCCGTTCGTGGCGGTCGGCGCCGGGGCGCTCCTGGCTCTGACTGGCATCGCCGTGGCCCTCACCGCCTCCCGTTGGCCAGCCGCCACTCGCAAATACGATGCAACGCGCCCGAGAGACCCGTGGGATTCGTTGAGTCACGGCGACGACCCCACGAAGGCTTGACTAGAATCTGTCCTGAACACGAATGGAGCACGATGGACCCCCTGTCTGACCCCGGCCACGGTCATTCCCCCGCCGCGTGGACTTGCGTCACGATCATGCTGATCGGTTTCACGATCGGCACCGCAGCCTTCTTCCTTGACGTGCAGTGGTTGGTGTGGGCATCCGCCGGCCTGGTTGTCGTGGGTGGGCTTGTCGGCTGGGCAATGGCGAAGGCGGGCTACGGAGTCGGCGGTGACAAGTTCACCGCTAAGGCGCACAACTGAGCCAGCCCGCCATCAACCTCAACGCCCGCCCGGAAAGGACACTGTGTTAGCCGATCTGGTTGCCGGGGC
>SCSV01000066.1 GCA_004297555.1 Salinibacterium sp.
GCTCGTCAACGCGGCCGGTCGGTCGGGTCGTGAACCTGTTGAGCGGCCCGTAGCTGTTCTGATACCGGTTGTACTTCTGCCGCAGCGTGCCTCGTTCCGCGGCGAGGTCCCTGGTGTCGTCTGTGCTGGCAGCCTCCATCTGCAGGACCGTCTTGGCCGAGTCGCGCAGGCTGAGCAACGAGTGGAGCTCGGCGGCCGCGTTGCGCGGCACCTTCAGCTCCTCGAGGTAGCCGTCGCGTACGGAGCTGAAGCTCGTGCCGACGTTGGCCACGATCGTCCCATCCCACAGTCCTGGTTCCGCACGCCGGCGTGCGGCTCTCTCCTGCAGCTGCTCTCGCGATCGCGGGGCGTACCCTTGGCCGAACTCGAGAGCGTCGTCGACGACGCTCTGCAGGGCGCCCTGCAGCTTCGCTGCCGTGGCGGTGAGGTCGTCACTGACGACGTGCAGCGTGTCGGCGCCGAACATGCCCTCGCCGATCGTCATGGTGCCGAGCACGTGCTTCGGTCGCCTGGTGAAGTACGCGTTCAGGTGCGCCGTGCCAAGGCCGTTGTCCGACGTCGCCACGGAGACCGGCACGACGGTCTCCCACGAGTGGTCGACAGGCGGGGTGCCCGGTTCGCGGCGGCGAAGGATGAGGAGGTCGGTGAGGGCCTCTGTGCCGGCGGAACGACGGTGGGCACCCGAGGGGAGGCGGACCGCGCCGACCAGGTCTGCGAGTCCGTTCATCTCACGCCGGGCGGCGGGGTTGGCGGCGTCGAGGGTGAAGTGGCTTGTGAGCACAGCGACCAGACCGCCGGGTCGGGTCAGCTGTAGCGACTTGATGATGAAGTGGTTGTGCAGCGAGTGGCGGTTCGGGTTGAATACCGGGTCGTGGAGGGTGACGTTGCCGAAGGGCACGTTGCCGATCGTCAGGTCGAAGGTGTCGCGCAGTAGCCGACTGTCGGCAAAGGACTCGTTGCGGATATCGGCAGCGGGGTAGAGTCCCTTCGCGATCGCGCTGCTGATACCGTCTAGCTCCACGCCGGTGATGTTTGCGCCGGCGGGGGCAAGGCCAATGAATGTGCCGCTGCCCGACCCCGGTTCGAGGACGTCGCCGCGGTCGAAGCCGAGGCGTCTCACGGCATCCCAGACGGCGGCCGCGTACGCCGGTGCCGTGAAGTGCGCGTTGACCGTGGTGCGCCTCGCAGCCGCGTACTCGTCGGCCGAGAGCAGCTGCTGCAGCTGTGCCCGCTCCCCCGCCCAGTTGTCCTTGCTCTCGTCGAACACGTCTGGCAGAGCGCCCCAGCTGGACCAACGGGCCAGCACAGGCTGCTCGTCGACGTCAGCTGGTCGCCCCTCCGCTGCCAGCGTGCGGGCGAGAGCGATCGCCTCGACGTTGGCGTTGAAACGCGCCTTAGCTCCCGAGGGCGGCTGGGTATCGAACACGCCCGGGATGAACGCTGCGGCTAGTGGTTCTGCAGGTCCCTCGAGTAGCGCAGCTGCTGGCTCATCGAGATCTCCGCCGAATGCGAATCCAAATAGGTCATCGGACTCGTCGACTCCGACATCCCCTGCAGGAACTCCACCGGCAGGATCCACGCGGCCGCCAGCTCCTGCAACTCGTGCTCCATCAGCGGCCGATCCAACGACTGCATCCACTCCGCCAAACCGCTCTCCTGCGGTCGGGTCGACTCCCACTCCTCGCGTGCCTCGTCCGACGTCACCTCGACGGCCGGCCACGGCACTTCGCTCAGCGCGATCTCCTCCGCCTGCTTCTTGGCCATCGTTAGACGGCCAACCTGCTCCAGATAGTCCTCGCTCGCCGGCGTCGGTGTCAGCTGGTGTGTCAGTTGGTGGACCGCCGTCAGCATCGTCTCGCCCAGCCCCGCGAAGAACTGCTCCTTGTCTGAGATCTCCGCGTAGCTCGCTGGGGCCATAGCCATCCAGCGTTCGCGAATCAGCGTCGCGTAGTGGTTCATCTGCCGCTCCTTGTTCTGTGTTGCCTGCAGACCCTTTGGCCTGCGAGAGCTGGTCATCGATCTCTGGTTCAGAGAATCCCCAGAGGTCAAATTCGCCCTGGCCGGTGTCTTGATTTCTCCTACGTTTCGTAACCACTTCACACCCTTTATCGACCAGCAGATTTGCTGCTCAAATTTAACATTCGCAGCACGAAGTTAAAAGGGGCTAGGCGTCTTTCTGGGGCTAATTGAGGGACCTTCTTTCGTCCTGCGCTTCAGTGTCAGCGGCGCTAACTCGTGCGGCCTCGCGGGCGCGTGTGGTCGCTCTGGCCACAGTGGCGCGGTCGATTGCGCGGTAGATCGAGGCCCGTGAGGTCGTGTAGATACGCATGAGGTCGGCCATCGTGTAGACGCCGCGTTGCTGCTCATCTCGCTCC
>SCSV01000067.1 GCA_004297555.1 Salinibacterium sp.
TCTGGCATGGTTCCGAGTCTAGGACTTCTGGTGAGCTGAGCAGGCTACTGCTCGTGTACGTCGCCCTCTCGCAGGTCCGCGAGCAGGGCCAGGGCGCGCGCAACCTGAATCGGGCCGGCCACGCGAAAGTTCGCCAAGGTCGCGCCCGGGCCACTCTTTAGTCCGACGTCATCGGGGTTGAGCGCGGCGAACGCGTCTTCGTCGGTCACGTCATCGCCGGCGAAGAACACAGAGTTGGCGTTCGTGTATTGCCGCAAGTGCTCGATCGCCTCGCCCTTGGTGGTGGAGCGCACCGAGAAGTCGAGCACGTTCTTGCCCTCGCGGATCGTGATGCCGGCGACTTCGGCGATCGCTTCTCGGCGCGCAACAAGATGTGCCATGCGGCTGTTCTGCTCGGTCGCGAGTCTCGTGTGCAGTGCGAAGCCCGCCGGTTTGGGTTCGAGCCACACCTGGTCGAGCGAATCGGCGACCTCGCCGAGCACGGAGTTGAGCGCATCGACTTGCTCAAGTTCGGTCGCATCGAGCGTCAGCTGCACGTCGGGTGAGTCGAGCCGAATCTCGATGCCGTGCGAGCCGACCAGGAGCGTGTTGTCGGGAAGATCGGCCACACGCTCGAGACTTTTCAGGGCCCGCCCGGAGATCAACGCCACCCGGGTCGAGCGCATGGCCAGAAGGCGCAGCACGGCGGCTCGTGCCTCAGGCAGCGCGCGGGCCATCTCCGGGTCGTCCACTTCGGGGGCGAGGGTGCCGTCGAAGTCGAGTGCGACGAGCAGTCGCTGGGTGCGCGCGATTTCACGCAGAGCGCCCACAAGCGGTTCGGGCAGTCGCGAGAATCTCGGAGGTGTATCGACGTCAACCATCAGTTACTTAGGTGTCTGCACTCATCCGATCGACTGGCCGTTCAGGCTCGGTCGGTGAATCGACCGTCGAAATCCTCTCATGGCGGCTGGCCCGCGCGTGTTCGAGCGCTTCGAGGAACTTGGTCGACCAGCGTGCAACGTCGTAATGCAGCACCCTCTTGCGCAGGGCACGCATGCGCGTCGTGCGTTCACGCTTCGGCATCGAGACCGCCTTCAGGATGGCTTCTTTGAGCCCCTCGATGTCGTGCGGGTTGATCAACAGCGCGCGCTTCAATTCATCCGAGGCGCCGGTGAACTCGCTCAGAATGAGCACGCCGTCTTCGTCGAAGCGGCTCGCGACGTATTCCTTGGCGATGAGGTTCATGCCATCACGCAGAGCGGTGATGAGCACGACGTCTGCTGCGAGGTAGAGCGCGACCATCTCCTCGCGCGGATACCCGTGGTGGTGGTAACTGATCGCCTGGTGGCTCATCGTCGCGAAGTCACCGTTGATGCGGCCGACTGTCAGTTCGATTTCGTCGCGCAATTGCATGTAGGCGGCGACGCGCTCACGGCTCGGGTTGGCGATCTGCATGAGCGTCACTTCTTCGACGTTGATGCGCCCCTCGGCGAGCAGTTCGCCATAGGCCTTGAGTCGGTGCCCGATGCCTTTCGTGTAGTCGAGCCGATCGACGCCGAGCATGATCGTCTTGGGGTTGCCGAGCCCTTCGCGAATCTCGAGCGCCCGCTTCTGGATGCGGGGGTCGCGCGCGAGCTTCTCATAGCTGTGCGAGTCAATCGAGATCGGAAACGGCTTTGCCAGCACACGACGGGGCCCGTAGTGCCCGGCCACTTCGATGACCGCGTTCTTGGTCGGGTAGTGGGTGAGCCGGCGCACCGCGCGCGAGAAGTTCGAGGCATCCGCAACCCGCTGAAAACCGATCACATCGGCGCCGAGCAATCCCTCGATGATCTGGGTTCGCCATGGCAATTGCGAATAGATGCCGTAGGGCGGAAAGGGAATGTGGTTGAAGAAGCCGATCGTCAGATCGGGTCGCAACTCACGCAGCAACCGAGGCACGAGTTGCAGTTGGTAGTCCTGCACCCAGACGATCGCATCGGGGGCGCTGGCTTTCGCCGCGGCATCCGCAAATCGCTGGTTCACTGCCACATAGCTCTCCCACCAGACCCGGTGGTAGCCAGGCGCTGAGATCACGTCGTGGTAGAGCGGCCACAGCGTGTCGTTGCTGAAACCCTCGTAGAAGTTCTCGACATCATCGGTCGTCAACTCGACCGGAATGAGATGGATGCCGTCGCTCTCGAACGGCTCCAGCGCGAGATCGGCCTGGCCGGCCCAACCCACCCAGGCTCCGGCGACACCGTGCATGACGGGCTCGAGCGCCGTTACCAGGCCGCCCGGTGAGTGCTGCCACGAGGTCACCCCATCGGGCTCCACGACGTGGTCGACTGGGAGCCGGTTCGACACGACGACGAAGTCGTACAGCGTGTTCGGTGAATTCGGCATGGCGCCCATTTCCTATAGAGGCTACCAGCGGGGCCGCAATCGGGGCCGTCTGCCCAATCACGCGCTCGATTCGGCATATCCTGATCGCGGAATCTTCCGGCGCAGAAAGGCCCGTCATGCCCATCGTCGATAACGCGATCTACCGCGACGGCGTGCGCGAAGCGCACCCGGTGACGCTGGACCAGACCTTCGAGGAACTGCGCGATCACGGTGGATTCGCCTGGATCGGGATGTACCGGCCCACCGAGGAAGAACTCCGTGCGGTGGAGGCCGAGTTCAGCCTGCACCCCCTCGCGGTTGAAGATGCCCTCAAGGGGCACCAGCGCCCCAAGCTTGAGCGCTACGGCGAGACTCTCTTCATCGTTCTGCGACCCGCCCGCTACCTCGACGGCCCCGAGGAGGTGGAGTTCGGCGAGGTGCATTTGTTTATCGGCCCGAATTTCGCCATTACGGTGCGGCATGCCGAGTCACCCGATCTTGGCCGAGTGCGCAAGCGCCTTGAGAAGAACCCGGAGCTCCTCTCCCTCGGGCCGGAGGCGGTGCTCTACGCGGTGCTCGACCAAGTGGTCGACGAGTACCAGCCGGTGATTGCGGGTCTCGAAAACGACATCGACGAGATCGAGGATCAGCTCTTCGACGGGGATCCGGCCGTGTCGCGGCGCATCTACAAGCTCGCGAGCGAGGCGATGGGGTTTCAGCGCGCCACACATCCGCTTGTCGACATCTTCGCTGCGCTCGAGGCGGGTTACGTCAAGTACCAGGTGAACGTCGAGCTGCAGCGCAATCTTCGCGACGTTTACGACCACGCGATCAAGACGGTGGAGCGCGCGGACTCCTTCAGGGCGGTGCTGCACGACGCTCTGACGGTGCAATCGATTCTCGTGACCCAGGGCCAGAACGACGAGATGCGATCATTGTCGGCAGCCAGCATCGCCCAAGGTGACGAAGTGAAGAAGATCTCCGGCTGGGCCGCGATCCTGTTCGCGCCGACGCTGATCGGTGCGATCTACGGCATGAACTTCAGATTCATGCCCGAGTTGCACTGGCCTCTCGGGTATCCATTAGCCCTTGCCTTGATGGTCGTCTCCTGCGCCGCCCTCTACTTCGTATTCAAGAGGCGAGGCTGGCTGTAGCGGTAGTAGCGTTGATTGACGGTCGGAGGAGAGCATGATGCGCAAGTACATCTTCA
>SCSV01000068.1 GCA_004297555.1 Salinibacterium sp.
ATCTTTCCCAGCGCCGGGAAATATTGTCTGCACATGGGCGCGACGTCGGGTGCGCGGATGTCCGCTGGGCTCTCGACGATCTTGACGTGGCTGTCGGCTGGCCGCGGCACCTCGATCTCCACGGTCTTCTCCACATCGCGCTCGATGAGCCTTGGGGCGGCTTTCGGCGCTTCGGGGAGCGATCGAGGAATGAAGCTGGTATAGGGAATGCGGATCGAGCAGATCTCGACGTCGCCGTCATCGTCCTCGCACAAATACCCGCCATGAGCCGCAGGCACGAACGCCACGATCGCTGCAAGAGCCGTCAATGCAAAGATGTTCTTGTACATGGCAATCCCCAGGGTGATTCAATTCACCGCATAGGATAACGGCCCGAACAGGATTCTGAAGTCCTCCTGGACATCGAGGGAGGCGGGGGCATGGCACAGGGCACGCTCTGGGCGGCGTTGCAGGGGATTGAGGATCACAGAACAAAGAAGGGTCGGCGGTTCCCACTGCCCGCGATCATCGCCATTTCGCTATGCGCGATGCTTTCGGGTGCCAACGATCTGATGGCGATTTTTCGCTTCGGGCGCCGGCTCTCGCCGAAGGCATTGCAGGCCCTCGGCGTCGACAAGAAGCGACGCAAGGCGCCTTGCCATGCGACCTATCATTACGTGTTCCAGTCGATCGCGGCCGGCGACCTGGCTAAGGCGCTCGGCAGCCTCGTGAAGGTGGATCGCGGTCTGGGTCACGTCGCCCTCGACGGCAAGCGGCTCCGCGGCAGCGCGTCTTCGACACGACGCGGCAGCCAGCACGAGACGAGCCCGGGCGTGCACATGCTGCATGCGTTCTCGACGACGCTTCAGGCGTCCGTCGGCTCGCTCGTCGTGCCGCCCGATAGTGCCGAAATGATTGAGGTTATCGAGCTTTTGAAGCAACTGCCTCTCGACGGTGCGGTGGTCACCGGCGATGCCGCCTTCACCTTCCGGCCGATCATCGAGGTGATCCGGGAGCGAGGCGGCGACTACTTCCTGTTCGTCAAAGCCAACCAGCCCGAGCTCGAAGGCGAGATTGCTCGCGCCTTCGGCGACGTTCCCCCCTCAGGACGTAATCGCCGCCGTTCCGGGTCAGACCGCCGAGCGGCGTGATCCCGCCGATCTTGTCCGCGCCGAGACGGTCGAGAAGGGGCACGGCCGCATCGAGATCAGGCGCATCCGGGTGCGCACGAAGCTGCCCGCACGCCTCGACCAGACGTGGTCGGGGCTCAAGGCGATCTGCCGCATCGAGCGCATCCGCGAGTTGAAGGATCGCTGCTCGCGCGAGGTGATCTATGCCATCACCAGCCTCGATCCCGCCCGCGTTGGAGCAGCCGGCCTGCTGCAACTCTCCCGCGACCACTGGCAGATCGAGAACAGCCTGTTCCACGTCCGCGACGTCACGTTCCGCGAGGACCACTGCCGGGTCCGCTCCGGATCCGCGCCACAGGCGCTCGCCGCGATCCGCGACGCCACCCTCAACTTGATCAGGAAAACAGGCCAAAAACCCAGGCCAGCCCGGGAAGCCTTCGCAGAGCAGAAATGGAAGGCCATCCGCCTCGTCAGGACCGCATGAACTGAATTGCCCTGGGGCAATCCCCTATCTGTGCGGTTAATGCCTTGATAGTGGCTGGGTCATCCCGCTGCCGCTGTTCCCTGCGGAACAGGGCTGTGGGTTTTGATTGCTGCCTGCAAGGACAGTGCTATCTGGCCTTGGCCAACGGCTC
>SCSV01000003.1 GCA_004297555.1 Salinibacterium sp.
ACAGCCAGGCGTACTTCTCGACATCGTCTGAACTGAGACCGAGCGGCTCGAGGTCGAGCCACTGCCAGGGCGACGATTTCGGAAAATAGGGCAAAGCGGCTTCGAGCCGGTGGAGCCAGGTCGTGCAGAATGCACAGTCGCCGTCGAACACCACGAGGTCCTCGGGCGAGCGCTTCACGCATCCATCGTAGGCGTCGGTGCAGCGCGAAGCGCCCGGCCCGCATAGTCTGAGTAGCAGTCAGCAGAATTTCCCCCGGAGGCCCCACGTGAGAACCAGACGATCGGGGGCAGTGGCGTTGCTTGCGACAGCCGCTCTCATCCTCACCGGATGCACCGCACCCCCGCGCCCCCTTGTGGCCGGGTCATCCGTCGCCGTTGCCTGGACCACACCCTTCACCTCCTACAACGCGCACACGACGTTTGGAGCGACCTCCGCGAACCGCAACATCACGTATGCGACGCTCAGTGGCTTCAACTATTTCGACAATGATCTTTCGCTCGTGCGCAACACGACGTTCGGCAGCTATCAGAAGCTGTCCGACAACCCGCTCGTGGTCAAGTACACGATCGCGGATGGCGTGAGTTGGTCAGACGGCTCAGCGGTTGATGCCGCCGATCTCCTGCTGCAATGGGCCGCCCTCTCCGGCGCCGAGAACACCGCCGATTTCGACCCGAGCCGATTTGCGGATGCCAAGACCGGCGAGTTCCGGGCTCTGCCCAAGAAGGTCGTTTACTTCGACGCGGATGCCAGCCGAATCGGATTCAGGGCGTCCAGCCGGGTGCCCGACATCAGCGAGGACCGCAAGTCGATCACCGTCACGTTCGATCGCCCGGTCGCCGATTGGGAGACCGCCATGGCGGCACCTTTGCCGGCCCACATCGTCGTGAAGCACGCGCTCGGAATCAGCGATTCTGACCAGGCAGAGGATGCCCTCATCGACGCCGTTCGCAGCCACGATGTCTCGGCGTTGTCCAAGATTTCGAGCTTCTGGAACTCGGGGTTCAACTTCTCGAGAATGCCCGCCGACCACGATCTGCTCGTGAGCGATGGCCCATACCGCATCACGGGCATCCACTCGAAGCAGGCGGTCACCCTCACGGCCAACCCGCGCTACACCGGCGAGAATCAACCGAAGATCCAGACCATCGCGGTTCGGGTCGTCGTCGACCCGCTCGCCGCCGTCGCTGCCCTCGAGAACAACGAAGTGCAAGTCATTGCGCCGAAGCCGAGCGGGCAAGTCCTCGACGACCTCAAGGCGATCAAAGCGAAGACGCTCATCGCGCCCGGCGCGAGCAATGAGCGCATCGTGCTGCAGTTCGGACCTTCGAAGAACGACACCTTCGACAACCCGCTCGTTCGCAGGGCCTTCTTGAAGGTGATCCCGAGGCGCGAAATCGCCAAGTCGGTTGTCGCCCCACTGCAGAAGCGCGCCGCGGTCCGCGACTCCTTGGTGTTCTTCCCCGGGCAGCCCGGCTACCGCGAGTCGGTGAAGCAGAACGGATCGAGTGCCTACCGCAGCGTCGACATCGATGGGGCGAAGGCGCTGCTCGATCGGGCGGGCGGTACTAAGCCGACCGTCTGCATTCTGTTCGATCCCGAGAATCCATCGCGGGTCGAGGAATTCGCCCTGATAAAGAAATCGGCTGGCCTCGCCGGGTTCAAGGTGACGGATTGTTCCAGCCCCGACTGGCGCGATCGGCTCGGGATGCCCGCAATCTACGATGCCGCCCTCTACAGCACCACCGCTGCAAGTGCCGAGGTAAGCGAGCGCGACCTGGCGGTTTTCGATGCGGACAACCCGCAGAACCACAACTCTTACGACAACCCGAGCGTGACCGCCCTGATCGCGAAATGGCGCGGCGAGACCGACGCGATCGAGCGGCGCGCGATCGAACGGCGCATCGACACGCACCTCTGGCATGACTCCTACGGCGAGACCCTGTACCAGGCCCCCGCGCTCACCGCCTACGACGAGAAGGCGGTCGCCCACATCGCGCCCTCGGCCGTCGTGCCGACATACTTCTGGAATATCTGGGATTGGGAGCCGGTTACCGAGGCCAGGTAGTGTATTACCGCTGCTAGCAGTGAAATTATCGCAGCCATCCGCTCGCCGTTCGATTGGCGCAGCATCCCGCGACGACAGAGTCGCCACGTCTCCGCGGCCCGCACGGGCCAGAATCAAAGGATTACCGTCATGGCCATGGCCACTCGCTCCGACCTGCGCAATGTGGCGATCGTCGCCCACGTCGACCACGGCAAGACCACGCTCGTCGACGCGATGCTGCGCCAGACGAACTCCTTCGCCGAGCACGCCCACCTCGAAGACCGTGCCATGGACTCGAACGATCTGGAGCGCGAAAAGGGCATCACGATCCTCGCGAAGAACACCGCCATCTCCTACAAGGGTGTTCACGCGACCGAGGGCCCCATCACGATCAACGTCATCGACACCCCGGGCCACGCGGACTTCGGCGGCGAGGTCGAACGCGGCCTCTCGATGGTCGACGGTGTCGTGTTGCTGGTGGATGCCAGCGAAGGCCCGCTGCCGCAGACCCGGTTCGTGCTGCGCAAGGCTCTCGAAGCGAAACTGCCGGTCGTGCTGCTCGTCAACAAGACCGACCGGCCGGATGCCCGCATCGACGAGGTTGTCGGTGAGAGCCAGGACCTGCTGCTCGGTCTCGCGAGTGATATGCACGACGACATGCCCGACCTCGACCTCGACGCAGTGCTCGACGTTCCTGTGGTCTACGCCTCGGGGCGCGCCGGAGCCGCGAGTTGGAACAAGCCCGCCGACGGTTCCCTCCCCGACAACGACGACCTCGAGCCGCTCTTCGACGCGATCCTCAAGCACATTCCGGCGCCAACCTACGACGACGAGCACCCGCTGCAGGCGCACGTCACCAACCTGGACGCATCCCCCTTCCTCGGCCGCCTCGCCCTGCTGCGCGTCTTCAACGGCACGATCAAGAAGGGCCAGACGGTGGCTTGGGTCAAGCACGACGGCAGTGTGCACAGCGTGCGCGTCACCGAGCTTCTGATGACTAAGGCGCTCGATCGTTATCCGACCGACTCGGCCGGACCCGGAGACATCGTCGCGGTCGCCGGCTTCGAAGACATCACGATCGGCGAGACGCTCGCCGACCCCGATGACGTTCGCCCGCTCCCGACCATCACCGTCGACGACCCGGCGATCTCGATGACGATCGGCACCAACACCAGCCCGCTCATCGGCAAGGTGAAGGGCCACAAGCTCACCGCCCGCATGGTGAAGGACCGCCTCGATCGCGAGCTGGTCGGCAACGTCTCGGTCAAGCTCGTCGACATCGGCCGCCCGGATGCTTGGGAGGTACAGGGCCGAGGCGAACTGGCGCTCGCCATCCTGGTCGAGCAGATGCGTCGCGAGGGCTACGAACTGACCGTGGGCAAGCCGCAAGTGGTCACCAAGTACATCGACGGCAAGCTGCACGAGCCCTTCGAGCACCTCACCATCGACTCGCCCGAGGAGCACCTCGGCGCGATCACCCAGCTGCTCGCGGCGCGCAAGGGCCGCATGGAGCTCATGACGAATCACGGCACCGGCTGGGTGCGCATGGAGTTCATCGTTCCCTCGCGCGGCCTCATCGGCTTCCGCACCGAGTTCCTCACCATCACGCGCGGCACCGGCATCGCCAACGCGATCTCGCACGGCTATGAGCCCTGGGCCGGCGCAATCGAGACGCGCACGAACGGCTCGATCGTCGCCGACCGCGCTGGCGTCGCAACCCCGTTCGCGATGGTCGCGCTGCAAGAGCGCATGTCGTTCTTCGTGGAGCCGACGCAAGAGGTCTACGAGGGCATGGTCGTGGGTGAGAACTCGCGCTCCGAGGACATGGATGTCAACATCACCAAGGAGAAGCAGCTCACCAACATGCGGCAGTCGACATCCGACAGCTTCGAGCGGATGACCCCCTCCCGCAAGCTCACGCTCGAGGAGTGCCTCGAGTTCGCGCGCGAAGACGAGTGCGTCGAAGTTACTCCCGAGGCGATCCGGATTCGCAAGGTCGAACTCGACTCCAACGCTCGCGCCCGCGCCGCCTCGCAGCGCAAGA
>SCSV01000069.1 GCA_004297555.1 Salinibacterium sp.
AAGTCGAGCGCCACCCGCAGCAACCCGAGCAGGGGGAACATCAACCGGGCCTGCACGGTGGTGAACGCGACGACGGTGCCGGCCGTGACATCCACCCCTCCGGTGATCAGCCACGCGGCGACAAGATAGATGACGGCGGGGATGACCGACAGGAAGATCGTCACCATCGCGAAGAACCACTGCCCGCTCATCTGCTGTCGCACCTGCAGCGAAATCTGGTTGTCGTTCTCGGTGGAGTAGCGGTCGATCTCGGCATGCTGCTGGCTGAAACTCTTGGCGAGCAGAATGCCCGAAACGCTCAGTGCCTCCTGCGTGATCGCCGTCATCTCGCTGAGCGACTCTTGCGTCTTCGTAGCGATGCGGGCGCGCACCTGACCGACCTTGCGCTGGGCCATGACGAGGGCAGGCAACAGAATCAGCGCGACAATCGTGAGTTGCCAGCTGAGCACGAGCATTGCCACGAAGGCCGCGATCACAGTGACGGTATTGCCGATCACGCTCGAGATCGTGTTGCTAAGCACGCCCGCGACACCGCCGACGTCGTTCTGCAGTCGCGACTGGATGACCCCGGTCTTGGTTCTCGTGAAGAACGCGAGTTCCATCGACTGCAGGTGGCCGAAGAGACGGATGCGCAGAGCGCCCATCACCCGGTTTCCCACTGTCGCGGTGAGGTAGGTCTGCCACACCCCGAGAGCCGCGGAGGCCACCCACAACCCGATCATCAGAAGCACGAGCTCGACGAGCACCGGCAGATTCGGGCGGCCGGATGGCGGGAAGAGTCCAACGTCGAATGCTTGCTTGGTGAGCAACGGCGGCGCCACGCTCAATCCGGCACCGATCAGAACGAGCACAATCGTGACGGTGAGCGCGAGCCGGTGCGGCGCAAAGAGGGCGGCGGTTCTGCGGTAGAGGTTCGGAATCGTCGGTGCGGTCGCATTCGCCGCTCGCTGGGAGTCGATGTCCCCGCTACCGTGCGGGCCGCGCATCCAACTCATGCATCGACCCTATGCCGGTTTCGATCAGCTTTGATTCGCACGCCTGCGCACGAGCGACAGTCCGACAAGCACGAGCCCGAGTTGGATGAGCGCGAGCCCGAGCAGCGAAATCGGCAGGTCCTCGGATCCGGTGAACGCGAGCGTCGCTAGATCATCGTCGAACGGCAAAGTCGGTAGATCGCAGATGGGCAAGAACGTCGTTGCCGAGACACTGACCCTGCCCGACTCATTCTTGATTGTCACGGTGTAGTCGTGGCCGTTGGGCACATTCTCGAAAACCACCTCGGTCTCGCCGACGTCACCGTCCACCGTTTGCGCAAGAACTCCGTCCACAGGCTGATCGCCGCCGGTCTCGGTCACGCTGACGGTGTAGGTCTGTCCGTCGGCCAGTCCGGTCAGCGCCACATGCAGCGGGGATGCACCGAGGAGGGAACAGGTTCCGTTGGTGATCGCGAGCTTGGGCATCCCGGGGCATGCTCCGAGCGAGATGTCAGCAGCTGCGACAACGGTCGGCACGAGAGTGTCGACGACGAGAACGCGGTACACCTTGTTGGGCGCGAGACCAGTGAAGATCGGCAGGCGCCACGACGATGAGTCCGGTGCCACCTTGTCGTGTGGGCCATCGACCGGGATGCCCGCCTGGGTCAAGGTCACCGTGTACCCGCGCCCCACGACGAAGTCGGTCACAACCGCGGTGATCTGCGCCGTGCCGCCTGCTTCGGAGCACTGCGCCGCCGACAGCGCGAGGCTGGGCTGGCTCGGGCAGGATTCCAACTGGGCGCGGCTCGATGCAGTGAACGATGGCAGTAGAACGTCGGTGACAGTCACTGTGTAGGTGCCGGTCGGCAGATTCGGCAAGGCAGTCGACCAGGTCGATGCCTCCGCCAGGAATGTGTCGCTGGACACGGTCGCTCCCGAGCCGTCTGTCACTGTGACCCGGTATTGGCGGCCCGGCACAAGGTTCGAGGTGCTGATACCGATCGCCGCGTCGCTGCCCGCGGTGTCGACACACTGGCTGAGGGTGAGGGCGGGCTCGTCGAGTCGAACAGGGCAGGGCAAGAAGCCGGAGGCGTTACTCGTCGCGACAAGCTGGCTGTCCTGAACATCGGTGACGCTCGCGTAATAGCTCTCGAGCGGGACCGCGGCAAAGTCGTGCGTGAACTGCGCGCTGTTGGCAGTGAAGGTGACGCTGTCCGCGAGCACGTTGCCACCGGCGAACAAGTCAATGCGGTACTGCCGGCCCACAACGAGTTCGAGGGCGGTCACGCTGTACACCCCGGCGTGGTCGGGCGCGGAACATTGGGTGGTGTCGACCCGGATTCCCGACTCTTGCGGGCATCCGGTGACCGCCACGGTCTTCGTCGCGGTCAGGTCGCTGTTCGTCGAGTCGGTGATCGTGACGGTGTAATCGCGGCCCGGCACCACATCGGGCCAGGTGTACTCCGGGCTCGCCTGGCTGGGTTGATAATCCGTGGCCGTGCTACTCGGGGCGTCACTGGCGAGGGTGAGCGAGTAGTGGCGGCCGGCGACGAGGTCGCCGAACTTGGCCGTGAGATCGGTTGAGCCGTTGACCACATCGCAGCGGGGGGCAGACAGGCTCAGGATGCCCGGACGCACGCACGGCGTCGAGCTCAGGTTCAGCCACTGCTTGTTCCAGCTGGAGTCGTCCCAAGCCGTGACGGTCAGGTTGTAGTTGTGAGCCTCGGTGGAATTCGGGAAGAAGAAGCTCTTGGTTGTGCTACTTCCAAAACTGAATGTCTCGACCTCGCCACCGTCGACCTGGAACGTGATCGTGTTGGCCTGGCCGGGCTGGCTCCCCTCCGGTTGGTATGAGGAGGCGTGGACCGTCACCCCGGTGCAGCTCGCCGTGTAATCTGCACTGTGCGCTTGGGCCACCGAGACTGAGGCCACCGCGATTGCACTCCCGGAGAAGAGGGCGAGCGCGAGAGCACCCGCGATCGCACGCCACGACCAGCGCCGCCGCACGCCAGTCGTCGCATCAAATCGGCGCAGCCGAAAACCGCGCGCGGCGATCTGGGGTTTCGGTGGCATTCGGGTATGCACCTTTGCATTGGTGAGTTGCCGCGGTGGATCGCATTCGAAGCCAGGCAGAGGGTAAGGCTGCCTAGTTTCGCGACCAGTCGCGACAGACTCGATTCGGGTTTGGCCCACGTACGGGGGAGTGCTGGGCTGCCCCCATTATTGGGTAACGCCCGCAATTGCCGCAAGCTTTTGTCCCAATTCACTTCGGGGTTGCACCCAGGGTGACGCCGCGCGGGGCACTCGCTCGTTGTACGAAAACGAAAGGGGCGCCGCCCGAAACCGGACGGCGCCCCTTCTCGCAAATGACTACTTGAGAACGACGGTAGCACCGGCCTCTTCGAGCTGTGCTTTTGCCTTCTCGGCGGTCTCCTTGTTGGCGCCTTCGAGCACAACGCCCGGTGCACCGTCAACGAGTGCCTTCGCCTCACCGAGACCGAGGCTGGTGAGTGCGCGCACCTCCTTGATGACCTGGATCTTCTTGTCGCCCGCTGCTTCGAGCACGACGTCGAAGGAATCCTTCTCCTCGACCTCTTCGGCCGGAGCAGCTGCTCCGCCGCCTACTGCTGCAACGGCAACCGGAGCTGCCGCGGTGACCTCGAAAGTCTCCTCGAACTTCTTCACGAACTCGCTGAGTTCGATGAGGGTGAGCTCCTTGAATGCTTCGATCAGCTGGTCGCTGGTCAGCTTTGCCATGATGTTCTCCTAATTCTTCGTCCCGCAGTAAGCGCGACTGTGTTTCTCGTTCCGCGCTTACTGCGCGAGGTGCTTTTTGCTTCGGCGCCTACTGCGCCGACTCCTTCTCGCGCAGCGCGTCGACCGTGCGAACGGCTTGGGCGAGCGGTGCGTTAAACATGTACGCCGCACCGAACAGCGAGGCCTTGGCGGCACCCGCGAACTTCGCGAGCAGCACCTCCCGGGACTCAAGGTCGGCAAGCTTCTTGACCTCATCGGCGGTGAGAGGGCTTCCATCGAAGTAGCCGTTCTTTACCAGCAGAAGAGGGTTTGCCTTGGCAAAGTCACGCAGACTCTTCGCCACGGCGACAGTGTCACCGTGGACGAATGCGATGGCGGATGGCCCGACCAGGTCGTCATCAAACGACGTGATGCCGGCCGCGTTCGCCGCAATCTTCGTCAGCGTGTTCTTCACCACGGCGTATGTAGCGTGCTCACTGATTGACTGCCGCAGCGACTTGAGCTGGGCAACGGTGAGTCCGCGATACTCGGTCAGCAGAACAGCGTTCGAGCTACGGAAATTCTCCGTCAGCTCGGCGACCGATGCTTCCTTTTTCGCCATGGTGCTCCCTAATGATTGATTTTCTGTGCGCCGCTGAACGTGGGCCCGGCAAAGCAAAAGCCCCGGCGCAGAGGCACGGAGCTGGAGCAGACCGATTCTTTCGAACAAGCCCGAACTACTTCATACACCTGCGCTGGAATTCTTTACTCGCGGCACCTTGCGGAACCCGCGAAACCGGCGGTCTTTGGCTCCCGCCAGAGTACGGGATGCGCCCGTTCGCTGCAAACTCGCTAGTCGCGCCGCAGTCGCGGTGCCCCGGAGAAGAACAGCAACCACACCGTCACCGCGACCGCGACACCGATCAAGCCCACCGCGGTGAAGAAGCCGAGGTTCGAGCTAGCAGCCGGCTTCTGCGCACCGACCTGATTGACGACGATGGGCTGGTACTTCTTCAGAGTGGTGGTGCCGCTCAGCCCCGAGGACCCCGGCTCCGCCAGGGCGAGGCTGGACCCGTGGAGAGTGAGCCACGCCGCGCGTGGGGCATCCCGAACGACGAAGACGTCGTCGCCGACGTCGTTGAGGGCCTTGGTGAGGGGCGCGTCCTTCTCGAAGTCGGCGAGCTCGGCCTCATGGCTTGACGGGTTGATCCAGATCGTGGCAAGTCCGATCGGCTTGCCGCCGATCAGGATGGCGGCGGTCCAGAGATTGTCGAGCACGACGGCATCCCGAGTCAATTTTCCCGAGGCATAGTCGTCACTGAATACGAACACCCGGTTGACCTGGCCGACTTTCGTCGTTTTGTCGAAATGGATGCCCCCGCCGTGAGCATCGGGACCAGTGAGATCCTCAAGCCGCGCAAGCAGGCCGTCGGGGTCACTCACGTACAGCTCCACCTGAAACGGCACCGAGCCCTCGGATGCAACGGCCGGCGCGAGCGCGCTGCTCACCGAACCGAGCGCGAGAATCGCAACGACCAGAGCTGCGAGACGTAGCTTGGATGGCGCGAACACGCCGCTAGTTTGTCACCTGAGGTGGGCGCGCACTCGTGAGTGGGCGGGCGTTTTGGGAGATAGTTAGCACTGCAGTGACCTCAACGAAACACTGCGGAATCATTCGCGCCCTTCAATAGTGAGGGATGCACGGCGAGGAGGCCTTCGAATGAGCACGATGCGAGCCGTCGTTATTGTCTCGACTGGCGCACCGGATGTGCTGCACCTCGCCGAGGTGCCGGTTCCAGGTCGAATCAGCGCTGAATTTCTGGTCAAGGTCATCGCAGCCGGTGTCAACCCGATCGACGCAAAAACGCGAGGCGGCAAAGGCACCGCCGCGGCGATCAGCTCCTACCCCACGATTCTCGGATGCGACTTCAGCGGCATAGTTGTCGAGTCCGCGTATGAGGCCCACCCGCTGAAGCCCGGCGACGAGGTCTATGGCATGACTCTGGTGCCCAGATTCAGCGGCAGCTATGCCGAGTTCGTAACTGCGCCGAGCACGGTGATCACGAGAAAACCACGAGCGCTCTCGCACGTCGAAGCGGCCGCGGTACCGGTTGCGGCGCTTACCGCCTGGGGCGCGGTCGTGGATGTCGCTAAAGCGCACGAGGGCCAGCGCATCCTCATCCACGCTGGTGCTGGTGGCGTCGGGCATTTCGCGGTTCAGTTCGCACACTTCTTCGGCGCCCACGTGACCACGACCGCTTCCGCCCGCAACACGGAATGGCTGCATGAGCTCGGTGCGCACGAGGTTATCGATTACACCGCGACTCGGTTTGAGGACGTCGCGCACGATATGGATGTCGTCATCGACCTGATCGGGAATGTGCAAGATGACACCGGCACGCGTTCGCTCTCGGTGCTCAAGCCCGGAGGCTTGCTGGTCAACGTGCCGAGCGGCAGCTGGCCCACGCTCGTGGCGGATGCCGCGGCGGCGGGTGTGCGCGCGACCGGATACCGCGTTCCGGCTGACGGGGCCACGCTCGCCGTGATCTCGCGGCTGCTCGAGTCCGGCGACGTGCGGGTCTTCGTCGAGGTCGAAGACTTGGTCGACGAAGA
>SCSV01000070.1 GCA_004297555.1 Salinibacterium sp.
CATCACCTTCAACCTGCTCGTGGCCCAGCACTTCGCGGCCTTCCGCCAGCGCTATGTCGTTGGGTGGACGACGGAGGATGAGAACGAGAAGGCCAAGGCGAACGCCGCGCAGCTCTGGACGTTCGAGAACCCCGACGTCAAGGTCGGCGACCTCGACCAGACAGACGTAGCGGGCTATATCGACAGCCGCAAAGAGTCGCTGCGCCACGCCGCGAGCCTGTCACAGACGCCGGCGCACGAGCTGATCGGCGAACTCATCAACCTCTCGGCCGACGCGATCGCGGCCGCCGAGGCGGGGCGTGACCGGAAGGTCACTGACCGCCAGACGATGTTCGGCGAAGCGCACGAACAGACCCTTCGCCTGGCTGGGCAACTGGCCGGGATCGAGGTCCCCGACGAAGCGCAGACGCGCTGGCGCGATACGTCCGCTCGCTCGCTGTCGGCTCTCGTCGACGCGCTCGGCAAGGCCGCAACGATGCTCGGCATCCCCGCCGATGAACTGTGGGAGCGCATCCCTGGCGTTACCCAGCAGGACGTCGAGCGCTGGCGCAAGCGCAAGGCCGATGAGGCCAAGAACGCCCTCGCAGCGATACCGCCCGCCAACGAGCGCGTGACGGTCCGCGAGGACGCCACAGGAAACATGCCCGTGACCGGCTCGACGCCGATGGCCGGGCAGCCAACACCACCCAAGGCCGCCGTACCGGCTGCCTAGCCCGCGCTCCGACACGGAGCGTCGCAACACCCGACAAGGGAGGTCTTTCTAGTGGCCGAAGAGCCGACTCAGGCTGCCCCCGCGCAGCCTGCCGCGCCCGCCTCAACCACCCCGCCCGCGACACCCGCCGCACCACCTGCTCAGCCCGACAAGGGCACGGAGCCCGACTGGAAAGCCGAAGCCGAGAAGGCCAAGGCTGACGTCGAGAAGTGGAAGTCGATGTCGCGCAAGCACGAGGAGCAGGCGAAGGCCAACGCCGGCACCGCTGCCCAGGCCAAGACGCTCGAAGAGCGCCTCGCCGAACTGGAAAAGACCAACGCCGATGCAGAGGCGCGCGCCACGCGCGCTGAAGTCGCATCGGAGAAGGGCCTGCCCGCAAAGCTGGCCCGCTTCCTCCAGGGAACGACCCGCGAAGAGCTTGAGGCGTCAGCCGACGAGCTGCTCGCGGAGCTGAAGCCGAAGGCCGCCGACACGGCGTCCAAGGGCAAACCCAAGGAGGCCCTGCGTCCCGGCGCCGTGCCGAACGCGGAAGCAACACCCAACTACGACGAAATCGCCGCTCGCATCGCCAAGGCGCCCGCGTTCGGCCGGAGGTAACCCCCCGAAATGGCTCTTCTTACCGCTGAGGGCATCAGCAAGGTTGCTCTTGCCCTCCTTGGCCGCGAGATCGTTCTCCCGGCCACTGTCACCCAGGTCCCGATGGAGGAATTCAAGGGCTCCAACGGCGACACCATCACGGTCCGCGTGCCCCAGCCTGCCCAGGCGCGCACGCAGTCCAGCCGCGGCGCGGACATCACCTACGACGACATCGACGAGGTGCCGGTCAAGGTCACGATGTCCCACCTGTACCACGCGAAGCTGTTGAGCGACGAAGAGGCCGCGTTCGACCTCGAGAACTTCGGTCTCCAGATCACGCGGCCACAGGTTCAGGCAGTCGCGCTCGGTGCCGAGGATCAGCTCGTCGCCGTCATGAACGCCCTGACACCCGACACGAACGTCGAGTTCGCCGCCACGGCGGACGACGACGACACGATCGCGGTCCTGCTCGCCATCCGCGAGTTCCTGACCAAGTCGGGCGCTCCGACCACGGAGCGCTACTGCGCGGTCTCGCCCTCGATCGCGACTCGCATCCTGTCCGTTCCCAACTTCTCGAAGATCAACGAGTCCGGCAGTGACTCGGCCCTGCGACGCGCCGTCATCGGCGTGCTGTACGGCATGACCTTCGTCGAGTCGGCCGGCCTGGACGACGACACGATGGTCGGCTACCACTCGTCCGGCTTCTGCTGGGCGAACGGTGCTCCGCCCAACCCGAGGGGCGCAACGGAGTCGGCTGCTATCGCTGATAGCGGCATCTCGCTCCGCCAGGTCTTCCAGTACGTGCCCGACAAGCTGTCGGACGCGTCCGTTCTCTCGACGTTCGCCGGCGCCGCAGCGGTGCTCGACGACGAAGAGAGCGAGTCTGAGTCGACCGAGTCCGAGGAGTCGGGCGACACTCAGGCGCGCTTCATCAAGGTCGCGGTCGGCTCCTAAGCCGCCGCGGTCCTTGGACCTCGTTTACTTTGTGCGCCGCGGAGAGAACCCTGAGCTTCGGTTCAGTCTTCGCTCCGCGGCCGCACATCTCCCCCACGAACGCGTCTGGATAGTCGGCGACAAGCC